>DAORUH010000013.1:0-35517 GCA_035433065.1 Devosia sp. | reverse complement strand
GGGGCCTCGGCTGGGAATGCTGGTGCGACGGCATGGAAGTCAGCCAGTTCACCTACTTCCAGCAGGTCGCCGGCTTCGAGACCATGCCGGTCCCCGGCGAAATTACCTACGGCCTCGAGCGCCTCGCCATGTATGTGCAGGGCGTCGAGAACGTCTACGATCTCAACTTCAACGGCCGCGACGGCGACGAGAAGGTGACCTACGGCGACGTGTTCCTGCAGAACGAGCAGGAATTCTCGAAATACAACTTCGAGGCCGCCGACACCGAGATGCTGTTCCGCCACTTCGCCGATGCCGAGCAGGAGTGCAACCAGCTGCTGGAGCAGGGCCTCGTCGATGGCCGCCAGACGCTCGCCGTCCCCGCCTATGAGCAGGTCGTGAAGGCCTCCCACACCTTCAACCTCCTCGATGCGCGCGGCGTCATCTCGGTGACGGAGCGCCAGAGCTACATCCTGCGCATCCGCGACCTCGCAAAGGCCTGCGGTGAAGCGTGGTTGCAGACAGCCGGCGGCGGCGCCATCTAGTCGACCAGCGCCGCGATTGCCGCTAGCCTCGGACCACCACGGCCGGGGGCGGAGCGCCATGAAGAAGCCGAAACCGAAGAAGCCGAAACCGAAGAAGCCTCCCAAGCCTCGGAACGTCGCGGCGAAGGCGCTCGGCATGGGGCAGTTCCAGCCGAAGGTCGAGGCCGATCCCAACGTTTACAAGCGCCGCGAAAAGCACCGGCCGGATCTCGCGCAACCGCCGGAAGGTGAGGGCGGCGACAACCCCGAGGAATAGCCGAACCCGCCGAAACCTGTGGGTTTCTGCGGTATTCATGGATCGTTCAGCCGGTCTCGTGCATTGCACCCATGGCGGCGACCTGCAACTGTCGCCCGGCCCATTCGCGTCGCAGGGGAGCACGTTGTGACCAGCCTGATCATTCTCGCCATTGTCATTGCCGTCATCGGCTACGGCGTCTTTCTGTTCAACGACCTCGTGTCCAAGCGGCAGCTGGCGCAGGAGGGCTGGTCGGGGATCGATGTGCAGCTCAAGCGCCGCACCGATCTCATTCCCAACCTCATGGAAACGGTGAAGGGCTACATGGGCCACGAGCGCGAGACGCTCGAAGCCGTCGTGCAGGCTCGCGCCGCCGCCACCGCCGGCTCCAATGCCGGTCCCGAGGAACGCGCGAAGCTCGAGGGGGCGCTGTCCGGTGCTCTGGGCAAGCTCCTCGCCATCGCCGAGGCCTATCCGGACCTCAAGGCCAACACGACCTTCCTCGAATTCCAGGGCGCCCTGCAGAAGGTCGAAGACGAGGTGCAACTGGCCCGCCGCTATTACAACGGCGCGACGCGCAACCTGAACACCGCGGTCGAGTCCTTCCCTCAGAACGTCATCGCCGGCCTCTTCAAGTTCGACAAGGGCGAGTACTTCGAGCTTGAGAACGAAGCCGACCGCGCCGTGCCGAACGTCAAGTTCTGATTGCCTGCGACGCTCCGCACCGACACCGGATCGAAGCCATGAACCATCACCGGGTCATTCCTGCGAATGCAGGAATCTCTGTTTCAGGCTTGGCGGCTGACGCCGTGGGCGGGCGGTTCGCCGGCCGCCTGAGGCGCGCCGCTGCGGTGCTGCTGCTGGTCCTCGTCACCATCGCCGCCATCCCGGCGCTGGCGGCGGAGACCATCAACGCCTTCACCTCCAACGTCGAGTTGCGCGCCGACGGCACGGTCGACGTCACCGAGATCATCGAGGTCAACGCCGAGGGCATCGAGATTCGCCGCGGCATCTTTCGCGACATCCCGACCTTCATGATCAACGACGACGGCTCGCGTCTGCGCTCCTCGCTCAATGTCGTCGAGGTGCAGCGCGACGGGCGCCCCGAGCCCTATGCCGTCGAGAGCATCGGCGCGGGCTTCGTGCGCATCCGCATCGGCGATTCCGACGTCATGCTGTCGCGCGGCAAGCACCAGTTTACCGTCCACTACACCATGACTCGGATGGGCCGGTTCTTCGAGGACCATGACGAGCTCTACTGGAACGCCACCGGCAACTACTGGAATTTCCCCATCCTCAGTTCCGTCACCAACGTGTCGCTGCCGAAGGGCGCAGTGATCCAGAATCTCGCCGGCTACACCGGCAAGACGGGCTCCACCGAGCGGGCGGTGACCATCACCCGCACCTCGGACAACACCGCCACCTTCCGCACCAACCGCCGGCTCGCGGCAGGCGAGGGCGTCACCGTGGCGGCGGCCTTCCAGAAGGGCATCCTCACGGAGCCCGGCGGCATCCAGCAGGCGCAGTGGTGGCTGAGCGACCATCGCGACGTGGTCCTGCCGCTCCTCGCGGTCGCCATCGCGTTTTTCTACAACCTCTTTGCCTGGGTTGCCGTCGGCCGCGATCCGCCCAAGGGCACGATCATCCCGCTGTTCTATCCACCCAAGGGTTTTTCGCCCGCGCTGGTGCACTACATCCACCGCATGGGCTGGGAGAACAACGGCTGGACGGCGTTCACTTCCGCGATCTTCGATCTCGGCGTGAAGGGGCTGGTGGAGATCGACAACAGCGAAAAGAAGCTCAAGGTCACCGCCACCGGCAAGCAGCCCGCCGAGCCGCTGTCGCAGGGCGAGCAGGTGCTCTTCGACTACATCGCCGCCAAGGGAACGTTGGTCGTCGACACCACCAACGGTCCAACGATTGACCAGAAGCGCGGCGAGTTCATCTCGGCGATCGAACGCGAGAACCGCGAGGTCTACTTCCGCAATAACTTTGCCTATGTGGTGATCGGCGGATTCATCGCGGTCGCGCTGCTGCTCGGCATGGTCATGCTCGACCTGCTGCCGGTGCTGTTCCTCATCATCGCGTTTGTCGCCGGCGTGTTCCTTGGTTTGCTCACCGGCATCCTGCGAGATTTCTGGAAGGGCAACCTGCTGCAGAAATTCATGTTCGTCGTGTGGGCCGTCATCCTCGTCTCCAACCTCGGGGCAGGCGGCTTTTCCTTCTTCTCGAACGTGCAGCTCAACACCGCCGCTTTTGCTGCCGTGTCGATCGTCGCGATCGGCGTGCTGTTCGGTGTGCTGATGCGCGCGCCGACCGTGCAGGGCCGCAAGGTCATGGACCAGATCGACGGCTTCAAGATGTATCTTGATACCGCCGAGAAGAACCGCCTGAACTTCGAGGGCGCGCCGCCAATGACCGTCAGCCGCTTCGAGGCGATCCTGCCCTATGCCATCGCGCTCAAGGTCGAAAAGCCCTGGTCCGAGCACTTCGATGCCGAGCTGAAGCGCAACGCCGTGCAGGGCGTCACCGGCTCCGTCTACCAACCCGGCTTCTACCACGGCACCGACTGGGCGAGCGGCCGGGGCGGGTTCTCGAACACCGTTGCCGCAGCCACCACCGGCATGGCGGCGGCGATGGTCGCGGCGCAACCCGCTGCGGCGTCCTCGTCCGGCTTTTCGGGTGGAGGAGGCGGCGGCGGTGGTGGCGGCGGCTCGTCCGGAGGCGGCGGGGGAGGCGGCGGTGGTGGCGGCTGGTAGCCGCCAATCCGCAACACGCTGCGCCTGACTTCGAGCGCAGCCATCACGCCGATGCGCAAAGCCCCTTGCCTTGCGGCGCGACTTGAGGCTCAAAGGCGCGTCCTTACGCCCGAGACCATCCGTCGATGCCCAAAGCTGCGCCCAAGAAGAGCTACACCCCGGGCGACTTCAACCTGAAGGTCCGCCGCGCCCGCACCGGTCTCGGCCTGTTTGCCGAAACGGATATTCCGAAGGGCGCCTGCATCATCGAGTATGTCGGCCGCGTCCTCACCGACGAGGAGTATGACCGGTCCCGCTCGCGCTATCTGTTCGATCTCGGCAACGGCAAGGTGCTGGAGGGCGCGACCCGCGCCAACAAGGCGCGCTACATCAACCACTCCTGCCGCCCGAACTGCGAGTCCGAGGTCCACAAGGGCCGCATCTTCATCCACGCGATCAAGAAGGTCCGGGCCGGCGACGAGCTCGTCTACAACTACGGCAAGGAATATTTCGAAGCCTATCTGGGCGAGAATTGCCTGTGCCCCAAGTGCAGCCCGGTCGAACTTGCGGTAGCCGCCGAATAGCCCGAACCGCCGCCACGATGGACAGCGCGCCGCTCAGTTGCTAACCCTCCGCGGCCCGAAACCCGCGGAAACGCTATGCCCGAACTGCTGCTCGAACTGTTCTCGGAAGAAATTCCCGCCCGCTTCCAGCGCAAGGCCGCCGAGGACCTCAAGAAAGCCGTCACCAATGCGCTGGTCGAAGCCGGCCTCGTCTATGAGGGAGCCCGCGCCTTCGTGACGCCGCGCCGCCTCGCGCTGACCGTGACCGGCGTGCCCGCCCGCTCGCCCGATACGCGCGAAGAAAAGAAGGGCCCGCGCGTCGGCTCGCCGCAGCAGGCGATCGACGGCTTCCTCAAGTCTGCGGGGCTGACCTCGATCGATCAGGCGAGCATCGAGTCCGATCCCAAGAAGGGCGAGTTCTACGTTGCGCGCATCGAAAAGAAGGGCGCCGACGCCGAGGCCATTCTGGCGAAGCTCCTGCCGCAGCTGATCTCGGGTTTCCCATGGGCAAAATCCATGCAGTGGGGCAGCGGCGGGTTGACCTGGGTGCGCCCGCTGCGCGCCATCACCGCCACCTTCGGCACCGAAAATGACGAGCCCGCTGTCATCCCGTTCCATTCGAACACGGTTGCGTCGGGCCAGACCACCTACGGCCACCGCTTCCTCGCACCGGACGCGATCCGCGTGCGGCGCTTCGATGACTATGTGACCGCGCTCGAGCGCGCCAAGGTCGTGCTCGATCTCGACCGTCGCAAGGAAATCATCAAGGCCGACGCCGACCAGCTCGCCTTTGCGCAGGGCCTCAGCGTCATCCACGACGAGGGCCTGCTCGAAGAAGTCGCCGGCCTCGTCGAATGGCCGGTGGTGATGATGGGCGCGTTCGACGAAAGCTTCCTCAGCGTGCCCGAGGAAGTGATCATCGCGACCATCCGCGCCAACCAGAAATGCTTCTGCCTGCGCGATGCCGATGGCAAGCTTGCCAACCGCTTCCTCCTCACCTCCAACAACGTCGCGACCGACGGCGGCGAGACCATCGTCGCGGGCAATGAGCGCGTCATCCGCGCCCGCTTGTCGGACGCAAAGTTCTTCTACGAACACGATCTCGCCGCCCCGCTCGAAAACGGCGTCCCCAAGCTCGAGGACATGGTGTTCCACGCCCAGCTCGGCACCCAGTTCGAGCGCGTCGAGCGCCTCGATCGTCTGGCCGGGACGATCGCGCCGCAGGTTGGTGCCGACGCCGAACAGGCGCGCCGTGGCGCCATGCTCGCCAAGGCCGATCTTACCACCGGCATGGTCGGCGAGTTCCCCGAACTGCAGGGCATCATGGGCCGCTACTACGCGCTGGCGCAGGGCGAGCCGCTGGCCATCGCCAACGCCGTGGCCGATCACTACAAGCCGCTTGGCCCAACCGATCTCGTTCCCGCCGAGCCGGCCTCGATCGCCGTCGCGCTCGCCGACAAGCTTGACCTGCTCACCGGCTTCTGGGCCATCGGCGAAAAGCCGACCGGCTCGCGCGATCCGTTCGCGCTGCGCCGCGCCGCGCTCGGCGTCATCCGCATCGTCACCGACAACCAGCTGACGCTGCCGCTGACCCCGCTGTTCCAGGCCTCCTACATGGTGCGCAAGGCCCAGGGTTCGAAGAGCGAAGTCGAGACCGCCGACGAGACGGCCGAGGACCTGTCCTCCACCGAGCTCCTCGCCTTCTTCCACGACCGGCTGAAAGTGTCGCTGCGTGACGCCGGGGCGCGGCACGATCTGGTCGATGCGGTGATCACGCCCGAGAGCGACGACATCCTCGAAATCACCCGCCGCGTCGAAGCGCTCTCTGCGCTGCTCGGCTCGGACGACGGCAAGAACCTCCTCGCCGGATACAAGCGCGCCGCCAACATCCTTGCCGCCGAGGAAAAGAAGGACAAGACCACCTTCGCCGGAACTGTCGACGCCGATCTCCTCACCACGACCGAAGAAGCCGCACTCGGCTCGGCTGTCGCGTCGGTGGGCGAAGCAGTGGCGGCGAGCGTTGCCGCCAACGACTACAAGGCCGCCATCGGCAAGCTCGGCACGCTCCGTGGCCCCGTCGATGCGTTCTTCGAAGCAGTTCTCGTCAACGACCCCGACGCCCGCATCCGCGCCAACCGGCTGAACCTCCTGGCCCAGCTCCGCGACACCATGCGCACCGTCGCCGACTTCTCAAAAATCGCCGGCTAACTCCGCTCTTACCCTCCCCCTAGCGGGGGAGGGTAGCGCCGCTAGGAGCGAAGCGACGTAGCAGAGCCTGGCCCCGGACTTGGTCCGGGGGGGAAAGGGGCGAAGTCAGCACCAATCCCCGATCACTCACCCCCGCCGTTTCACCTTGAACGGCGCCATGCCCTCATTGGCCAACTGGTCCGCGCGTTCGTTCATCTCGTCGCCCGCGTGGCCCCTGACCCAGTGCCAGTTGATCTTGTGGCGCTGCACGGCGGCGTCGAGCGCCTGCCACAGCTCGATGTTCTTGACCGGCTTCTTGTCGGCGGTCTTCCAGCCGTTCTTCTTCCAGCCGTGGATCCACTTGGTCAGCCCGTCCTTGACGTAGCTGCTGTCAGTGTGAAGCTCCACCTCGCACGATCGCTTCAGCGCGTTGAGCGCTTCGATCGCCGCCGTCAGTTCCATCTGGTTGTTGGTGGCGAGCGGCGC
Source organism: Devosia sp. (assembly GCA_035433065.1). Lineage (GTDB taxonomy): Bacteria > Pseudomonadota > Alphaproteobacteria > Rhizobiales > Devosiaceae > Devosia_A. The sequence continues at coordinate 28,784 of DAORUH010000013.1, read as the reverse complement.
GCCGCCCTTCAGCTCCTTGAGCGTGCCGTTGTACTGCAGCACCGCGCCCCAGCCGCCCGGACCCGGGTTGCCGGAACACGCGCCATCTGTGTGAATCGTAACCTTGTCCGTCACGCTGCGGGCCGCTCGTAGGTGTACCATTCGCACATGTGGTTGGACGCGGTCCTGGCCGTGTGTGTGTAGACGCCGCCGAGCTTTCGCAGCAGCCCCAGCGAGGCAGCGTTGCGCGGGTCGGCGACGCCGATGAAATACGGCCGGTCCGTTTCGCGCCAATACCAGTCGCGCACCGCCGCCGCCGACTCGTAGCCATAGCCCTTGCCCTGAAACTCGGGATAGAGCGAAAAGCCGATCTCGGGGATTTCCTCAGGCCCCTCGACGCCAAACCCGCAGCGCCCGATGAGCACGCCGTCGCTCTTCCGCGTCACCCGCAACTTGCCCATCTTCTGGCGCTCGAACAGTTCGATCCACTCGGCCAGCGCCTCATCCATCTCGTCCTTCGTCCACGGCTTGCCTTCCTGCGAGAGATAGAGCGCCACCGCCGGGTCGCCGTGCAGGCGATAGAGATCCTCGGCCTGGTCAGGCCGCCAGCCGGAGAGCACCAGCCGGTCCGTTTCGATGAGATCGAGATTGCTCATGTCGATGCCCTCAACTCGCGGGGCAGGTTGAAGACGATGCTCTCGCGCTGCTGGCCGCTCGCCTCGACCTTGATGTCGTAGCGCTGCGCGAAGGCCTCGATCACTTCGTCTACCAGCGTCTCCGGCGCCGAGGCGCCCGCCGAAACACCGAGCGTGCGGATGCCTTCGAGGCGCTCCCACGGAATCTCGCTCGCCCGGTCAACCAGCATAGCCAGTTTGCACCCGGCGCGCTCGGCGACTTCGACCAGCCGCAGCGAGTTCGATGAATTGGACGAGCCGACGACGATCATCGCGTCGACATGGGGGGCGACGCGCTTCACCGCGTCCTGCCGGTTGGTCGTCGCGTAGCAGATGTCTTCCTTGTGCGGCACGGCGATGGTCGGGAAGCGCCGCTGCAGCACCCCGATCACGTCCGCCGTGTCATCGACGCTCAGCGTCGTCTGCGTCACGAATCCGAGATTGCCGGGGTCGCGCGGCTCGAACGCCTCGGCATCGTCGGTCGTCTCGATCAGCGTGATCGAGCCTTCCGGCAGCTGCCCCATCGTGCCGATCACCTCGACATGCCCGGCATGTCCGATCAGCACGATCTCGCGGCCTTCGTCAAAGTGCCGCCGCGCCTGCACATGCACCTTGGTGACAAGCGGGCAGGTGGCATCGAGAAAGAACATGCTGCGCGCCGACGCTTCGGCCGGAACGGCCTTGGGCACGCCGTGCGCGGAAAACACCACCGGCGCGCCGGTATCGGGGATCTCGTCGAGTTCCTCGACGAACACTGCGCCTTTCTGGCGCAGCCCTTCGACCACGTACTTGTTGTGCACGATGGCATGCCGCACATAGACGGGAGCGCCGTATTTCTCGAGCGCCAGCTCTACGATCTGGATCGCGCGATCGACGCCCGCGCAGAATCCGCGCGGCGCGCATAGCGTGATGTCAAGCTGCGGCCTTGTTTGCATAGCAGTTGAGATGCTTTCTATGCCTCGCCAAGTCAAGTGTTGCGGCGGCATGGGGGCACCGGCAATATGCCGCTAACCTGCAGGGATTCCTCGTGACCTTGGCTTTGGAAATGTTCGCAGTCGCGCCGGCCACCGGCAAGGCGAACCTTTCGCACCTGCAGCAATCGCTTCTTGCGGGCAAATCCCGGTGGCTCTACGCGGCCGCCGAAGCCGGGCTTTCGGCGGTTCCGACCATCGCCATCACCCGCGCCGCCTGGGATGGCCTGCAGGACGAACGCCGCGAGGGAGGGGACCGGCTGCGTACCCATTGGGTGGCGACGCTGTTCCGGCTTGTCGGCCGCGACGGACGGCCGCCGCCGCTGGTCGTGCGCACTTCGGCCGAACGGCACTCCAAGGGGCTGATGCCCGCCCGCATCGGCATTCCGGCGCCCGCGACCGAATCCGAATCGGTCGATCCCTCGCGTCCGCTGGCCCGCGCCATCGCCGCCGCCTTCGAATCCTACGGCTCCGACGCGAGCCTCTGGCAGGGCACGGAGAAATCCACCACCCGCGACGGCCAGATCGTCATCGTCCAGGCCGTCGCCGAGGGACGTATCGCGCAGTTCCTGACCCGGGACGGCGCGACCGGCGCGCTGGGACCGGTTGGTTTCAAGGGCGCCCGCCCCCCCGAAGGCGCGGCCCGCTTCGTGCGACCGCTCGATGCCGCGGCGGGACAGGCGCTGGCCTGCACTGTTGCCTTGGGCGCGTTGGGCCCCGTCCTGCTGTCGGCTCGCGGCGCTGCCTCGACGCCCGCCGCTGATCTTGAAGCGGCGGTCGATCGCGTCAGCGGCAAGGTCTGGACCGAGGCCGAGGCGGTCGCCCACACCGATCCGGCGCGCCTGTCGCTGTTGCTCCATCCCCGCCTCCGCTCCGCCGAAGAGCGCGAACCGCTGGCCACCGGCCTCGGCGTGTCGCCCGGCGCGGCGAGCGGCATCATCGTCTTCACCCCCGATGACGCGGCCCGCATGAAAGCGCGCGGCCGGCACTGCATTCTCGTCGTCACCGAAACAGGCCCGGCCGATATTCAGGGCATGAAGGCCGCCACCGGCATCCTCACCGCCCGCGGCGGCATGACCAGCCACGCTGCGGTCATTGCCCGCATCATCGGCCGGCCCTGCGTCGCCGGGGTGCGCAGCCTCGATGTCGATATCACGAACCTGACCTGCCGCATCGGCGAGCGTACTTTCCGCGCCGGCGATCGCATCACCATCGACGGCACCGACGGCGCGGTCTATCCCGACGCCCTGCCGCTGACCCAGCCGCATATCGGCGGCGCCATCGGCAAGCTGCTCGGCTGGTCCGATGCCTCGCGCGACATCGACGTGCGCGCCAATGCCGAAACCATCGAGGCGGTCTCGACCGCGCTCAGCTTTGGCGCTCAGGGAATCGGGCTCGCCCGGTCCGAGCACATGCTGCTCTCCGAGGAACGCCTCGTGGCGCTGCGCCGGCTGATCCTCAGCGAGGACGAGGACGACCGGAAAGCTGCACTGACGGGCCTCGTCGACTACCAGACTGGCGACTATTCGAGCATCTTTTCGGCCATGCAGGGCAAGCCTGTATGCGTACGGCTCTTCGATCCGCCGCTGCATGAATTCCTGCCGCGTTCCGACGAGGACATCGACGAGACCGCCGCCTCCCTCGGCCTTGCACCGCGCGCCCTGCGCCAGCGGCTTGAGCGTATCGAGGAAGTGAACCCGATGCTCGGCCATCGCGGTGTCCGCCTCGCCATCACCTATCCGGAAATCCTGCAGATGCAGATGCAGGCGCTGCTCGCGGGCGTGCGCGAGGCATCGCGCCAGCAGGAGGAGCCGGTGATCCTCGAAGTCATGGTGCCGTTCGTTTCGACGGTCAGCGAAGTCCTGTTCATCCGCGAAAAGGTCTTCGCCCAGCTCAACGCCGCCGATATCCCGCAGAGTGCGCGCGAAAAATTCCAGTTCGGCACCATGATCGAACTGCCGCGCGCCGCGCTGCGGGCCGGTGAGATCGCGCAGGCCGTCGATTTCTTCTCCTTCGGCACCAACGACCTTACGCAGACCACCTACGGCATCTCGCGCGACGATGCCCCGGCCTTCCTCGCAGCCTACCAGCGCACCGGACTCTACGAGATCGATCCCTTCGTCTCGCTTGATGAAAAGGGCGTGGGCGAGCTCATCGAACTCGCCATCGAGCGCGGCAAGCGCGCCAATCCGAACCTCAAGATCGGCATCTGCGGCGAGCATGCGGGCGACCCCGCCTCGCTGCGCTTCTTTGCCGGGCTCGACGTCGACTACGTGAGCTGCTCGCCGTACCGGGTTCCGGTCGCCCGCCTCACCCTGGCACAGTCGAGAACGCCCTGACCTTTACCGTCATCGCCGCCCAACACGCGGCAACGCCTGGGTTTTTCGGGGCTTAACTCGCCGATAACCCTAATACTGCATCCTTTGGGAAGTCGGCATTAAAGCCACTTTGTATCGATCCAGTTGCGTTGCGTATCAAGTAAAGCGTGTGATGGCCCCTTCCGTACGGACCATGCGAGCCAGCAGGGCTCAATCCGAGCTCAGGCTGGTCAAAGCCTTCTGTGGGGTCATGCTGGCCGTGGTTGGCTATGCCGGCCTCACCTCGGCGGCCATCGGTCCCGCGCACGGCACCGTTGCTGATTTCGATCTGCCCATACAGACCGCCAGCCTCACCGGCAGCGGCGACGACCTGATGATCACCGGGTCCATCGCCCATCTCTTCGGCGCCAGCTTCAAGGGCACCAACAAGGCCGAAAAGCAGGACCGCTACCGCCCCATCCCCGACGTGGCCGAAGTCACCGGCACGTTCGATGGCATCCGCGCCCGCCTCGCCTCGCTCCGTCATCCCGAGCGCGTCGCCGCAACCCCCGCACCCTCGGCAACCACTGCAGGCGCTGCGCCGGCCGCTCCCGACGTCATGGTCGCCTCACTGGGTGCGTCACCCACGACCGAGGCGCTCGACGCCATCAACCACATGAGCGCCAGCGGCGTTCCCCTGCCGATGACGCAGAGCCAGCAACTCGCCTACGCCCGCGCCGACGTGCCGGCCACGGTGTTCGACGGCTCGCTCTTCGACAAGAAGGGCAAGAAGGTTTCGGAGAAGGAACTCAACTGCCTCGCCACCGCCATCTACTTCGAGGCGCGCGGCGAAAACTATCGCGGGCAGGTCGCGGTGGGGCAGGTGGTCATGAACCGCGTCTCCCACAAGCTCTACCCCGACACCATCTGCGGCGTTGTCTTTCAGAACCAGCACAAGCGCAACGCCTGCCAGTTCTCCTTCGCCTGCGACGGAATTCCTGAGCGCGTGACCGAACAGAAGGCCTGGGCCCAGGCCGAGGAAATCGCCAAGGGCGTCGTCTCCGGCGATCTCTATCTCACCGAAGTCGGCTACTCCACCCACTACCACGCGACTTACGTCTACCCGCACTGGGCCCCGCGCATGAAGAAGGTGACCAAGATCGGCCACCACGTCTTCTACCACTTCAAGCGCGGCTGGAAGTTCGGCTGACCGCCGCAAGCTACCCCGGCAGCCTCTCCGCCGTCTCCTCGACCAGCGCCACGAAGCGCTCGTAGGCTTCGCGGGTGGGCCAGGGGCGGATCAGGCGGTCAAAGGCGTCGAGTTCGAACACCGGCACCGTCGGTTCGCCGAAGAATTTCTCCGCCTCGGCCGCATCGAACCCGGCGAGGTGCACTGCCTCGAAATAGGCAGCCTCGCGGTCCGCCTTCTTGATCTGGCGGGCCAGCGCGGTCGGCGGCACGGCGCCGAGCGAGAAGCGCAGGTAGACCGCCGAAAGCAGCCGGTTCTCGACGTCCTTGTAGTTGCCGCCCATCGCCGCCTTGAACGGGGAGATGATGTCGCCCATCACATATTCGGGCGCGTCGTGGAGCAGGGCGTAGAGCTGCCCGCGCGCATCGGAATCGGGCGTCAGCGCCTTGAAGATTTCGTGCACCAGCACCGAATGCTGCGCCACCGAAAACGGGAAATCGCCGATGGTCTGGCCGTTCCAGCGGGCGACGCGCGCCAGCCCATGCGCGATGTCGGTCAGCTCGACGTCGAGCGGGGAGGGGTCCAGAATATCGAGGCGTCGCCCCGAAAGCATGCGCTGCCACGCGCGGTTGCTCGACCGTCCCATTCTGTCCCGCCTTTGATTCAGCGCGACGCTACTCGGCGGTTCCCGATTCGCCAAACCGGTAAGTCCCCCATGCTGGGATGGTCAGCTTAACCGGAATGCCGCCCACTGTCGCCGCCCCCGAATCGGCGAGCCGGTCGAGCCGCACGATGGCGATGGCCTCGCCATTCACGTCCATGCCGAGCGTTCCGGCCTCGCGCTCGCCCGCCATCAGCGGCGCCCCCGGCGCCGCCCCGTCGGGCACGCCCGTGACGATCACCGGCCGCCGCCGCGCCGTGCCGCGATGCTTCATCCGGCTGACGACCTCCTGGCCGACATAGCAGCCCTTCACGAAGTCGATGCCGTCGCGCAGGTCCATGCCGATATCGTGCGGGAACACCGCGTCCGGCGGAAAATCCGCGCCCAGCTCGGCGATCCCCGCCGCGACGCGCGCCGCGACAAACGTTGTCTCGTCATCGATCCAGCCAACGCCCTTTTCGGCAATCACCCGCGAGCCGATGCCTCGCGGATCGGCGTCGCCGTCGCCGCTATCGCTCCAGCCCACGACATGGGTCGCGCGCAGGTCCTCGATCGTCACATTGGCGCGCAGCTTGTACATCCGCATGCGGCGGAAGAATTCGTCGGCCACCGATACATGCACATCGAGCCAGAACGCCCCGTCACGGAAGCCGCTGAGCCCCTCGGCCTGGATCTTGCCCTGCGGGGAGAGCAGGGCCCACCACACCGGCTCCGGCGCCTCGGTGACCCGCCCCGTCACGACGTCGAACAACAGCTTTTGCGCTTCGGGTCCGGAGAAGCGAAACAGCGCACGCGACGAACGCAGGATTGTGGGCATCGGGAGCTTCCATTAAACCCGCCGGAAAAGGCAGGTTGCAGACACATGGCGCACTACGACGCGATCTTCAAGAACGGCACCGTGGTCAACCACGATGGCATCCACAAGGCCGACATCGGCGTCACCGGCGGCCGCATCGCCGCCATCGGCGATCTGGGCGCGGCCAGCGCGGATAAAACCACCGACTGCACGGGCCTCCACATCCTCCCCGGCGTCATCGACACGCAGGTGCACTTCCGCGAGCCCGGCCTTGAGCACAAGGAAGACCTCGCGTCCGGTTCGCTCGCCGCGGTCATGGGCGGCGTCACCGGCGTCTTCGAGATGCCCAATACCAACCCGCTGACCACCGACCGCGCGACATTCGAAGACAAGATCGCCCGCGGCACCAACCGCATGCACTGCGATTTCGCCTTCTACATCGGCGGCACCCACGAAAACGTCGCCGAGCTGCCGATGCTCGAAAAGCTACCCGGCTGCGCCGGCATCAAGGTGTTCATGGGCTCGTCCACCGGCTCGCTGCTGGTGCAGGACGATGCGGGCGTCGAAGCGATCCTTCGCGCCATTTCCCGCCGCGCCGCTTTCCACTCCGAGGACGAATACCGTCTCGAGGAACGCAAGCACCTGCGCGTCCCTGGCGATCCGTCGTCCCACCCGGTCTGGCGCGATGTCGAGGTGGCGGTGCGCTGCACCAACCGCCTCATCGCTCTGGCCCGCAAGACCGGCAAGCGCATCCACGTGCTCCACATCTCGACCGCCGACGAAATGCCGATCCTCGCCGCCAACAAGGATGTGGCCTCGGTCGAAGTCACCCCGCATCACCTGACACTGGACGAGACCGCCTACACCCGCCTCGGCACCTATGTGCAGATGAACCCGCCGATCCGCGACGCGCACCACCGCGCCGGCATCTGGGCAGGTGTCGACAATGGCACGGCCGACGTCCTCGGCTCCGACCACGCCCCGCACACGCGCGAGGAAAAGGACCACCCGTACCCCGGCAGCCATTCCGGCATGACGGGCGTGCAGACGCTGGTCCCCACCATGCTCGATCACATCAATGCCGGCCGCATGAGCCTCGAGCGCTTCGTCGACATGACGAGCCACGGCCCCAACCGCATCTTCGGCATTGCCAACAAGGGCCGCATCGCCGCGGGCTACGACGCGGACCTGACGATCGTCGACATGAAGCGCCGCGAAACCATCACCAACGCCTGGATCGCCAGCAAACCCGGCTGGACGCCCTATGACGGCGTCACCGTCACCGGCTGGCCCGTCGGCACGATCCTGCGCGGCAAAGCGGTGATGTGGCAGGGCGAACTGGTGACGCCGTCCACCGGCCGGCCCATGCGCTTCCTCGACGCCCTGCCGCAGGGATAAGAACCACGGAGGCGTGCCGCAGCGGCCGCCGCTACTGCACGGTCCGCGTCAGATCGAAATCCCCCTGCCGGATGCGCTCCGGCAGCGAGCGCACCAGTTCGGCTGCGGCTTCCTCGCCATAGCACTGCACGAACGTCGTCAACGCCGCAAACAGCGAGGCGTGCGCCAGCGCGCGCGGCTCGACTCCGTCGTCCTCGGCGCTGTTCCACGCTTCGGCGATGTATTCGAGCGCAAGACGTTCCTCGCGGTGCGTATCGACAATCGCATCGCGGGACATATCAAACGGATCTGGTTTGGGCGGCTTCATCGAGCCCGGCGTAACACACCCCGCCGGGGGCCGCTCCAAAAGTGTCACCAAAGGGTTAACTGGACGTCTGGCCTTATACTTAACCGGCAGGCGCAGCCCTACTCGGCGTACCGCGCGTGGATTTCCCGCGCCGTCTTTTCCGCCTCGACCAGCAGCCGCGTCAGCGCCTCCGAGGCCGAAACCGTGCACGTCCGGTAGAGTCGCGCATAAGCCGCATAGCCATCGTTGAACGCCCCGGCGAGCCGCTGCCGCCGGTCCTCGTCGGGCTCGTCGAGCGTTATGAGCTGCTCCATTTGCGCCCGCCAGTCCTCGACGCCCGGCTGGCACAGCGGCTGCAGGAAATAGAGGCTCCCCAGAATCTCGCTGAGCCGTTCCATATCCGGCTGATACGGCGGATCAACCGCGCGCACCGGCGCCGCGGCGAGCATCAGGATCATCAGCGCAGCAGCGGCAAGGCGAAGCGTCATCCCCGAGCAATAAAGCCTGCCCGCCCCCCTCACAAGACCCGCCTCATCCTCTCCCGCAAAGCGGGGAGGCCACGCGAAAGCGTGGTGGAGGGGGCGGCCCGAAGCGCCGGACCCGAGGCGCCAACGCGCGGCATTGCGCACGGAGAAGCGATCCCCCCGCCTCACCTCCGGTCAAACAACCGAAACGCCCGCTCCAGCACATCATTCAACCGCTCGGTCGTGCGCATCCCGGCCGCCTCCGCCGCCGTCACCCAGCGCCAGTCGGCAATCTCATCGGACACAGCAATCTCGCCCTCCATCGCCTCCGTCGCGAACACCGCCAGCGTCCAGCTCCCGGACGCGCTGTCGAGCTGCCGCGTTACGATCGGCCGCAGCCCGTAGCAGCGCAGCCCGACCTCCTCCTGCACCTCGCGCGCCGCGCATTCCTCGGCCGTCTCGCCCGCCTCGCGCCGCCCGCCGGGCAGGGTCCACAGCAGCCGGTAGGGCGCCCGCGCCCGCTGGATCAGCAGCACTTTGTCCTTGTGGATAAGCGCGACGCTTGCCGCATTTGGTTCTTGTTTCATTCTCATGTGATCGCAGGTAAAATCAGGCACTGCAAGCGAAGGACGTGACGATGTGCGGACGCTACGCGGCCACCCTGCCGCCCGAAATGATGGTGGAGCTGTTTAAGCTGCTCAACTCGGTCGATGTGCCCGCCCGCTGGAACATCACACCGACCGAGCCCATCGTCGCCGTCTGGCAGGACAAGGGCGGCGGGCGCTACGCCCACACCCCGCGCTGGGGGTTCGTCCCCACCTGGGTGAAGGACCCGAAGGATTTTCCGCTGCTCATCAATGCCCGCGCCGAGGGCATGGCCGACAAGCCTGCGTTCCGCAACGCCGTGAAATCCTCGCGCTGCGTGATCCCGGCCGATGGCTACTATGAGTGGATGAAGAACGAGGACGGCAGGAAGCAGCCCTATTACATCTACCCCGCCGACGGAAAACCCATCGCCTTCGCGGGCCTCTATTCCACCTGGCAGGGCCCCGACGGCGCGCCGGTCGAAACCGCCGCCATCGTCACCGTGACCCCCAACCTCGAGCTATCCTCCGTCCACGACCGCATGCCGGCGATGCTGCGCACGGCGGAAGCCATCGACATGTGGCTCGACACCGACCACGTCGCGCCCGAACTTGCCGCCCAGCTCGCCACCACCCCGCCCGCCGGCACCCTGCAATTCCACCCGGTGAGCAAGGCCATCGGCAAGGCCGCGTCCGAGGGCCCCGATCTCATCCGCCGCATGTCCGAAGACGAGCTCGCCGCCGAACGCGGCTCCTCCCGCCCCCGGAAGAAGACCGCCAACGCCGGCCAGCTCAGCTTGTTCTGAGGCGCGGAGTGCACTACCTTAGCTAAGGTTAGCTAAGGAGCGGTGCCGTGACGACCGTCAACATGCTGGAAGCCAAGACCAAGCTCAGCAAGCTCGTAGAGGCTGTGGAAAGCGGGGCCGAGTCCGAGATCATTCTCGCCCGCAACGGCAAACCCGTCGCGCGGATCGTGCCGCTGGGCGCTGAACCTGCTTTGCGGCCACAGCGGCTCGGTATCGCCGAGGGCGAGTTCGGCGATCTGTCGCCGGAGGCGCTGGCGGAATGGGACAAGCAGACCGCGGACATCTGGTCGGAGTGGGAAAAGTCGCCGTTGATCCCTGAAGCGCCTGCAAGGGCCCCGCGCACGCGCAAGCGCGCATGAGACTACTTCTCGACACCCACGTTCTCCTATGGGGCCTCGCCGATCCGCGAAGACTTTCGCGCGAAGTGGCACGGCTCATCGAGAACGAGCGGAACGAAGTCTACGTGTCGGTCGCCAGCCTTTTCGAGATCGCCGCGCGCAACGCCGGAGCGAGGCGACGCGGACTGGCGGTTTCAGCCGGAATGGCGCACGAGGCGTCACTCCGTGCCGGCTATCGCGTCCTGCCGATCCTGCCCGAGCATGCAATCGGGGCCGAAGGCATTGCGCCGTTTCACGGCGATCCATTCGACCGCCTGCTTCTGGCACAGGCCAACGTCGAAGGCCTCCAGCTCGTCACCCACGATGAAGCGCTGGCGGCCTACGATCCCCGGACCATCCTCTTCTAGAGAATGCCGTAATACCCCAGCGGGTCGCAGATCTCGTCTTCCTCGTAGCCGAGGTGTGAGTTGAGCACTTTCTCCATCGTCTCGTAGAGTTCGCGCGCCACCTCGAAGGTCGCGTGCGTGGGGCGATCGGAAAGATCGTTGATCGCGTCGATCAGCCGCTCCAGCAGTTCGTGCACCACGACGTGCTCGGCCACCAGCCGGTCTGTCACCTTGCGATAGGCCTCTGACTTGGCGGCGAGCGCCGGCCAGAGTGCATAGTCTTCGATCGAGTGATGCGTGTTGACGGTGCTGCAATACTGCCCGCACAGGTTCCCGAAGCGCCGGTAGTTGGCGATCATCTCCATGTCGGCGGTGGCCGCGTCCACGTCGGCGCGCTTCACTTCGCCCGCCGAGGCGCGCTCGATCAGCCGGCGCAGCACCTTCATGTTGTCGCGCAGGTGGTCGTGGATTTGCCGCAGGTGATCGCCGCCGGCCTTCTGCCGGGGCGTCAGTCCGGTCAGCTTCGGAGCGGTCGGTCGGGTGGCGTCGTCAAGAAATGCAATGTCGAGGATCATGACACCTCACGTGGCGAACGTCCGGAGGGTTTCAAGAAGGCACAGGTTTGAGCCCGTGTATCAATAGTCTCGCCATGAGCGCATCTTGTCGACCTCTGATAGCAGGCTCCCGGCGTGCCTGATCCACCGCGCCAACCAGTCCATCTTTGGGTCTCTAGCTCAAGCTCGCCAGCAACTCGTCCAGCTGCTCGAACATCTCGCCGAAACCGCCGATCGCGCCCGACTTCACTGCTTCGTCAGCCGCCGCCTTGTTGGGATAGAGGTCGCGGATCACCAGCAGTGTCTCCTCGCCGCGCTCTTCAAGAGTCAGGGTGGTGATCGAGCCCGCGTCGCCGTCTTCCTCGTTCGTCCAGACGATCTTCTCGTTCGGAATGACTTCGATATAACGCCCGAAAAACGTCATCGGTTGGTCGAAGTCGGGGTGGCGGAACACATAGCGATAGGTGCCGCCGGTGCGCACGTCGGCCTCGCAGGAAACAAACGAAATCCCGATCGATTTCGGCGTCCACCACCGCATGATCAGTTCCGGCTTGCTCCAGGCGTCGAACACGAGGCGCGCCAGACCGTTGATGGTTCGCCGCACCACGACCTCGCGGTCGGACGCGCGCTCAACGGATGTGTGACGCTTCCCGGTGTCCTTACGTTTTGCGTCCATTGGCCATCTCCTTGTTTTTCAAGTCCTCAACAACCTTGTCCAGCGCGTCGAAGCGGATGTCCCAGAGCTGGCGGTATCTCTCGATCCACGCCATCTCTTCCTCCAGCCGGCTGAGCCCCAGCCGGCAGGTCCGCACCCGGCCGACCTTCTGCGTGGTCACCAGCCCGGCGCGCTCCAGCACGCCTATGTGTTTCTTCATGCCCGTCAGCGTCATGTCGAACGCCTCGGCCAGTTCCGTGACCGACGCATCGCCGCGCCCCAACTGTTCCAGCACACCTCGCCGGGTGACGTCGGAAAGCGCGGCAAACGAAGTGTCGAAGCGCATCTGCTTATACTGAACCATATGGTGCAGTATATGGGAATGTCGGGCCGTTGCAAGGGGTGAGTGCTCCCGCTGCTATCCCAGCATCTTGCCCGGGTTCATGATCGAATTGGGATCGAGCGCCTGCTTGATCGCCCGCATCGTCGCCAGCGCCACCGGGTCCTTCACCCGCTTCAGCAGGTCCGTCTTGAGCTGGCCGATGCCATGCTCGGCGGAAACCGAACCGCCCAGTTTCAGCACCACATCATAGACCGCCTCGTGCACGGCCTCGGCGCCGGCCATGAATGCCTTGCCGTCCGCGCGCACCGGCTGGCTGAAATTGAAGTGGATATTGCCGTCGCCCATGTGCCCGAACGGGCAGGGCCGGATGCCGGGCACCACGCGCTCGGCTGCCGCGATGCCCTCGGCGATCAGCTGCGGCACCTTGGCGATCGGCACTGACACGTCGTGCTTGATCGACGCGCCCTCGAGGCTCTGCACGTCGCTCATCTGCTCGCGCGCCGCCCACAGCACCTGCCGCTCGGCCTCCGACCCGGCGACGGATGCATCGGTGATGATGTCCTGCTCGAACGCTGCCTCCAGCGCCTCCTGCAGCGCCCCCGCCGCGCCGCCGGTCATGCGGTTCACCTCGACTAGCGCATACCACGGCGACACACTCGCCGTCGGGTCGCGTTTGAGCATCCCGTGCTTCAGCTGCAGCTCGATCCCGAACCGGTTCATCAGCTCGAACGCGGAGAGCCGAGACCCTGTCCGCTCCCGCACCAGATAGAACAGTTTTAACGCCTCGGCCGGCGAGGCCACGCTGCACAGCGCCGTCTCGTACCCCTCCGGCTTGTGGAACAGCTTCAGCGTCGCCGCCGTGATGATCCCCAGCGTTCCCTCGGCCCCCACCAGCAGATCCTTGAGGTCGTAGCCGGTGTTGTCTTTCCTCAGCGCATTGAGCCCACGGTACAGTTCGCCATTCGGCAGCACCGCCTCGACGCCCATGCACAATTCCCGCGCGTTGCCATAGGCCAGCACCTGCACGCCCCCGGCATTGGATGACAGCACCCCGCCGATCCGCGCCGATCCCTGGCTCGCGAGCCACAACGGGAATATCGCGTCCTCGGCCTCGGCCGCCTCATGGGCGTGGGCGAGGATCACGCCTGCCTCGGCCACCATGTTGCCCGCATAAGCATTGACCTCGCGGATGCTGTCGAGCCGTTGCAGCGAGACGATTACTTCATCCCCCCGCACCGGCACCTGCGCCCCGACGAGCCCGGTATTGCCGCCCTGCGGAATGAGCCCGGCGCGCCGCTCGTTGGCCCAGCGCACGATCGCCTGCACCTCCGCCACGCTCCCCGGCCGCACCACGGCCGCAGCGGGCGTGTGGAAGCGCTTGCGCGGTTCCATCAGGTAGGCGCCCATCTGGGTTGGGTCGGAAACCACGAAGCGCTCGCCCACAAGAGCCCTGAGGTCATCGGCGATTTCAGCGGATTTTGACATGACGCGGACCTTACCCGCCGTTCGGTTCCGTGCAAGCACAACTTGCCCCCACGCCGCCCCCTGTGCCAAAAGCAGCCAACCGGAACAGCGAGGATTTTCAGCGATGGCGAATGGATTGATGGCGGGCAAGAAGGGCCTGATCATGGGCGTCGCCAACAAGAACTCGATCGCCTGGGGCATCGCCAAGGCGCTGGCCGAGCAGGGCGCCGAGATCGCCTTCTCCTACCAGGGCGAGGCGCTGAAGAAGCGCGTCGAGCCGCTCGCCGCCGAAATCGGCGTCACCACGCTGGTCGAATGCGATGTCGGCTCTGACGCCGCGATGGACGAAACCTTCCGCGTCCTCAAGGAGAAATGGGGGACGATGGACTTCCTCGTCCACGCCATCGGCTTCTCCAACAAGGACGAGCTCGAAGGCCGCTACATCAACACCTCAGCCGACAATTTCGCGCTGACCATGAACATCTCGGTCTACTCCTTCACCGCCGTCGCGCGCCGCGCCGAAGCAATGCTGAACCCCGGTGGTTCGCTGCTGACGCTGACCTATTACGGCGCCGAAAAATACGTGCCGAACTACAACGTCATGGGCGTCGCCAAGGCCGCGCTCGAAGCCTCGGTGCGCTACCTCGCGCATGACCTCGGCCCCAGCGGCGTCCGCGTCAACGCCATCTCGGCGGGCGCCATCAAGACGCTGGCCGCGTCCGGCATTTCGGGCCTGCGCACCATGCTGCGCTACCAGGAAAAGGCAGCGCCGCTGAAGCGCAATGTCACGCAGGATGAAGTCGGCACCGCCGCGCTTTACCTCCTCTCCGATCTCTCCTCCGGCGTCACCGGGCAAATCCAGTATGTCGACTGCGGCTTCAACATCATCGGCATGTTCGTCGATGACGAGCCCGAAGCTGCCCCTTCTGCCTGATCTGACCGAGGGCTGCCGCAGGGCGGCCCTTTCTCTTTCCGAGACCCCGAAATGTCCGTCACCTGGCCCGAGCTCTACTTCATCCGCCACGGCGAAACGTCGTGGAACGCGGAGGGCCGCTACCAGGGATCGCGGGACATTCCGCTGAACGACAAGGGCAGGGGGCAGGCCGATCTCAACGGCCAGTTGCTGAAGCGTCTGCTCGAACGCGCCGGCCGCACGACAGATGAGTTCGACTGGTACGCCTCGCCCCTGAGCCGCACCCGGGAAACGATGGAGCGCGTCCGCTCGGCCTTCGCGGGCACCCCGCTTCCCGCCGTCACCCACGACGACCGCCTCATCGAGATTTCCTTCGGCCAGTACGAGGGACGCCTCCACGCGGACCTCGCCGCGGGCACCATGCCCATGGCCGGCGAGCGTGACGCCAGCTTCTGGTATTTCCGCCCGCCCGACGGCGAAAGCTATGACGATCTCGCCGCCCGCATCGGCGCCTTCGGCAGTGAGTTGCCGCGCCGCGCCATCGTCGTGGCGCATGGCGGCGTCCTGCGCGTCCTGCGCCGTCTCATTGAGGACTTTCCGCCCCAGCAGGCGGTCAACTGGTTCCCCCCGCAGGACTCGGTGATCCACTTCGCCGACGGCAAGGCCACCGTCTATCCGGCCGGCGCGGATTGGGACGAGTAGGACGAGGGTGCAATTGACCCACCCTCCCGCGCTGCCCTAGAAGTCCGCCAACGACGGGGCACCGCCCCACGGCGCGAGGACCAGAGGACGCATGTCGCACAATTCTTTCGGCCAGCTTTTTCGCTTCACCACATGGGGTGAGAGCCACGGTCCTGCGCTTGGCGTCGTCGTCGACGGCTGCCCGCCGGGCCTGCCCATTTCGGCCGAGGTGATCCAGCGTGATCTTGATCGCCGCCGTCCCGGCCAGTCGCGCTTCACCACGCAGCGCCGCGAGGAAGACGCCGTCCAGATCCTGTCGGGCACCTTCGAGGATGAGCGCGACGGGGTGGTGAAGACCACCGGCACGCCGATCTCGCTGCTCATCGAGAACACCGACCAGCGCTCCAAGGACTATTCCGAGATCAAGGACAAGTTCCGTCCGGGCCACGCCGATTTCACATACCAGCAGAAGTACGGCATCCGCGACTACAAGGGCTCGGGCCGCGCCTCGGCGCGGGAGACGGCCGCTCGTGTTGCCGCCGGTGCGGTTGCGCGCCTCGTCATCCCCCACGTGACGATCCGCGCCTCGCTGGTGCAGGTTGGCCCGCACAAGATCGACTACTCGCGTTTCGACTGGGATGAGGTCGGCAACAACCCGTTCTTCTGCGCCGACCCGGTGGTGGCGAAGCAATGGGAAGGCTACCTCGACGGCATCCGCAAGGACGGCAACTCCGTCGGCGCGGTCATCGAGGTGGTGGCCGAAGGCGTGCCGCCCGGCTGGGGCGCGCCGATCTACGGCAAGCTCAGCGCCGACCTCGCGTCCGCGATGATGTCGATCAACGCCGTGAAGGGCGTCGAGATCGGCGATGGCATGGCCGCCGCGTCCCTCACCGGCACCGAGAATGCCGACGAGATGCGGGCGGGCAATGCCGGGCCGTATTTCCTGTCCAACCGGGCAGGGGGCATCCTTGGCGGCATTTCCAACGGCGATCCGGTGGTGGTCCGCTTTGCGGTGAAGCCGACCTCGTCGATCATCACCCCGCGCCGGTCGGTGACGACTTCGAACGAAGACACCGAGGTGATGACCAAGGGCCGGCACGATCCGTGCGTGGGCATCCGCGCCGTGCCGATCGGGGAAGCGATGATGGCGGTGGTGCTCGCCGATCACTTCCTGCGCCATCGCGGCCAGACCGGCCGGGACGGCGGGATCGGGTTCTAGCGCTGCGTCAGCGGCGCGGCCGCGCCATGCGGATCTCGTAATAGGCGAGGATCGCATAGGCGATGGCGGGCACTGCAAAAAGTCCGAGAATAGCCATGACATTGGCCGTCGTGGATAAGTCCTGACCGCCAGTATCCGCCCGCATCATGTACGGGGGGTTAAGTGGTTGTTTTCCGCCATTCAGTTTCGGCGGAACACCGCGACAACCTCGCGGTTGCCGTCGCCGCCGGTGACCGGGGAGGGCACCGAGAGCCGGTGCGTCCAGCCTTCGGCCGCCATGAACGCCACGACATCGGCAGCGGCCTTGGCGATGGCGGCTTCATCCGTGACGATGCCGCCCTTACCGATGTTGTCGCGCCCCACCTCGAACTGCGGCTTGATCAGCACCACGGCATCGGCCCCGGCGCGGCAGAGCGCCAGCGGCGCGGCCAGCACCTTGGTGACCGAGACAAAACTCACGTCGCTGACGATGAGGTCGATGGGGTCGGGGATTTCCGCGCGGCCGAGGTCGCGGGCGTTGAACCCCTCAAATTCCACCACGCGCGGATCTGCGGCAATAACCGGTGCCAACTGGCCATGCCCAACGTCCACCGCGAAGACCTTTGCCGCGCCGCGCTCCAGCAGCACCTGCGTGAAGCCGCCGGTAGACGCCCCGATATCGAGGCAGGTCCGCCCCGCCACCTCGATCGCCCCGGCATCAAGCCCGGCAATCAGCTTCAATGCCGCCCGCGAGACATACGCGGCGGCGGGGTCGTTCAGCTCAATGCTGTCGGTGTCAGAAACCTGCTGGTTCGGCTTGCCGGCGACAATTCCGTTAACCCGCACGGTCCCGCGCAACACCGCGTCGCGCGCCCGGGCACGGCTCGGCAGCAGCCCGCGCGCTTCGAGCGCGAGGTCGAGCCGCTGGCGCGCCGTCATCCCCCGATCAGCCGCTTGAGCTTGCCGGTCGCGGTGTCGATGGGCTCCTGATAGGCGATGGTCGACTGGAAGCGGCCGTTGGCATCGATCAGGAAAACGCTGGCGGTGTGGTTGACGAGGTAGAAGCCCGTCGCGTCCTTTTCGGTGAAGCTCGACGTGGCACCGAAGGAGGCCTCGGCCTGCTTGGTTTCCTCGGCCGACCCCACGAGGCCGATGACATTCGGGTCGAACCCGGCGAGATACTGGGTGACCACCGGCAGCGTGTCGCGCTCGGGATCGACCGTCACGAAGATGGTGCGGACCTTGCTGTCGTCGACGCCCAGCGCGCGCTTCCAGGCGACCGTGTCGGCCAGCGTCGTCGGGCAGACATCGGGGCAGTTGGTGTAGCCGAAGAACACCATGCTGGGTTTGCCCACCAGGTCCTTCTCGGTGAACGTGCCGCCCTGCGTCGATTGCAGCGCAAAGGGCTGGCCGGTGACGGCGAGCGGGCCTGCGGGCGGACGGAGCACGAAGATCGCTGTTGCTGCCAGTGCCGCGACGGCGACGAGGATCCACAGGATCATCCGGAACCGGGCGAGCCCGGGGGAAGCGGCTTCGGCCATTACTGTCTCTCTCAGGCGTCGAGCGGCTCGGTGCCGGCCGGCGTCCCGTTCTTGAGCGTGATTTTTTCGATACGCGCTTCTGCCTGCTTCAGCAGGGTCTCGCAATGCGACTTAAGCGCCTCGCCGCGTTCGTAGATGGCGATCGATTCGGCGAGCGGCGCCTTGCCGCCTTCCAGCGTGCCGACGATCTGCTCGAGCTCGCCAAGCGCGGTTTCGAAGCTCATCGCCTTGATGTCGTCGTTGCTCTTTTCGGCCAAGATCGGGCTCCCGCTGTTCGCGCTTTGATCTACTCGCTCGGCCCGCCCGGCGCAACCTGTCCCATCAGCGCGGTGACGTGGGCCGCCGCGCCCTGCGCCAGCCCCTGCCGGTCATAGCCGCCCTCCAGCATCGAGACGATCCGGCCCTCGCAGCAGCGATCGGCGATTTCCATCAGCCGCTGCGTCAGCCAGGCGAAATCGGCCGGCCGCCAGTTGAGCCCGCCCAGCGGATCGCGATAGTCGGCATCGAACCCGGCGGAAATGAACAGGAAATCCGGGCGGAAGTCGGCCAGTTCGGCGAACAGCCGCCCCTCATAGGCGGCCCGCATCTCGGCCCCGCCGCTGCCGGCGGGAAGCGCGAGATTGCAGATATTGCCCGCCCCGGTGAACGAGGGAACGCCGGTCCCCGGAAACAGCGGCATCTGGTGGCTCGAGCCATAGAACACCGTGCCGTCGTCCTTGAACACATCCTCGGTGCCGTTGCCGTGATGGACATCGAAATCGACGATGGCGACGCGCCCCGCGCCGTACTTGCGCTGCGCCTCGCGCGCCACGATGGCGATGGTGTTGATGAGGCAGAAGCCCATCGGCCGCTCGATCTCGGCATGGTGGCCGGGCGGCCGCACGGCGCAGAACGCATTGTCGGCCTCGCCCATCGCCACCGCGTCGAGCGCCAGCAGCCCGCCGCCGAGCGCGGTCTGGGCGGCGTCCATCGAGCCCGATGAAATGAACGTGTCTTCGTCGATCTGCCGCATGCCCTCGGCCGGGCGTGCATCGCGCAGCGCCGCGAGATAGCCCGGCGCGTGCACCAGTTCGGCGAGGGTGAGATCACCCGGCGGAGCGTCGCGCCGCACCAGCGAGGCGAACCGGTCGGCCGCCAGCGCCTCCTCGATCGCCCGGATGCGGTCCGGCCGCTCCGGGTGGCCGGCCGGCATGACGTGGCTCTCAAAATTCCGCTGGCTGACGAGCAGGGTGGTCAAACCGGTATCCTCGCCGCTTTTGGTTTTCTTGACGGAGCCCCGCGCCCTTGTCAAACAGCGCGCATGACCATCCACCCGCCGACCGAAACCAATATCGAGCGCTTTGCCGCTGCGCTGCGCGCCGGTGATCTCGTCGCCTTCGCGACCGAGACGGTCTACGGGCTCGGGGCGGATGCGACCAATTCCGTCGCGGTCCTCAAGATCTACGAGAAGAAGGGCCGGCCGCGCTTCAATCCGCTCATCGTGCATGTCGCCGATCTTGCAATGGCCGAACGTTACGCGATCATCTCGCCGCTGGCGCGGCAACTGATGCAGTTCTGGCCGGGTCCGCTGACGCTGGTCCTGCCGATGCGGCCCGATAGCGGGCTCAGCGACATCGTCACCGCCGGGCTAGATACTGTCGCTATCCGCATGCCGGCGCATCAGCTGGCGAGGCAGTTGATCCAGCGCGCCGGGGTGCCGGTCGCGGCTCCCTCCGCCAATCCCAGCGGCAAGCTGTCCCCGACCACCGCGGCGCAGGTCGATCGCGGTTTCAAGGGCGATATCGATGTCATCGATGGCGGGTCCTCAACCTCTGGCGTCGAGTCGACCATCCTCGCCGTCACCGGGGACAAGGTGACCCAGCTCAGGGCAGGGGCCTTGCCGCGAGACGAGATCGAGGCCGCCATCGGCAGGTCCGTCGCCATCGCCGCCGAGGGTGGGGCGATCGTCGCGCCCGGCATGCTGTCCAGCCACTATGCCCCCAATGCCCCGGTGCGCCTCAATGCGGCTGCCCCCGAACCCGGCGAGGCCTATCTCGCCTTCGGCGCGGTTCCTGCCGGCGCCGGCGGCGACACCCTCAACCTGTCGCCGTCGGGCGATCTGCGGGAGGCGGCGCAGAATCTCTTTTCGATGCTGCACCGGATCGATGAATCGGGCGCGCCGATCGCCGTTGCGCCGATTCCGTTGACCGGGCTCGGCGAAGCGATCAACGACCGGCTGCGCCGCGCCGCCGCCCCGCGGCCCTAATCGCGCACGTTGTAGGGCTTCTGGTCGCGCCAGAACCGCATCAGGCTTTCGAGATCGGGGTCGCTGTTGCCCTTGGGCAGCACGATCCGGATCGTCGCATAAAGATCGCCGCCGGCGTGGAGGCCCTTGCCCTTCAGCCGCATGGCCTTGGTGGTGTCCACCCCGGCCGGGATCGACAGTTCCACCGAGCCATCGAGCGTCGGCACGCGAATCTTGCCGCCCAGCACCGCCTCGTAGAGCGTCACCGGCACGTCGACGCGCAGGTCCGCGCCATCGCGGCGGAACTGCTTGTGGCGCGCAAACTTCACCGTCACGATGGCGTCGCCCGGCTCGCCGCCGGCCGGGGAGGGCATGCCCTGGCCTTTGAGCCGGATCTGCTGGCCGTCCTCGACCTTGTCGGGCAGTTTTACGTTCAGCACCTTGCCGGTCGGCATGCGGAGCGGCACCGAGCCGCCCTTGTGCGCATCTTCCAGCGTGACGCTGGCGGTGGCGTTCACGTCATCGCCGCGAAACCCCGCCTGCCTGCCGCCCTGCGCAAAGCCGTCGCTCGCGCCGGCCCCGGTGAACGGGTCCCAGCCGGCGCCGCCGCCCGGAGCGCGGCCGCCGCGCGGCGGCTGGCCGCCAAAGCCGCTCATGAATTCCTTGAGGATGTCCTCGGCGGAAAAGCCCTGCGCCCCGGCCCCACCGGCGCCCGGACGGCCGCGGCCGCCACCAAACCCGGCGAATTTCGGGCTGCCGTCGGCATCGATCTCGCCCCGGTCATAGGCCGCGCGCTTGTCAACGTTCGTCAGGAAATCGTACGCCGAGGAAATCTCGGCGAACTTGGCCTGAGCCTTGGGGTCATCCTTGTTCTGGTCGGGGTGATGCGCCTTCGCCAGTTTGCGATAGGCGGACTTCAGGTCCTTCTCGGTGACGGACCGTGGCACCCCGAGCACGGTATAGGGATCGCGCATGGGTTCTTTCGAATCTGCGGGCGGTTGAATATCCGCCCATTGCCGATCTATATGGCCACGCCCTCCCGCCTTGTCCAGATTGGCGGCGCGGGCGGAGGGGCACTGAATCTCATGTCTGCGACGAACCTGACGGACCGCCTCTTCGATGACGCCGACAAGGCGCCCATCGACCCCTGTTCGCTGTTCGAGGAGTGGTTCGCCGCCGCCCAGCAGTCCGAGCCCAATGATCCGCATGCCATGGCGCTGGCGACCGTCGATGCCGACGGCATGCCGGACGTGCGCATGGTGCTGCTCAACCAGCGCGACCACCGCGGCTTCTGCTTTTTCACCAATTTTGAGTCCGAAAAGGGCCGCCAGCTCCTCGCCACCCCCAAGGCCGCGATGGTGATGCACTGGAAATCGCAGCGCCGGCAGATCCGGGTCCGCGGCCCGGTCGAGGTGGTTTCCGACGGCGAGGCCGACGCATATTTCTCGACCCGCGCCCGCGTCAGCCAGATCGGCGCCCATGCCAGCAAGCAGAGCCGCCCGCTCGCCAACCGCTACGCCCTGCTCGAACGCGTCGAAACGCTGAAAAAGAGTTTTGGCGAGCGCGATTCGATCACCCGGCCGCCCTACTGGTCCGGCTTCCGCATCGTGCCCGAGACCATCGAGTTCTGGAAAGACGGCGCCAACCGCCTCCACGACCGCGTCCGCTTCACCCGCACTAACGGCGTCTGGACCCGCGAGCGGCTGTATCCGTAACCGCAGTCAGGAATCCTCTCCCGCGCAGCGGCGGAGGGGGCGACCCCAAGCACCGCCCTCAGCGCCCGGCCCTCGTGGTTCGACAGGCTCACCACGAAGTCCTCCGGAACACCGCGTCCCCAGTAGCCCCACGCACAACTCCCTCAGTCGTCATGGCCGGGCCTGACCCGCCCACCCACTCGATCCATCCCCACGCCGCGACACGGCATGGATCCCCGGGTCGAGCCCGGGGATGACGCGGCGGGTGGGGAACGTCCGCAGGCCACCAGCCGCGCGAGCGTAGCCACTGTCCCTCAGTAGCCCGCAGTAGCCTTCATGGTGAGCGTGTCGAACCACGAAGGCGTGGCACCATCTCCCCACCAACCACCAACTACCATCTCGCCCCCCGCAAAATTCTTATCCCCCCTCCCAACACCCCGCCCCATACTCGCGCCAACCCTTCGCCAGGCGAGGCCGTTACGAGCGGCTGGCGAGCGGGGCACTCAGGGGCGGCGGGCGTGCACATCCGCCACCACTGTGTGTTCCGCCTTGTGGGACGGGGAGCCACGGGAGTCGTCCCGTGGCAGGGAGCTACGGGTAGGCAACCGGCACCACCAAAAGTGGGATCGACCGCTCCCCGGACCCGGTGACTCCTCCCCCGGCAAAGCCGGCGAGGCCAAAAGCCTCTTCACTTTGCGGAAGACCGCACCCCGAGGCCAAAAGCCTCGCCGGATCGCACCTCTCCCGTATCCCGCCGCTACCGCGCCGGGCGTCTTGGCACGCCCGGTTCACGGCCCATTCACCCGCGATTTGCGATCCAATGCGTAAGATGGAATGGTCCTCACACGAGGGGCGCGAATGACTGTGACTGAATCGGACGGCCGGATTGCGCGGGTGGAATTTTCCGGGGCGCGCAGCGAATTGTTCGGCATCCTGACGCGCGGCTATCTGCTGATGGTGCCGACGCTCGGCATCTACCGGTTCTGGCAGACCACCTGGAAGCGGCGGTTCTACTGGCAAAACACGGTGATCGACGGCGATCCGCTCGAATACACCGGCAACGCGCTGCAACTGCTGGTCGGCTTCCTCTTCGCCCTCGCCTTCTTCCTGCCGGTCTACATCGCCTTCTTCTACCTCTCGACGCAGGCGGGCGAGATTGCGCTGATCGGATACGGGGTGATCGGCGTCATCATCTGGTTCCTGCTGGGCTACGCCCTCTACCGCGCCCGCGATTTCCGGCTGTCGCGGACCCTCTGGCGCGGCATCCGCTTCAACCAGCACGGCAATGCCTGGGTCTATGCGCTGCGCCGCTTCCTGTGGTCGCTCGCCATGGTCGTGACGCTGGGGCTGATCTTTCCCGCCATGTGCGCCGATCTCTGGCGCTACCGCACCAACAACAGCTGGTACGGCGATCGCCAGTTCCGCTGGACCGGGACGTGGAAGACCATCGCCGGACCGTACTACCGGATGTACGCCGTGCTCGCCGTGCTGGCGGCGGGCATCGTCGCGCTCGTCGCCACGCGGGCCGGCGGGGCCGACACCGACACGCTGGGGCCGGTGCTCACCATCGCGATCATCGGGTTTATCCTCGTTGCCGGGCTCGCCTGGTTCTACTGGCGCTCGCGCGAGGCGACGCGGATGTTCTCGGAAGTCTGGGTTGGCAATGCCCGGGCCACGGTGAAGGTGCGGGCCCGCGCCCTGTTCGGCCAGTTCGCGCTCTATCTCCTCGCGCTGATCGGCGTCAGCATCCTGCTGAGCGCGGTCGCCGGCGTGTTCATGACGGGCACGCTGACCCAGCTTGCAGCGCTGCCCGCCGAGCCCACGGACGAACAGTTCGCCGCGCTCTTCGGCTCGAGCTGGACCACCATTGCGCTGCTGATCGGCGGCTACCTCATCGGCCTCGCGGCCTTCGCGCTGGTGGGCGAAGTGTTCCTCGGTCTTGGCTACTGGATGCTGGTCGCCCGCGGCGCCACCATCTCCGATGCCGACAGTCTCAGGGGCGTGCGCGCCACCGCCGAGGATCGCTCGCTGGTCGGCGAGGGGCTGGCCGACGCACTCAACGTAGGGGCGTACTGATGGAACTCACCGCCCGCTACACCGATGGCCTCGTCGCCGATGTCCGCGACGTCATCTGCCGGCTTGAACCCGAGGGGACGGGGCAGGCGATCGTCATCACCGACCTGCAATCGCGCGATGAACTCGACCGCTGGAACGCCGCCGACGTGTTCCCCCTCCATGCGCGCCGGCACGAACTGCGTATCGGGGTGAGCGGCAAACCTTATGGCGCCCGCCTTTCCTTCAACGGCTTCGAGCCAGCCCGCGACGCGACGGCCGCGCTGCCGGCGCTGGCGGTGAAGCACCGGCAGGACCGGGGCAAACAGTATCGCCTCGTCGGCCTCGCCACTGCTGCGCTGGCCTCGGTCGTCGCCGCCTATGTCGTGGGCGTGCCGCTGCTGGCGGGCAGCATCACCGATGCCATGCCGCCGCAATGGGAAGAGGGGCTGGGGCAGACGGTGGTCGCGCAGGTCGAGCAGGCGCTGAAGCCGGAGGCCGGGTTCGAGGTCTGCGACACCGATCCCAACAGCCTCGCCAACCGCGCCATCGCCCGCTTTGCCGCCGAAGTGGTGGCGGGCACGGGCACGCCGTTCAAGCCCGATATCCAGGTGATCCGCACCAAGATCCCGAACGCCTTCGCGCTGCCCGGTGGGCACTCGTTCTATTTCTCGGCGCTGCTCGACAAGACCGAGTCGGCCGACGAGTTCGCCGGCGTCATGGCGCATGAGCTGGGCCATGTCGTCCACCGGCACGGCATGGAGCAATTGATCTCCACCTCTGCCACCGGCCTGCTCATCGGCTTCATCCTCGGCGACATGACCGGCATGTCGGTGGCGGGCGGGCTCGGTGCAGCGCTCATCGACACGCGCTTTTCGCGCGATGCCGAGCGCGAGGCCGACCGCTTCTCGTCGGACGCCGCAAAGCGCATGGGCTTTGATGCGCGGGCACTGATGACGCTGCTCGAACGCGTCGACAAGGATGACGGCATGAGCCGGGCCTTCGCGCTGCTCAGTACCCATCCGCTCACCGCCGAGCGCAAGGCCGAGCTCGAACGGCTCGCCGCACCCGACCCCAACGCCACGCCGCCGTTCACGCCCGAGGAATGGCAGGCCATCAAATCGATGTGCGGCGCACCGGCGAATACACCGATTGCACCGGTGGGGCCTGACAAGATGAACAGGAACCGCTAGGCCTTCGGTCCTGATGCGCATTCTCATCCGCACCTCCAAATGGGCCATCTGGGCCCGCCGCTTCGGTTCGCTGGCTTTGCCGCTGGCGATCGTGCCGGTGTTCATGCACCGCGAGCGCATCATTTCGAGCGCCGACTTCACCACCATCGAGATGATCGCGATGGCGGTCGCCGGCCTCGCCTTCGTGCTGGCAGTGGGGGCCTTCGTGCGGCTATGGATCACCGGCGATCTCGGCTGGGGCAAGGCGGCCATGGGGTTTTTCCTCAGCCTGCTCTGCCTCTTGCCGCTTGGCTTTGTGCTCTACGAACGGGCGCGCTACCCCGAGATCAGCGACCTCGCGACCGATGCCGCATCCCCGCCCGGGCTCGTGTCGCAGGTCCCGCCGAGCAATGTCGTCGACAGCGCCGCCATCGTTGCCGCATTCCCCAATGCGCGTAACCGGACGTACCCGATCGAGGCCGCCCAGTTGTACGCCCTCGTCGTCGAACTCGCCGACCAGCGCGGCTGGGAGCCGCGGGCCCGGCGCGAGCCGCAGACGCCGCTGGCCGCGGGGCAGGTCAATTCGATTGCCATGACGCTGATCGGCTATCGCAGCGAAGTGGCGATCCATATCCAGGGCGATGCGCAGGGCTCGACGGTGTCGATGCGGTCCGCCTCGCTCAACCCGGGGCATGACCTCGGCGAGAATGGCCGCCGCATCGAGGAGTTCCTCACTGCGCTCGACCTGCGTGTCACGCAGATTATCCGCGACGCCCCGGTGACCGGCACGCCGCCCGCCGACGATCCGGCGCCGGAAACGCCGGCGGCAGACGACAAGGGCTAAACCGGGCCAACCACGGTGCCAAACAATCCCCGCCGGCTGCGGATGCGATTATTGTCGCTCAGGTACTCGATGTGGGCGCTCAGCGTCATGCGCGCCGCTGGCAGCAGTTTCACGTCGAGCTTTGGATAGATCGCCGCGAGGAGCTGGCCGGTATTGCGTGCCCCGTCCTTTACCGCTGTCACGATCTGCTCGTTGCGCATCTCGCGATGCGCCAGCAACTGGCGCGCAAATTGAGGTCCGTCGGCGATCGGTCCGCCATGCGCCGGCAGGTATTGACGATAGGGCAGGGCCGCAACCTTTTTCAGCGAGTCGAAATAGGCCGCCATCGAGCCATCGGGCACGGCGATCATCGAGGTGCTCCAGCCCATGACGTGGTCGCCGCTCAGCATCGTGCCGGTGCCAGCCAGCCCGAAACAGAGGTGATTGGCGCAATGGCCGGGCGTGGCGATGACCTCAAGCTCGAAGCCGGCGACGGCGATGCGCTCGCCATCCGCGAGTTCGCGATGCGGGACGAGATCGTAGTCACTCTCGCCCCTGACCCAGTCCATCTCGAACAGCCGGCGCTTTCGGCTCGGCTGGTGCCTGCCGGCGAACCACAGCGGCGCGCGGGTCGCCGCCACCATGTCCTTGGCGAGATCGGAATGGTCGCGGTGCGTGTGCGTCAGGATGATCGCTTCCACCGGCCGGTCGCCGATGTGGTTGAGAATGCCGAACGCATGGGATTCGCTGAACGGGCCCGGATCGACCACCGCCACCCGGTCGGTGCCGAGGATGAAGGTGTTGGTGCCGGTGAACGTGTAGGGCCCGGCGTTTGGGGCCGTAATCCGCACCACGCCGGGCGCCACCGTTACCGGCGTGCTGGTCTGTGGGTCGAAAGTCGTATCGAAACTGAGGGGCGGAGGGGGGGCGGCGGGCATTGCGCTCAATGGGTCGAAAGCTTTATGAAGTCGGCAGGAATTTCACTGGCACGAAGGTACAGCAATGGCCGCGACGATGACCACACCGAATACCGTCATGGGAGCACTGCTCCCCCGCGAAGGCGCGAGCCGCATGGCCGCCAACGTCGGGCTCGTCATCGTTGGCTCGCTGATCCTGGCCGCATCCGCGCAGGTGAAGATCCCGCTGTCGCCGGTGGTGATCAACCTGACCACGCTTGCCGTCGCCTTCCTTGCCGCGACGCTGGGCTGGCGCCTCGCCGTCTCCTCCGTCGCGCTCTACATCGCGGAAGGCCTGATGGGCCTGCCGTTTTTCGCCAATGGTGGCGGCTGGGCCTACGTCCTGTCACCGAGCTTCGGCTTCATCGTCGGCTACCTGGCGATGGCTTTCATCATCGGCTGGGCCGCGGACCGCGGCGCGTCGCGCTCGCCGCTGAAGCTGTTCGGCTGGATGCTGGTCGGCGACGCCGTCCTCTTCGCCTTCGGCCTCGTCTGGTTGCTGGCGATGGGCAACGTGCTCCTCGCGGCAGGCGGCGAACTGCCGAAGTGGCTCGCGGGTGGCGACCTGCTCGCCGCCGGCTGGAACGTTGCGGTGCAGCCGTTTATCGTCTGGGACGTGCTCAAGATGGCATTTGCGGCGATCACCGTCGCCGGTGCCTGGCAACTGGTCAAAAGCCGCGCCTGATCGCTCCCGCAGCGCAGAATTGGAAAGGCCGGTCGCGAGACCGGCCTTTTTCGTCAGTGGTAGCCGGGGACGTGGCGGACGATCTCGTTGTGGATTTCCGGCAGGTCGTAGTGCTTCGGCGCCGCCCTTTCATAGAGCAGCAGCCCGCATTCGATCCCGTCGGCCACCGGCGGGTTTTTGGGGTCCGGCGGTTCTACCGGGGAGGCCGACTCGATCGCGTCGAACCAGCGCTTCGCCGCCGCCGTGTCGGTCGCCACGGTGGGCCACGGTTCTGGCGTATCGTACCGGTTCGTGGCGGTGACAGTGCCGTCCGGATCCACCCGCGCATGCTGATAGCGCCCGTCGATCCCGCCATCACAGTAGGCCTCGATGTACGGTTGGGGCAGGGTCCGCGCGGTGGTCGGGAGGGCGCAAAGGGCAACGGCAAGCACGGCAATAGCAAGGCGCACGAAATTTCCTCCTGCAGACTGCAGGTAGGACGCCCGCCA
The DNA here is from genome assembly GCA_035433065.1 of Devosia sp. Taxonomy (GTDB): domain Bacteria; phylum Pseudomonadota; class Alphaproteobacteria; order Rhizobiales; family Devosiaceae; genus Devosia_A. The sequence goes on along the minus strand of DAORUH010000013.1, from coordinate 512 downwards.
AATCCGGCCCCTTGGTGGCACGGAGGTGAAAAATGACTCGCAGGGGCGAGGGGGGGGCCGGGTCTGGTCAGGGAGCGACGGGAAACCCACAATGCCCGGCGGCGCCGGAGCCGAGGGTGGTAGATGGCCTCAGTGGCCGGCCGGCAGGCGGAAAGGATGGCCGGCGCAAACGGGCGCCGGCCAGAGACTTATTGAGGCTCAATCTCGCTGCAGTACTCCGACTTGACCTCGTCTGAGCACACAAGCGGAGTCACCGGTCCCGACAGACTCGGGCAATCACCCGGGGTCGCTGGCGAACAGGCGGCCGATGCCGGCGAAACCGCCGCGCTCAGGGCCAACACAAACATGGAAAGCAAGGCAAGTATTTTCATGCGATCTCCTCCACATGGTCGGTAACGCACCAAGATAAGCGCGGAGATCGTCTACTTCGCAATAGACAGGGACTGCCGCCCGAAATAATCCCGACCGGTGAAGATTGGCTGCATCAGTTACGGAAGCAAAAAAGTGACCGG
>DAORUH010000012.1:0-36041 GCA_035433065.1 Devosia sp. | reverse complement strand
CAGACGGCCGGCCGGCGGCCCTCCCAGGCCGCCTGCAGCATGGTGCGGATCGACTGCCGGTCCACCGGCCGCGGGTTGGCATAGGGATTGGCCGTCGCCTCATCGGCGGCGCGGTCGAGATCGGCTTCGGCGAGGCCGAGTTCGCGCAGCGACTGCGGGGCGCCGAGCGCGGCGGCGAAATCGTAGAGCCCCTGCCCCGGCGTGCCACCGAAGATGGCGGAGACGGGCTGCAGCAGGCCGGGGACGGCTTCGGCATTGTAGCTGATGGTGTGCGGCAGCATCACCGTGTGGGTTTCGGCATGCGGCAGATCGAACGTGCCGCCGAGCGCATGGCAGATCTTGTGGTGGAGCGACATGGCGACCGAGCCAAGCACCGTGCCGCATATCCAGGCGCCGTAGAGCGCGTTGCCGCGGGCTTCGAGATTTGCCGGATCGACGACGATGGCGGGGAGTGCGGCGTGCAGGGCGCGCATGCCTTCGGCGGCCATCAGCGTGGTGATGGGGTTGCGGTCATTGGCATAGAGGCCCTCGGCCGCGTGGGCGATGGCGTTCATGCCGCTGGTCACGCTCATCCCGACCGGCAGGCCGAGTGTCAGTTCGGGATCGTAGATGACCACCTGCGGCAGCACCTTCGGGTCGCGCAGGGTGGTCTTTCGCCCGTCCGCGGTCTGGCCGAGGATGGGGGTGACTTCGGAGCCGGCATAGGTCGTGGGGATCACCACCTGCGGCAGGCCGGTGCGATAGGCGATGGCCTTGCCGAGGCCGGTGGTCGAGCCGCCGCCCAGCGCCACGAGGCAATCGGCGCCCAGCTCGCGGGCCAGCGCGGCGGCCTCGTCGCTGACCTCGACCGGGGTGTGCATGACGGCGCCGGCGAACACGCCGACAGCGCGGTCGCCGAGCCCGGCGGCGCATTCCTCGGCATGGCCGCGCTGCGGCGGCGTCGACAGGACCAGCGCCCGCGAACGGCCGAGTTTTTCGACAGAGGCGCGGGCCTCATGGCGCGCGCCATTGCCGAAGACGATCCGTGCCGGACTGCCCGAATAGGTGAAGTTGAGGTCCATTGCAGGCTCCCTGGTCGATGCGCCGCCACCGCCCGCGCCGGCGGCACACGGAACCCAGCCTAGCAGCCTTGCAGGCGCGGCAGCAGCCCCCCGGCGTCCGGCGCCTCTTCCGACCTATCCCGCGCCCAGTTCGTCCGACATGGCCCGCAGATTCGTGGTCAGCCGCATCAGCACCTTGAGGAACGTCTGCATGTCCCGCTCGGTCACGCCGCGTTGCGACTGGCTGGACAGGCGGTCCATTTCCTCCAGCAGCTGGGCAACCAGCGTTCGACCCCGCGGCGTCAGGTGGTTGGCGATCTTGCGGCGATCGTCGCTCACCCGGTGGCGGTCGATCAGTCCGCGCTGCACCAGATCGTCCAGCACCTGCGTTGACGAGGCCTTCTCGATCTCGAGCCGCTTCGACATCTCGATCTGCGTCAGGCCATCCTCGGTCCACAACTCGTTGAGGTGATACCAGTGGCTGGGTGTGATGGCATGCCGCCTGAGGCGTCGTTCCAGCGTCGACTGGAACGCCCGCTGGCAGTTGTGAACCATCCTGCCGATGCCGCGCCGCGGAAGCCCTGCGGCCGTCTCTGCGTCGATTTCCATCTCAACGCCTCCCCTTTTCCCGTTTGCCCTCGACGTGCCCCCACTTCCGTCGCTGAATGAGGCGAAATACCACAGGCGCGGCGGAGATTCAGCCGGTTTGTGCATACTTAGAGCAAGTTCGGATCCCGAAACCGTGCCGGCGCCCGGTGCCGCTCGTACAAACCCATCGGGCCTTTTGCTATCGCACCGTCGTGTCGCGGACGACGAGGTGGGTCTCCAGCACGTAGCGCACGTCGCGGATGGCCGGCGACTGCAGCATGTCGGAGAGCAGCGTGAAGGCGGCGTGGCCGGCCTCTGGCGCGCGGTTGGAAACGGACGTCAGGGCCGGCTGCGTCACCGCGCCGAGCACGTCGTCGCAGCCGACCACGGCGAAGCGCTTGGGGACATCGATGCCCTCGTCGGCGATGCCGGCGAGGAGGCCATGCGCGGTCACGTCGTCGAAGGCGATGGCGGCCGTGGCGCCGGTGCGCAGCACCTGCTTCGCCGTCACCCGGCCGGCATCGAAACTGGGGACGGCGGTGGCAGCGACGGTCACGTGCTTGAGATTCAGCCTCTCCGTCGCCCGGCGCACCGCCTGCAGCCGCTGGCGGTTCGACCAGGAGGTGGAGGGGCCGGTGACGTAGGCGATGATCTTGTGGCCAAGCGCAGCGAGGTGGGCCACGGCCTCCTCCACGCCGCTGCCGCTATCGATGAGGACGCGCGGGATGCCCGCGACGTCGCGGTTGATCAGGACGATCGGCCGCACTGCCGCGTGGGCGCGGATGCGCGCTTCGGGCAGGCGCGAGGACGCGAGAATCATGCCGGCCACCTGCCCGGCGAACCGGCCGACGAGTTTATCTTCCTGCTTGGGATCTTCATCGGTGTTGCCGAGGAAGAGGCAGAAATCGGCCTTGTCCACCTCGCGCTGCACGGCGCGAATCAAGGGCGGGAAATAGGGGTTGGCGACATCGGGAACGATGAGCGCAATGTTGCGATGCCGGCCGGTCGACAGGGCGCGCGCCGTGTGGTTGGGGGCGTAGCCGAGCCGCTCGGCTGCATCGAGGACGCGCCGCACCGTCTCGGCGCTCAACATCTGCGGACGGGTAAAAGCGCGCGACACCGTCGAGCGGTTGACGTCCGCAGCAGCAGCGACCTGGTCGATGGTCGGCGACGGTTTGCGTCTTTGTTCCATGAGTTTCCCTCTGGGCGCGTTGTGCCACAGCCGGTCAAAGGCGGCCAGCCATCGCCTTGACATGCAACCGGTTGCATAGAATAGTTGCCGCGAGGCACGGATATTGCCCCGGGGACAACAATGACAGTGACAGAGGCAAGCCAGCGACGCGCGGAGCGTCTGTCGGTTGAGTCCTTCCCGAGCCGCGCCGCCATGGCCGCGGCCGCCGCTTCCGACATCGCTGCGGCGTTCCGCGCTGCGCTTTCCCGACAGGCAAATGTGCGCGCAATTTTTGCCGCCGCGCCGAGCCAGGCGGATACGCTTGCCGCGCTCGTCGTCGCGCCGGGAATCGACTGGAGCCGTGTCACCGCCTTCCACATGGATGAGTATATCGGCCTGCCCACGGGCGCACCGGAGCGGTTCGCCTCGTGGCTGGACCAGCACGTGTTCGACCGCGCGCCGTTCGGACAGGTGCACCGCATCGTGCCCGAGCCCGATGCGCAGCGCGCCGTCGCCGGGTATGCGGCGCTGCTCAACGAAGCGCCGATCGACATCGTGTGCCTTGGCATCGGCGTCAACGGCCACCTCGCCTTCAACGATCCGCCGGTTGCCGATTTCAACGATCCGCAGACAGTGAAGATCGTCGATCTCGACGATGTCTGCCGCCAGCAGCAGGTGGACGACAAGTGTTTCCCCACCTTCGCCGACGTGCCTCGGCAGGCGATCACGCTGACCATTCCGACGCTGCTGCGCGGCAGGGAAATGTTCTGCGTCGTCCCCGGCAGCCTCAAGCGCAACGCGGTTCGCGACACGCTTTACGGCCCCATTGCCACGTCCTGCCCGGCCAGTATTCTTCGTACGACCAGCGCCTGCACCCTCTATCTTGACCCGGAATCCGATCCCGATGTCTGACGCGCTCAACGCCGATCAGTTGACCAACGACTACTTCGACAGCGTCGTGGCGCATATGCGCCGCATCAAGGACGAGGAAGCAGCCTCGCTGGACACGGCAGCCAGCAAGCTCGCCGACCAGATCGCGGCCGACCGGCTGGTCTATGTCTACGGCCCCGGTGGACACTCGAACCTTGCCTCGCAGGAGATCTTCTTCCGCGCCGGCGGGCTCATGCATGTGAGCGCCATTCTCGATGAGGGCACCCTTCTCTCCAACGGCGCGCTGCGCTCGATGGCGATCGAGCGTACCCCCGGCTACGGCAAGGTGGTGATCACCGACAACCGGCTGGGCGAAGGCGACCTGCTGCTGCTCACCAATGCCTACGGCATCAACGCGGCGCTGATCGATGCGGCGCTCGAGGCCAAGGCCCGCGGCGTTTTCACCATCGGCGTCAGCTCGCGCATCCATGCCGACAGCACGCGGCCGGAGCATCCGGCGCGCCACCCGACCAAGAAGAACCTGCACGAGGTCGTGGATCTCGCCATCGACACCAAGGTGCCGGTCGGCGATGCGCTGGTCAGCATTGACGGGATGGCCGAAAAGATCGCCGCCGTCTCGACCTTCGCCAATGCCTTCGCGCTCAACGCGCTGGTCATCCGCACCGTCGCCAAGCTGATCGAACGCGGCATCGAGCCGCCGGTCTGGCGCAGCGGCAATGCGCCGGGCGGCGACGAAGCCAATGGCCGTTTCCTTGCTCGCTTCCGTGACCGGGTGCGCTGGCTTTGAGCACTGCTGGCTCGATCGCAGGTCGTGATCCGGCCACAGGCGAGCCGGTTACGGTTACATTCGAAAACAACATGGTCACCGGCGTCACCCACGGGGTGGGCGATACCGATGCCTGGCTCGCGGCGGGCTTTGTCGACCTGCAGGTCAACGGCTATGCCGGGCTCGATCTCAACGACGGCGCGCTCACACCCGCCACCGTCATCAAGCTGGCGGAACGGCTCGCCCGCGACGGCGTCACCACCTTTGCCCCGACGCTGATCACCGCATCCGAGGCCTCGATCATTGCCGGACTGCGCGCCATTGCGGAAGCGCGCCGGCAATCGCCGCTCGTCGCGGCAATGGTGCCGTTCGTGCATGTCGAGGGGCCATCGATCAGCCGCGAGGACGGCCCGCGCGGGGCGCACCCGCTGGCCCATGTCCGTGCCCCGAGCGTCGATGAGTTCCACCGCTGGCAGGACGCCGGCGAGGGCCTTGTCGGCCTCGTGACGCTGAGCCCCGAGTGGCCGGAAGCACCGGCCTATATCGAGGCGCTGGCAAAGGCCGGCGTGCTGGTCTCGATCGGCCACACCGCCGCAACACCCGCGCAGGTCCGCGCCGCTGCCGATGCCGGTGCGCGGCTGTCGACACACCTCGGCAACGGCGCAGCGGCGACGCTGCCGCGGCACCCCAATTTCATCTGGACGCAGCTTGCCGATGACCGGCTGACCGCCAGCTTTATCGCCGATGGCCACCACCTGCCCGCCGATACGCTGAAGGCCATGCTGCGCGCCAAGTCGCTCGACCGCGCCATCCTCGTTTCCGACGCCGCGGCGCTCGGCGCGATGCCGCCGGGCCGTTACAGCTCGAACATCGGCGGCGATGTCGATGTGAGCGCGGACGGCAGGCTCAGCGTTGCCGGGACCGCCTATCTCGCGGGCGCGGGGCACCTGCTCAAGCAGAACGTCGCGACGCTGGTGAATGCTGTCGGCCTGCCGCTCGCCGATGCGCTGCGCCTCGCGACGCGCAACCCGGGCGCCTTCGCCGGCGGCCGCGGCACGATCGAGGTTGGCGGCCGCGCCGACCTGATGCGGTTCCGGTTCGCGCCCGGCGAGCCGCAGCTCACAATCGAGAAGACCATTGTCGCCGGTATGGAGATTTCACGGTGAAGGCTGGCGTTGCCCTTGTAGATATTACCCCCGATCACCCGGTCCTCATGGCCGGGTTTGCGGCGCGCACCGAGCGTTCGGCCGGCGTCCATGACCGGCTGACCGTCCGCGCCATCGCGGTGGACAATACCGTGCTGGCCATCGCCGATGTGGTCGGGCTCGACGAGAACCTTGTCGCGCGCGTTCGCGAGCGTTCGGCGCTGCCGCCGCAGAACATCATCTGCGCGGCGACCCACACCCACGGCGCCCCGATCTCGCAGACCAACCGGCTGAACACCGAGGGCGACCCGAAATTCTTCAAGGCGCTTGAAGACGGGCTCGTCGAGGCCATTGCACAGGCGTTGGCCAATGCCGTTCCGGCACGCATCACCATCGGCATGGGCGATGACCCCGATGTCGGCCGCAACCGCCGCCACGACGACGGTCCCATCGACCGCTCGGTGCCGGTGATGCGCTTCTATCGCGCCGACGGCAGCATCATGGCCGTGCTCGCCTCCTATGCCTGCCACCCGGTGGTGCTGGGCGCCGACAACCGGCTGCTCACCGCCGACTATCCGAACTACACGCGGCTTGAGATCGAGGCGGCCTATCCGGGCGCCATCGCAGTGTTCGCGCAGGGGTGCCCCGGCGATATCAATACCGGCCACAAGGCCCACGATTCGTGGACCCGCAACGCCAACAACCAGCGCACCTTCGAGACGGCCGAGCGGCTCGGCCGCCGCGTCGGCAAGGCGGCGCTGGCTGCCGGCGAGACCGAGATCGGCGACAAGGCCGAGGGCTTTGCGACCAACGTGCTGCTGCGCCTGACGCGCCTCGACCCGGAGCCGCTGCCGGTGCTGGCCGACAAGTGGCGCACGGAGCTTGCCGAGACCACCGACGTGGTCATGCAGATCGTGCTGAAGCGCTGGATCGAGTGGGCCGAGACCTACTCCAACGTGCCGCCCGGCAACTGGACCGGCCGCGCCTCGGTGTTCAACTGGGGTGGCGTGCCGATCACCGCGCTTCCGGGCGAAGTGTTCACCGATACCGGCCTCATCATCCGTGACGCGTGCGGCAACCGCCCGGCATTCGTCCTCGGCTATTGCGACGGCAGCCCCGGCTACATCCCGTCGGCCAACGAGTTCCAGTATGGCGGCTACGAGGTCAGCGAGGCCTATCGCTTCGTCGGCATGGCCGGAGCCTTTGCGCCGGGCTCGGCGGAAGCCCTCGCCGGGGCAGTACAGGCGCTGCTTGGTGTCGCAGGGCTTGCGACAAGTGAACCGGGTCCGTCGGCTTGACACCGCAACCGGTTGCATAACACATTTCGCTGCTCGTCAAATGTACGCGGCAGCACACACAGGGAAGGGAAAATTTATGACGGTACACACCAGGACGTCCGTATTCTCTATCGTGTCCGGAGCCGGCCGCGCCGCGCTCCTCGGCACGGTGTTCAGTGCCGGCCTGATCGGCGCCGCCTCGGCCGTCGATATCACGGTCTGGAGCGGCTATCCCGAGATGACGCCCTTCTACGAGCACGTCGCAGAAGGCATGAAGGCCGAGCATCCCGACCTCAAGGTCACGGTCGAAGCCATCGCACTGCGCGAGCACGAGAAGCGCATCGCGCTGGGCCTGACCTCGGGCGAAGCCGCCAACGTGATCGAACTCGGCTACTCGACTGCCACGCGCTACCTCGAGAACGACCTGTTCCCGAAGGCGCCCGACGACATCGCCGCCTTCGTCAGCGACCCGGCCAACTACAGCGAAACCTTCAAGAACTCCGCCAGCTACAATGGCGTGGTGCACGGCGTGCCGCTGTTCCGCGGCCAGAGCGCCATCTACTACAACACCGACATGTTCAAGGCCGCCGGTCTCGAAGCGCCGCCCAAGGACATGGCCGAAATGACCGCCTATGCCGAAAAGCTCACGCAGCGTGACGCCAACGGCAACCCGACGGTCTCGGGCTGGAGCATGCGCCTGTCCGGCGGCGGCCAGGGCATTGCCGAAAAGTTCTGGATCAACATGTTCCAGTACGGCGGCAACCTCGTCGAGCAGAAGGCCGACGGCAAGTGGCGCTCCAACATCGCCAACGAAGCCGGCCTCGCCACGCTGCGCCAGTACATCGAGAACGTGCACGGCGTGAAGACCGTGACCATCGAGATGCCGGCCGACGCCGAGGCGTTCGAACGCGGCCAGACGGCCATGTTCATCCGCGAGAGCTGGGTGATCGGCGACATCGCCGCCAAGGCCCCCGATCTCAAGTATGCCACCTCGACCCTGCCGCGCGGTTCGATCACCGCCCCGGTGTCGCTGTGGATCACCGGTGAAGGCCCGGAAGCCGAAGCCGCCTGGGCGTTCGCCAAGGCTGCCAACTCGCCCGAGAACCTCGTCTGGCTGCTCGACAATGTCGGCTGGCTGCCGAACCGTTCCGGTCTCGACTACACGGCGATCCTCGAAAAGAAGCCGGCTCTGGGTGCGTTCGTGAACTACCCGGCCGACTACGCCTTCTTCTCGCTGCCCGCCATCGGCCCGGTCGAGGAAATCCTCACCCGCACCGCCGACCGGCTGACCCAGGCCTTTGCCAACCCGGCGCTCCTGGGTGATGATAAGGCAATCATGGAAGTGCTGACCGCGACGCAGGACGAGATCAACGCCCTGCTCGACCGCGAAGGCCTCCTCGCCGCCGAATAGTCTCCGTTCTCCAGTTGAAACCAGCGAGGGGCGAACTTTTCGCCCCTCCACTTTACGAGGGTCGCAATGCTACGACGCAAGCGCCTGATGTTCGCGCTTCTCGCCATCCTGCCGACGCTCGCGATCTTCGCCTATGTGCGCATCTATCCGATCTGGGAGACGCTGCGCCTCAGCTTCCACAAGTGGGACATCCTGTCGAAGAACAAGCCCTTCATCGGGTTTGCGAACTTCCAGGAGCTGATGGGTGACCGGCTGTTTCTCGAAGCGCTCAAGAACACGTCGATCATCGCGTTCTGCGTGCTCATCATCACCATTCCGCTGTCGCTGGTCATCGCCGCGCTCATTCACTATCGCACACGCTCGCGCATTGCCGGCTTCTACGAAACCTCGATCTTCATTCCGCACGTCGTCTCGCTCGTGCCGGCCGCCATGGCCTGGAAGTGGATCTTCGACGCCAAGCTCGGGCCGCTCAACGCCTTTCTCGGCATGTTCGGCATCGAGCCGCAGGCATGGCTGTTCGACCCCGTTCTGTCGGTGGTCTGCATCATCGTGCTGTGTTCGTGGCAGGCGCTCGGCTACGCCGTGCTGATTTATCTCGTCGGCTTCAAGAGCCTGCCGGTGTCGCTCTATGAGGCGGCCAAGCTGGACGGCGCGACCGGCCCGCAAGCGTTCTGGAAAATCTCGGTGCCGATGCTGAAGCCGATCACCCTCTATGTGTCGGTGGTGACGCTCGTGTCCGGCTTCAACGTCTATGCGCAGGCATTCGTGCTGGCCTCCGACTCGCAGGGCGCGCCGGGCCGGCAGGTGCGCGTGCTGGTGCTCGACATGCTCGACAACAGCTTCCGCAACTACCGCGTCGGCTATGCCGCGTCTGAAGCAGTTGTGCTTCTGCTCATCGTCCTGTTCCTCACGCTGGTGCAGTTCTCACTCCTGCGGGAGAAAGGGGCCAAGGCATGACCACGCTCGACACCCGCACCGGCCAGCTCACGGCCGAAGAGGCGGTCGCCGGCCGCACCCGCCGCCGCAAGAAGCTGATCGTCGATCGCTCGATCGACGCGTTCCTCATCGTCTTCGGCTGCCTCATGCTGCTGCCGCTGGCCTTCCTCGTGTCGAACGGCTTCAAGACCCCGGCGGAAATCCTCGCCTGGCCGCCGACGCTGATCCCCAACAACCCGACGCTCGACAATTTTTCGACGGTGCTGCGGGACACCCCGCTGCTGCGCTGGATCGGCAACAGCCTGCTCTTCGCGCTGATCTCGACGGCGGCGATCGTCGCGACGTCGGCGATCGCCGGGTACATCCTCGCAAAGTTCCGTTTCAAGTCGCTCACCTTCATCTTCATGATCATCCTCGCGACGGCGATCGTGCCGTTCGAGGTCTACATGATCCCGCTCTACTTCCAGGCGCAGTCGCTGGGCATCCTCAACACCACCTGGGGCCTTGCGCTCGGCTACCTGGTGATGAGCTTCGGCATCTTCCTTGTCCGGCAGAACGCCATCCACTCGATCCCCGACGAACTGCTCGAAGCGGCGCGCATCGATGGCGCGGGTGAGCTGTGGATCTTCTTGCGCATCGTCCTGCCGCTACTGCGCGGCACGCTGGGCGCGCTGGGCGTCCTCGCCTTCTTCCAGGCATGGACGGCCTTTGCCTGGCCGCTCATCGTCGGCAACAAGGCCGACAACTACACGATCGAAGTGGGTCTCGCGCTGTTCCAAACCGGCTTCACCGTCGATCTCGGGCGCCTCAGCGCCGCCTCGGCGCTGATCCTCATCCCCTCGATCACGATCTTCGTCCTCCTGCGCCGCAACTTCGTGCAGGGTGTCGCCAGCACAGGACTCAAGGAATGACGCCCGACCCGTTTCTGCGCGACGCGCGGCGAACCTATGCCGATGCGAACGCGGGCACGCTGCGCTGGATGCTGGCGCGCCCGCCGCTGGGCGGCAGCTTCCTAAACACCAAGGTGCATTCGGTCACGCTGGCCGACTATACCAGCGCCGACGGCAGCCGCTCGCCCGACTGCACCTACGGCTGGATCCAGGGCCGGGGCCTCGAAAGCCTCGCCACGCACGCGAATTTCTTCGATGCCGAAGACGCAGCCCTTGCGGCTTCGCTCGACGCGGCGGCCGGGAAGCTGCACACGGTGCTCGACCAGTTGCAGGCGCGCGATGGCCACGCCTATTTCTGCTATGACCGCAACCTCGCGACGGTCTATCCCGACGCATCCGGCGCCATCCAGCCGCACCATCCGGCGCCCGGTATCTACAGCTACGCCGATATCTTCGTCGCCAAGGGCCTGCTTGCCGCCGATCACCGGCTGGGACGGACGGAACACCAGCAGCGCCATCTCGATTTCTTCGACACGGTCGTCGCCGCCATCGAGGACAGCCGCTTCCAGATCAACGAACGCGTGCCGCTCTCGCATGCGGAAGTGGCGCGCCAGCCCGACGATTTCGGCCCGCGCATGATCCTGCTCGCCGGCGGCGGGCTGCTGCGGCGGACCGGCCACGCCGATCACGCTGCCTATTGCGACCGTTTCATCGCGCATGTGCTGGAGCGTCATCTCGACGCGAGGTCGGGCCTGCTGCGCAATGTGCCGGGGCTCGACCCCTGCAATGTCGGGCACGGCATCGAGTTCGTCGGCTTCGCGCTCGACCACCTGCCGCAGGACGCCGATGCCGCGCTGGTGCGGACGCTCGAAAACATCCTCATCGCCTCGTTCCGCGCCGGCTATGCCGGGCCGGGCATTGCGCTGTCGATCTCGGCCGATACCGGGCAGGTGCTGAACCCGCTCTGCCCGTGGTGGTCGTTGCCCGAAACCATCCGCTCCGCCGCCCTCTGCTACGCGCGTACCGGCAATCCGGAAGCGCTGGCGGTCTGGAAGGAGGCGCATGGTGCCTTCTTTACCCGCTACTGGCGCGGCGAGCCCGCGCTCGCCTACCAGACCATGAACCAGGACGGCCCCATCGATTTCGTCCCCGCGACGCCCGATCTCGATCCGGGCTACCACACCGGCCTCAGCCTGCTCGCCGCCATCGAAGTGGCCGACGCGCTGGTGGCCAACGACAAGATAAGGAGCTAGCGCCTTGGCCGCTGTAGAAGTCCAGAACGCCGTAAAGGATTTCGGCAAGACGCAGATCATCCGCGACGTGACCGTGGATGTGCCGGATGGCGAGTTCGTCGTGCTTGTCGGCCCCTCGGGCTGTGGCAAGTCCACGCTGCTGCGCATGATCGCCGGCCTTGAAGATATCGATGGCGGCGTCATCCGCATCGGCGGCAAGGCCGTCAACGACGTCGAGCCGAAGAACCGCGACATCGCCATGGTGTTCCAGAACTACGCGCTCTACCCGCACCTGACGATCGCCGAGAACATGGGCTTCTCGCTGCAGCTGGCGAAGAGGCCCAAGGCCGAAATCCAGCAGCGCGTTGCCGAAGCCGCCCGCATCCTCGGACTCACCGACTACCTCACGCGCTATCCGCGCCAGCTGTCGGGCGGGCAGCGCCAGCGCGTCGCCATGGGCCGCGCCATCGTGCGCAACCCGCAGGTCTTCCTGTTCGACGAACCGCTGTCGAACCTCGATGCCCAACTGCGCGTGCAGATGCGCGGCGAGCTCAAGGACATCCACGCCCGCCTCAAGACCACGACCATTTACGTGACGCACGACCAGGTCGAGGCCATGACCATGGCCGACAAGATCGTCGTGATGCGCAGCGGCGTGGTCGAGCAGGCCGGGCGGCCGCTGGATGTCTATGACCGCCCCGCCAACATGTTCGTCGCGGGCTTCATCGGCTCACCCTCGATGAACTTCATCGAAGGCACCGTGGCCAACGACGGCGGCGCCCCCGCGGTGGTGACCGCGAGCGGCGTGCGCCTGCCGGTCGACCCGGCCGCGGCCAGCGTCGCCGGCAATGGCAAGGTGACGCTCGGCATCCGCCCCGAACATCTCACCCTTGCGCCGGAAGGCACCGGCTTTGCCGTGCGCATTACCGCGATCGAGCCCACGGGCGCCGAGACCTTCGTGGTCGGCACGGTCGGCGATGAGCGGATCACCGCGCAGTTGCGCCAGCGCATCAGCCGCGATGTGGGCGACGAAATCCGCCTCATCGCCGAGCCGCAGCTGACGCATCTGTTCGATGCCACCGGCAAGCGGATCGGCGGCTGACCATGCGCATCGGCGTCGTCGGACTGGGCATGGCTGTCGCGCCGCACGCGCGCAGCCTCATCGACCTCAAGGATCGCATCGAGGTCGCCTACGCCTTCAGCCCGTCGGCGGCGCGGCGTGCCAAGTTCACCGAGACCTACGGGATCGCGACCAGCGACAGCATCGAGCCGATCTTCACCGATCCGTCGGTCGAGGCGGTGATGATCCTGACACCGCCCAACACGCATCTCGAACTGGTCGAGCGAGCAGCGGCGGCGGGGAAGCACATCCTCCTCGAAAAGCCGCTCGACATCACCATCACGCGGTCGGAAGCGATCGTTGAGGCGGCCCGCAAGGCCAATGTCTCGCTCGGCGTCGTGTTCCAGAACCGCTTCAGCCCCGGCGCGCTGGCGCTGCGCGACATCGTGGAAACTGGCCGGCTCGGTCAGCTCGTCTCGGCTTCGGCGACGATCAGCAACTGGCGCGCGCAGAGCTATTACGACGAGCCCGAACGCGGCACCAAGGCGCGCGACGGCGGCGGCGTGCTGCTGACGCAGGCGATCCACATCCTCGACCTGCTGGTGATGGCCGCCGGCCTGCCGGTGGATGTCGCGGCATTCGCGACGACGACCCCGATCCACCGCATGGAAACCGAGGACCTCGCTGCCGCCGCGCTCCGCTTCGGGAACGGCGCCATCGGCACCATCCTCGCCTCGACGGTCGCCTATCCCGGCAGCGACGGGCAGGTGAGCCTCATTGGCACCAAGGGCGCCGCCACCCTCACCGGCACGACGCTGCGCGCGGCCTTCCACGATGGCACGACCCTCGATGTGTCCCCGGCAATCGCCGGTACCGGCGCGGGCGCCGACCCGATGGCCTTCGGCCACGACCTGCACCGCGCGCTGATCGCCGGTTTCGCCGATGCCATCCCCGGCACGCCGAGCCCGTCGGGCGAGGATGCGCTGAAGGTGCACTACCTGATCGACGCGATGCTCACCTCGTCGGAACGGGGTGGGACGCCCGTCTCACCCAAGGGCAGCCGGGGCTAGTAGTCCTTCTCGAAGAAGACGCCGAGGCTGGTGTCGCCGTCGAGCCCGGTCGAGGCGCGCGCCCGCAGGTCGTCGGTGATGTCGAGATTGACGGTGACGCGCGAGTTGCCGTCCGCGCCCGCCTGCACGCCGAGATAGACATTGTCCTGCACGTAGGCGCCCGCCTGCACGGCCATGTTGCCGTCCTCGCCGGTCACCAGGTCAAGGTCGGCGAGGCCCGCCTTGGCGCGCAGCGAATCGACCAGCGACGTGCCGCCCCCGCCTGCGAGTTCGGCGGCAGCGCCGGCGAGCTTCGCCAGTTGCAGCGGCGTCAGCTCGCCCATCGAGCGGTTGAACAGGAGGCGCGCCAGCACTTCGTCTTCGGGCAGCGCGGGGTTTGACGAGAAGCCGATATCGAGTTCGGACACGCGCCCCGTGACGTCGACGAACACGGTGATCCCCGAGCCATCGGTGCGGGCACGGAAATCAAGGAACGGGTCGAGGTCGCCGACCAGCGTCACCAGCCCTTCCTCGAAGGTGATGCGCTGGCCGAGAATGCTCATGCGGCCACGCTTCAAATTGAAGCCGCCCACCGGCTGGATGTCGTTGATCGACCCGGTCAGCCGCACCTCGCCGCCGACCTCGGCATCTAGCCCGCGCCCGCGTACGAAAATCTGGTTGGGGGCGGAGACGCGGACGTCGAGCTGTACCGCCGACTGCCGGCCGGAGGCAGTGCGCGCCGGACGCTCGTCCACCTTGGCCCGCGCCAGCGTCGCAGCGGCGCCGGCCGGCGTGTTGGTGTGCTGGGCTTCGACCAGTGCGGCCGAACCGCCAAAGCTTTCGGGAATGCTGATGTCGGCCTGCACGATACGCAGGTTGCCGCTCAGCAGCGGATCGCGCGCGATCTCGCCGGTGAGCCGCAGGTCACCCGCGACGGTGGCGACGAACATCGTGCCATCGGCATAGCGCGCGTCGTTGAGGCGCAGCGTGATGTCGGCTGCGTTGTTGCCCGCGAGGCCAACCGAGCCCGACGCACTGACCGTGCCGCCGGTGGAAAGACGGCCGGAGAAATTGTCGATGACCACGCGCTGGCCCGACAGCGTGGCGCTGCCGCCGATATCGACGAGCCTGAGGTTCAGTTCCGGATCGATATAGCCCGAGCCGCCCGTCGAGACGGTGCCCGAGACCTGCGGCGAACTCAGCGAGCCGGTGACCCGCGCCTTGAGGTTGGCGGTGCCGCTGAATTGCCCGCCGCGATCGGCGACGAAGCGGTTGGCGAGCACCAGTGGGGCCGAGCCGGTGATGTCGATGGCAAGGCCGCTGCCCTCGAGCGGGATCGTGCCGCTGCCCGAAATCTGCAGGCCGCCGCGCCCGCTGGCGGTGAGGCTCTGAAGCGTGACCGTGCGGCCTGAGAGGCTGCCGCTCGCCTTCGCCTGAACCGGGGTAAGCCCGGCATTGGCGAGGGTGCGGTCGCTGTTCGTCGTCGCGGTGACGGCGAAATTGGTCGTCTGGCCCGATTGACTGGCGTCGGCGTCCAGCCGGTCGAGGGTGAACCCGGCGGCGGTCAGCGTCTGCGCGGCGACAGTGCCGGTGATCGCGGGCGTACCGAACAGGTCGCTGAGCGTGGCGCGGATATCGGCCGAGCCGACGCGCACATCCTCAGCGCTGAGGCCCTCGACGCGGCCGGTGACCGAGGCGGCCTGCTGCCCGTTCGCGGCGCTGAGCACGATGCGCGCATTGGCGCTGCCCGTGGCCTTGATGGCGGCGAGCGCGGCGGCAGTCGAAACATCCGGCGATGTGAGCGCCAGTTCGCCCGTCACCAGCCCTTCGGCATCCTGCACGAGATCGCCTTCGAGCAGGGTGGAGCCCGCGGCGAAACGGAGGCCACTGAGGCGGCGTCCGGTCTCGCCGGTGCTGACATCGCCCGCGAGGGTGATGGCGGTGCTGTCGAGCGTGGCGTTGCCGCTGAGCGCGCCGGTCAGCGCGCCGCTCGCGGCCAGCGTTCCGGCAAAGCCGAAGCGGGCGCCGTCGACGGCTTTCCCCGCAAGGCGTCCCTGCGGCACCTGCCCCGTGAGGTTCAGCGCGATATCGCCCTTGCCGCGGGCAGAGCCGGTGATTTCGAGCGGGCCGCTGGCATTGGGTGACACCAGCGACAGGTCGGTGAGCTTTGCGCCGAAGGCGAAATCGGCGTTTTCGGTGGCATAGGTGCCATCGGCGGTGATCGCCACCTTGTCGTTGCCGAGCCGGAACCCTTGTGCCAGCAAACCCTGTTCGTTCCGCGCCACGCGGCCCGCCAGCGCGACGCGCCCGGCCAGAACATTGTCGAGCGCAGGCTCGGAGAGTTTCAGGTTATCGGCGGTGCCGTCGAGCGTCAGGTCGAAGCCGCCGGTCAGCGGGCTGATCGTGCCGGTCGCCGCCAGTGTCATTGCGCCGCCGAGGTTGCGCCCCGCGAGGCCGCCGAAGGGGGCGATGGATTTGGTCTCGATGCCGATGCGTCCATCGAAGACGTTGTTGTCCACCTCGCCGGTGAGCGCCAGCGTAAGCGCCTTGCCCACCACCCGCAGCTCGGCAATCTGCATGGGCCGGCCTGCGTTCCACAGGCCTGCGAGGCCGAAGCCGGCGCTGTCGCCAAGCGCGGCGGTAATATCGGGGTTGGTGCTGGTGATACCGGCAAGCGTGCCGTCGGCGTTCATGGTGACGCGCCGCTGCCCCGGGTCGGTGAGATTGGCCGCAACGCCGCTCGCGGCGATGGTCACGTCCCTCGCCGCAAGGGTGCCGTTGGAAAAGCCCTGGGTGACTGCCTTGGCGGTCCAGTCGCCATTGCCGCTGGTGCCGAAATCGACGTTGAGATCAGCGCGCTGGATAGTGGTTTCGCCGCCCGGCACCGGCAGGACCACCGGGCTGCCGCCCGTGTCCGCAACGACGCCGCTCAGCACCAGCCGGCTGAGAAAGCCATCCCTGGTGGTCGCCAGTTGTCCCTCGAGCGCCAGCTGCCCGCCGCTGAGGGTCAGCTCCGACACCTCGATGCCGCCTTCGCTCTTTACCAGCGCAGCGGCCTTGAGGCGCGTTTCAGCACCGAAGAAGGCGCGGTATTGCGGCGCGACCAGCGTGCCCACCGGCCCGCCGAGGTCGGCCTTGACCGCCAGCCCGCCCGCTGCGCCCGAAATGGTCGCGACGCCCTCGAGCGCGCGCGTGCCGCCCGCATCGAGCGCCATCGTGGTGGCGAGATGGTCGAGCGGACCGTGGCCGGTGACGCTCAGCGCCACCTCCGGACGGCCTTCGATGTTGAGCAGGTTCGCCACGATACCATCGGGCGGCTCGGTCAGCGTCACGGCAACATCGACGCTCTTGTCTTCGCGCTTGTAGGCGACGTCGGCGTTAAGCCGTCCGCCCGGCCCATCAAGGCGAACGATGTCGAGCGCCGAGGTCAGCGAGCCGCCTTCCAGCAGCAGGCTTCCTGCCACCGAAACTTCCGAGCCGAGACCAAACACGCCGGCGCCGAACGTCACCTTCGGAACCACCAGCTTGTCGAGCTGGATCGCCACCGGAAACTCCGGCACGGCCATCGGCTGCGCTTCGGGCGGCGGCAGGTTCACGTCACCGCTGGGGATGGCGTTGCGGACATATTCGATATTGTCGGCGGAGAGCTGGCGCACCAGCAGGCGGCCGCCGAACAGCGCGCCCTGATCCCAGTCGATCGACGCATTGTTGACGCGCAGCCACACGCCCTCCTTGTCGGAGATGGTGATCTCGCGGATCGAGGCCGTGCTCGACAGCGCCCCGTCGATATTGGAGAGCCGGATCTGGCGGTCAGGCGTCGAGAGCTGGCCCTCGACGAACTGAACGAACCAGTCCTTCTGCTGCTCGGGCGACATCTGGTCCTGCGCGACCAGCGGGACCGCGACGGCAACGGCAATACCAATGGCGACGAAGACGGGAAGACGCTTCATCAGAATGCCTGCCCGATGCCGACATAGAGGGCATAGCTGGGATCGCCGGCCCTGCGGTTGAGCGGGATCGCGATGTCGGCGCGCAGCGGCCCGAGGCTCGTGTAGTAGCGCAGGCCAACGCCCGCCCCCAGCCGCAGCTGGTCGAGGCCGGGGAAGGTGTCGGCGGCGACATAGCCGCCATCGACGAAGCCGACGACGCCGATCTCTTCGGTGACCTTGACACGGGCTTCGACGGAGCCTTCGAGCAGGTAGCGCCCGCCGGTCACCGTGCCGTCGGGATTGGTCACGCCGATGCCGCGATAGGCATAGCCGCGCACCGAACCGCCGCCGCCGGCAAAGAACAGCCGGTCAGGCGGAATTTCGCCGATGTCCGGCCCGGCGAGGAAGCCCGCTTTTACCCGGCCGGCGAGGACGAAGCGCTTGTCGGCCATGAGGCTCAGGTAGGCGCGCGCCTCGGCCGTGGCGCGGAAGCCGAAGTTGGCATACTGCATCTCGTAGAACGGCTCGGCGGTGGCCGCGAGATAGAACCCCTCGGTGGCGTTCTGCGCGTCATCGCGTGCATCCCAGATGACGCCCGAATTGAGCCCGACCAGCGAGAAATCGCGGACGCCGAAATCGTCCTCGAAGCGCGAGCGCTCGTAGTAGGCGCCGCCGTCGACGGTGATGTCGTCGGTCAGGTATTGCGTCATGCCCACCCGCGCCAGCGCCGAGGTTTCGGTATACGCGGGCAGGACGGTGCGCTCGGCGGAAACCGCGGCGACGAGATCGTTGTCGGGGTTGAGGAAGCCGGGCTTGGTGAACGTGCCGCCGAAAGCATAGTCGAACTCGGCCGTATCGATGGGCCAGTTGATGCCGGCGAGTTTGGCATCGAGCCGCAGCCGCTCGGCGCGGCCGAACAGGTTGCGCCACAGGTGGAAAGCTTCGAGCCCGATCCCGTCGACGCTCGAATAGGACGCGCCGACGCCGAAGCGACGCTGCGACTGCTCTTCGACGATGACATTGAGCGGCAGGATGCCTTCACTGTCGATGGCGCCCGCCGCCTCGACGCGCATGGCGCGGAAGACGTCGAGACGGGCAAGCCGCTTTTCAGCGCGCTCGATGTCGTCGGGGTCGTACTCGTCGCCGGGCATGAGGCCGGTTTGCTGGGCGACGAAATCCGGGTCCATGCGGTCGGTGCCGCGAACGGCGATCTCGCCAAGCGAGGCGCGGCGTCCCGGCTCGATCCGGATCGCGACATCCACGCGTTTGGTCGCGTGGTCGGCGACGACCTGCCGGTCGGCGACCTTTGCCTCCGGGTAACCAAGCTGCTTCCAGGCCGCGACGGCGAGCGCCTCGGCGCGCGTGATGAGCGTCGAGCGCGCCACCTCGCCGGCCGCAAATCCAATGGCCTCGGGAAGCTCGACCTCGTCATCGACCGGCGCGCCGTCGGGCGCGCGGTTGGCGATGGCGACGCGGCCAAAATGAAACAGCGGACCGGGATCGACCTTGAGCCGCACATCGACAGGCTTGGGCAGCGTGATATCGGGCGGCAGGTTCGCCGCCTCGCGGCCGCCGACCAGAATGCTGATCGAGCCGCCGTAGTAGCCCTGATCGTAGAGCGAACCGAGGATGCGCTTGTAGTCGGCCCTTGCCCGCGCGAGCAGGCCCGCAGCCCCGGACGCCGGCTCATCCTGCTTGCCGAGCAGGCTCGAGGCATTGCGAATGGCGGATTCGAGCGGCCCGGTCGCGGTGGTGGTCAGTTCGGCAGAATATGGCTGCGGGTCGGCGATGACCGACCCGGCGTCGATCTCGCTCTGTTCCTCGAAAAACTTCAGGCCGAACAGTTCAAACGCTTGCGCGCCGCTTGCCGACAACAGGGCCAAACCAACAAGACCCAACCTAACCCGCTGCAATAACAGTGTTTTATTCCCGTTCCTGCGCCCCGCCAAAAAAGCAGCGCCGCCCTCCAGACACGGATCCGAGGATCCCAAGCCAAGATATAGCACCGCTATCTATACGGCAGGTTTATGGCCCGGGTTACCCAATGCCGCCCGGCTCCCCAGGATGGTGAACAAACCCCTCCGCGCTGGCGGTTTCCGGCAGAATTGCGCTTCTGCGCCAGCCCAACCGCGCTGTAACGCCGCAGACCGGGCCGATCAGTAGGCGCTGGCGTAGATCGAGGCGATATCGGCGACGGACAGGGCGCGCGGGTTGTTGTCGATGAGGCGCTTGATGGCGAAGGCCTCTTCAGCCCATGCCGCCAGATCAGCTTCCTGCGCGCCGTGCTGGGACAGGCGCATTTCGATCCCGAGGTTCTGGCAGTAAGCCGCGCTCTCGGCCAGCACCTGCGCCTCACCACCGCCCGAACATCCCAGCGCCGCCATGATGGCCTCCGTCTTTTCCGGCCGAACCGGCGCGTTGAAGGCGAGCACGTGGGGGAAGATGATGGCGTTGGCGAGCCCGTGCGGCAGCTTGAGGCGCGTGCCGAGCGGATAGGCCAGCGCGTGGCCACCGGCGGTGTTCACCGGCCCAAGGCAGATGCCGCCATAGTAGGAGGCGAGCATCATGCCGGCGCGCGCCTCCGTGTCCCTGCCGTCAGTAACGGCGCGGGCGAGATAGCGGCCGGCAAGCTCGATGCCCATGCTCGCATAGCCGTCGATCAGCGGGTGGGCCTTGATGTTGGTGAAGGCCTCGACGCAATGCGCGAGCGCATCGACGCCGGTCGCGGCGGTCACCGCGGGCGGCACCGAGTAGGTCAGTTCCGGATCGAGGATGGCGATGTCGGCCAGCATGTGGCGGCTCTCGATCGCCAGCTTCGCCAGCGTCTCGGGATTGGTGACGAGCGCACGGATGCCGGCCTCGGAGCCGGTGCCGGAGGTCGTCGGCACCTGCGCCAGCGCGGCGGTGCGGCCAGAAACCTTGTCGACACCGACGACATCCAGAACGGACTGATCGCCATCCCACAGCACGGCCACGAGTTTTGCGACGTCCATGACCGAACCGCCGCCGAGACCGACGACGAGATCCGGCCGGAACGCCCGCGCCGCCGCGAGCACCGCTTCAACTGCCGGCAGGTCTGGTTCGGGGGGAATGTCAGTGTAGGTTGCCACCTCACCGGCGAGCCCGATGCGTTCGACGAAGCCGACGGTCGGCGCCATCGCGACGACGAAGATGCGCCGATAGCTGGACGCCCACTGGCCGAGGCGCGCGATGGCCCCTGCCCCGATCTCCAGCCGCGACGGCTGCAGCAGGGTGATCGGCCGAGCCATGGAGAGGATGGCGTCAGGCATTCTCCTCGGCCTCCAGCGCTTCCATCCGTGCCCAGACATTGGCGATTTCGCCGGGCGTCAGCTCGACCAGCGGTGGGCGTACGCGCGTCCATCCATCGTGCCCGCGGCGGCGCGCCAGCATGGCCTTGACCGTCGGAAGCTGAACGTAGGCGTTGGACAGTTCGCGCCACGCATTGATGCGCGCCTGTGCGGCCTCGACCTCGGTGCTCTTTGCCGGATCGAACCAGTTGTCGAACACGACGCGCAGGTGCTTGCCGATGAGGTTGGAGCTCGACGTGATACACCCGGCCCCACCCGCCTTCAGGAGCGGCAGCATGGCCGGATCGGCGCCCGCAAGCACGGAGAAATTCTCGAAGGACGAGGCGAAAGCCTGCATGCTTTCGAGCTTGCCTGAGCTATCCTTCACGCCGATCACGATGCCGGGGAACGCTTCGAGCAGCCGGCCGGTCAGCTCAATCGAGAGGCCGACCTGGGCGATGGGCGGGATGTGATAGAGCACGACGCGAAGGGCATCGCTCTTCACGCCCTCGATCACCTCGGCATAGAAACGGAACAGCCCCTCGTCGCTCACGCCCTTGTAGTAGAAGGGCGGCAGCACGACGCTCGCCTTGACGCCAGCATCGAGCGCGTGGCGGGTCAGCGCGATCGTCTCGGCGACATTGTTCTGCGACGTGCCGGGCAGGAGCCGCCCGGCCTCGACGCCCGACTCTACAAGCTTCTCGACCAGTTGCTGGCGCTGCGCGACGCTGAACGAGTTCGCCTCGCCGGTCGTGCCCAGCAGCGCAATGCCGTGGCAACCCTCGGCGAGCAGCGCTTTGCAGTGCGCGGCAAAGGTCGCGTGGTCGGGCGAGCCGTCCGCGAGGATGGGCGTTGCAGCGGCGCAGAACACACCGTGGACAGGAAGCTTGGTAGCCGGATTCATCACTTCTTCCCTGAAACGAGGCGCCGCGCGTAGGCGATGGCTGAGTTCATGTTGACGTGGTTGGCCTTGCCCGTCCCGGCGATATCGAAAGCCGTGCCGTGGTCGACCGAGGTGCGGTCGATGGGCAGGCCAAGCGACACGTTCACTGCCGTGTCGAAGGCGACGAGCTTGATCGGGATGTGGCCCTGATCGTGATACTGCGCCACGACCAGATCGAAGGCGCCACTGTAGGCGCGGTGATAGACCGTGTCGGCAGAGATCGGCCCCTGCACGTCAATGCCCTCGGCCCGCGCCATCGCGACGGCAGGGACCACCTGAACGTCGTCCTCGGTGCCGAACAGGCCGTTCT
Organism: Devosia sp.; assembly: GCA_035433065.1. Lineage (GTDB taxonomy): Bacteria > Pseudomonadota > Alphaproteobacteria > Rhizobiales > Devosiaceae > Devosia_A. Next base: position 14,095 of record DAORUH010000012.1, on the reverse strand, counting down.
CACCGCAATGGGGGTTGATGCCCGCCACAGCGATGCGCGGGGCCGCGTAGCCGATGCGCTTCAGGTGTTCGTTGCCGGCGCGGATCGTCGCGAGAATGCGCTCGGGCGTGGCCCGGTCGATCGCCGTCTTCAGCGACACATGGGTCGAGACGTGGATGACCTTCAGCCGGTCGGACCCGAGCAGCATGAACGCTGACTTCTGCCCCGTCAGCGCCGCCAGCATGCCGGTGTGCCCGTCATAGTGGTGGCCGGCGAGGTTCAGCGCTTCCTTGTTGATCGGCGCGGTGACGATGCAGCCGATTTTTCCGGCCTGTGCATCGCGCACTGCCTTCTCGATGAAGCGGAATGCCGCGTCGCCGGCGCGCGGATCGAGCTTGCCCCAGGGCAGCGGGCCATCCTCGATCGGGAGGTCGATGGCGATGCCGTCGAGGTCGAGCGCAATGCCGGTCGCTTCGAGCGCGTTTTCGAGCGTCGCGCGATTGCCGTAGATGCGGGTCCGCGCGCGGTCTTCGCCGCTCATTTCTGCGACGGCCTTGACCGAGATTTCCGGGCCCACGCCTGCCGGGTCGCCCATGGTAATGCCGATGCTGTCGCTCACGAATTCACTCCGTCGATCCATCCCCTGGGGAGGCGGACATATTTGATGGCGCGCCGGAAGTAGGTGTAGGCGACATGCAGCGCGCCGTCCCCGCCTTCCAGCACGAAGGGGTAGGACAGTTCCTTGTTCCTGCCGTCAACCGAGTTGTTGGTGAGGCAGGTGCCTTCGCTGTCATCGACGATGCGGCGCAGCGGCCAGGTTCGGCCGGTATCGGTCGAGACGCACAGCGTGAGAGGCGCACGCGGCGCGCCCCAGATCGGCGAACAGCCGCCGGTCGCCTCGGGGCGGTCGTCGCCCTCCTCGATCTCGTCATAGAGCGACACGCGGCGGTCTGCCGAGGTCGCGGCCGAAGTGGGGTTGCAGACCATCGCCAGCCGGCCATCAGCCAGCCGGATCACGTTGATCGATGAATTGTTGTTGGGCACGTCGGTCGGCTGGGGCGCCGACCACGTGACGCCGCCATCAACACTCTCCGAACGATGCACGAAGTCCGACTGGCGGCGGCGATAGAAGGCGACCATGTGATCGCCATCGAGCGGCACGATCGTCATGTGGACCGAGCCGATCGAACCTGGCACCTCGTTGAGCGCCCAGGTCAGTCCGTCGTCGTGGCTGACGGCGACACCGGCCGTATCGTGGCTGCCGTTCCAACGCTGGCCCGGCCGCGAGATGCAGCGGAACACCGGCATCATCCACGCCCCGTCCTTGCGGCGCTCAAAACGGGCCCGCACGAATGTGCCGAGCGGCAGGTCGATGGTGCGGGGCTCGCCGCCCGTCAGCCGGTCGCCGTGCTGCGTGATCGGCCGGATGCGGAGCAGGCATTCGTCCTGGTTGCCGGAGGGCTGGGCGGTGTGGATCAACTGCCAGTTGCCCTTGCCGTCGCGGGCGAGAACCGGGTTCTGCTCGGAGCGATCCGGATCGTGGCTCAGTTGCACGGTCGGCCCCCACTGGGCGGCGCCGACGTGAAGGACCGTGCCGAAAATCGAGATGTCCGATTTGCCCTCGAGCGTGCCGCCGAACCACAGGCAGGCGAGCGCGCCATCATCGAGCCACGCGAGGAAGGCAGCATGATTCTGTACCATCGGCGACGCAAGCAGCGCCTCCCGGCCGCCATCCGCCCTGGGAACGACCCCGCCATCCATGCGCGCCGCAATCTCGTCCGGGGTCATCGCCTCTCCTCTTCGTCAGCGGCAAACTTCACTTCGAACTACGTGTTGTCAAGTTATTATCTTGACGAGCGAGATCGCGGTCTCGGCCGGACATGTGATTTTTTCAATTCAAATACAGTTATTTACCTGACATCTCTGGACGCGCCGGCGCCAACAAAGACTTTTTGATTTGACAACTTACCGATCACTCCGGTTAGTTAAGCGCGATTGGCGACCGCGGTGCGGCGCCCGGGATATTTCGCGTGGGTTGCCTGCAGCTCTGCCCACGACGCTCGTCAAGCTGCGACGGGAGGATGACTTGATCAAACATCTGCTGGCTGGCGCCCTTGTGGCATCAAGCCTCGTGGCGCCCGCGATGGCGCAGGCCAATACCGACATCACCGTGGTTCTGAGTGAAGAGCTCGACCTGGTTGAGCCCTGCATGGCGACGCGGTCGAACATCGGCCGCGTCATCATGGAAAACATCAGCGAAACGCTGACCGAGCTCGACGTGCGTGGCGACAAGGGGCTGATGCCGCGTCTCGCCGAAAGCTGGGAAGACAAGGGCAACGGCACCTGGCAGTTCAAACTGCGGCCGGGCGTGAAGTTCTCGGACGGCACCGATTTCGACGCCGCCGACGTCAAGCACTCGTTCGACCGCGTGTTCAGCGACAAGATCACCTGCGAGAGCAAGCGCTACTTCGCCGACACCGCGCTCACCTTCAACGTCGTCGATGCCAACACCATCGACATCACCGCCACACCGCCGCAGCCGATTCTGCCACTGCTGATGTCGCTGGTGACGATCGTACCGTCGGAAACTCCGATGGAATTCGTGCGCGACCCGATCGGCACCGGCCCCTACAAGATGACCGAGTGGACCGCGGGCCAGCAGATCGTGCTCGAACGCCGCGACGACTACTGGGGCGCGCAGCCGGCGGTCACCAAGGCCACCTACGTGTTCCGCTCCGAGCCGGCCGTGCGCGCCGCCATGGTCGCCGCGGGCGAAGCCGACATCGCCCCGCAGATCACCGAAGTGGAAGCGACGAACCCCAAGACCGACTTCACCTATCCGAATTCGGAAACCGTCTACCTGCGCATCGACCAGACCGTCGAGCCGATGGGTGACCTGCGCGTCCGCAAGGCGCTGAACGCCGCCATCGACCGCGAGGCATTCATCGGCACCGTGCTCGCCGCGGGCACCGAGCTTGCCGTCGCCATGGTCCCGCCGACCACGCTTGGCTGGAATGCCACGCTGAAGCCCCCGGCCTATGATCCCGAGCAGGCCAAAGCCTGGCTTGCCGAGGCTGCGGCTGCTGGCGTCAACGTCAAGGCGCCGGTCGAAGTCATCGCCCGCACCGAGAACTTCCCGCATGTCACCGAAGTGGGTGAGGCGCTGGTGCAGATGCTGAACGACGTCGGCTTCAACGCCAGCCTGCGCATGGTCGAAGTGGCCGAGCACGAGCAATACTACTCGAAGCCCTATCCGGAAGGCCGTCCCGCCCAGCTGGTTGTCGCCCAGCACGACAACTCGCGCGGTGACCCGGTGTTCTCGATGTACTTCAAGTACCACAGCCAGGGCACGCAGTCGGGCGTCAACGACCCCAAGGTCGATGAGCTGATCGAGAAGGCCAGCGCCGCCACCGGCGACGAACGCGCGGCCCTCTGGTCGGAACTCTTCGCCTATGTCCAGCAGGACATCGTCGCCGACGTGCTGCTGTTCCACATGGTTGGCCACAGCCGGGTGGGTGAACGCCTCAACTTCACCCCGACGATTGCCACCAACCAGCAGCTGCAGCTGAGCGAGATCGGCTTCAAGTAGGCCGCCGCTCCCAGTACACTCAGACGGTGCCGGGCTCCGCGTCCGGCACCGTTGCATTCCGAACCAACGGATGGACGCCATGGGCAGAATGATCGGACAACGCGCGATTGCGAGCCTGCTCTCGCTGCTTGGGCTGATGATCCTGGTGTTCTTCCTCTCCCGCCTGACGGGAGACCCCGCGGTCCTGTTCCTGCCCATCGACGCCACCGAGCAGATGAAGCAGGAGTTCCGCGCCCTGCATGGCTTGGACCTGCCGCTGCTCGAACAGTTCGGGCGCTACCTCCTCGACCTCGTGCAGCTCGATTTCGGCGACTCCCTGCGCAAGGCGCGGCCGGCCATTGACGTGGTGCTCGAGGCCTATGCCTGGACGCTGCCGCTCGCGCTCATCACCATGAGCATCGTTGTCGTCGCCGCGATTGTTCTCGGCTCGCTCGCCGCCTTCAAGGTCGGCGGATTCTTCGACCGGCTGGTCTCGATTGTCTCGCTGATCGGTGCCTCAACCCCGGATTTCTGGATCGCCATCGTCGCTATCGTCATCTTCTCGGTCGGGCTTGGCTGGCTGCCGACGTCCGGCGTCGGAACGCCGCTGCACTGGATACTGCCGGTCGCCGTGCTGTTCATCCGGCCATTCGGGCTCATCGTGCAGATTGTGCGCGGCTCGATGCTCTCGGCGCTGTCCGCGCCCTACGTGAAGACGGCGCGCGCCAAGGGCGTGAAGAACCTGCCGCTGATCTTCATCCACACGCTGCGCAACGGCATGCTGCCGGTGATCACCGTCATTGGTGACCAGGCCGCCGCCATGCTCAACGGCGCGGTGATCGTCGAGACGATCTTCGGCTTCCCCGGCGTCGGCAAGCTGATGATCGACTCGATCCTGCAGCGCGATTTCAACGTGGTTCTGGCGGCCATCATGGTCACTGCCATTGCCATCTTCATCATGAACATCCTGATCGACATCGCGTACTCGCTGCTCGATCCGCGGATCCGTCACTAGGAGCGCCGCGATGTCCGATCTCTCGCTAGCCAAACCTGCGCCCCGCGCCGCCCCACCGCTGCTCAGCATGCTGTGGCGCGACAAGCTCGCTTTCGTTTCGGCGGTTGTGCTCCTGTTGCTCTTCGTCTTTGCGCTTCTCGGGCCTAGTCTCCTCGGCGACCTCGCGACCAGCCAGAACCTGCGCGGCCGCAACTTTCCGCCCTTCAGCCTCGAGCGTGGCTGGTCCTTCGTGCTCGGTGGCGATTCCCTCGGCCGCCCGATGCTGGCGCGGCTGATCGTGGCGGCGCACAGCACGATCCTCATCGCCGCCGGCACCGTGGCGGCGTCGATGACCGTCGGCGCGGTGCTCGGTCTCATCGCCGGCTACATGGGCAAGAACGTCTCGCAGGTGATCATGCGGCTCGCCGACGTCATCATGTCGTTCCCCTCGCTGCTGCTCGCAGTGGTGGTGCTCTACGTGCTTGGCCCCTCGATCCCGAACATGATCCTCGTGCTGGCGATCACCCGCATCCCGATCTATCTACGCACCACGCGCGCCGAAGTGCTGGAGGTGCGCGAGCGCATGTTCGTGCAGGCCGCCGTGGTGATGGGCGCCTCGCATCGACGCATCATTTTCCGGCACATTCTGCCGGTGGTGGCGCCGACGCTGGTGACCATCGCGACGCTCGATTTCGCCTTCGTGATGCTGGCGGAATCGTCACTGTCGTTCCTCGGCATCGGCGTGCAGCCGCCGGACATCACCTGGGGCCTGATGGTGAGCCAGGGCCGGCCGTATCTCACGTCCGCCTGGTGGCTGGCATTCTGGCCGGGGCTGCTGATCGTCATCACGGCGCTGGCGCTCAATCTGCTCTCCAACTGGATGCGCATTGCGCTCGATCCCAACCAGCGCTGGCGGCTTGAAGCGAGGAGTGGCGCAAATGGGTGAGCCCCTCCTTTCGGTGAAGAACCTGTCGGTGGATTTTCACACCGCGCGCGGCACCGTGCATGCGGTGAAAAATGTCAGCTGGTCGGTCAGCCGCGGCGAAACCCTCGCCGTGCTGGGCGAGAGCGGGTCGGGCAAGTCGGTTTCGGCCAATGCCGTGATGAACCTGCTCGACATTCCGCCGGCGCAGATCGTTTCGGGCGAAATTCTCTATGACGGCAAGGACTTGCTGAAGGTCAGCTACGAGGAGCACCGGGCGCTGAACGGCAAGAAGATCGCGATGATCTTCCAGGATCCGCTGGGGCACCTGAACCCCGTCTATACCGTGGGCTGGCAGATCATCGAGATGATGACGGCGCACGGCCGGCCGGCGGAAATGGCCCGGGCGCGGGCGGTTGAGCTGATTGCGCGGGTGGGAATTGCGGAGCCGGAGCGGGCGATGCGGAAGTATCCGCATCAGTTCTCGGGGGGGCAGCGGCAGCGGTTGATGATCGCGATGGCGCTGATGCTGAAGCCCGATATCCTGATCGCCGACGAGCCGACGACGGCGCTCGACGTCACCATTCAGGCGGAAGTGCTTGCGCTGCTTAAGGAATTGCAGCGCGAGACGGGCATGGCGCTGGTTCTAATCACGCACGATCTGGGCGTCGTGGCCGAGATTGCGGACCGGGTTGTGGTGATGAATCGGGGGGAGATTGTTGAGACGGGGTCGGTGCGGGAGGTTTATCACCAGCCCAAACATGCCTATACGGCGAAGCTTATTGCCGCAGCGCCCGGCAAGGGAGCGATAAAGTCGCTCGATGGTCAAGCGCCGCTCCTGCTTGATGTGCGCGGTCTCACCAAGACCTATGGCGACTTCACGGCGCTCAAGGGAGCATCGCTGACGCTGGCGCGGGGGCAGAGCCTTGCGGTGGTCGGCGAGAGCGGGTCGGGGAAATCGACGCTGGCGCGTACCCTCTTGCGGCTGGAGGCTGCCGATAGCGGCGAGGCGCTGTGGAAAGGCCGCGACCTCATCCGGCTCAGCGATCGCGACCTGCTGGCGGTGCGCCGCGAAATCCAGATGGTGTTCCAGGACCCGACGCAATCGCTCAACCCGCGCATGTCGGTGTACCAGCTGATCGCCGAGGGCTGGGACATCCACCGGCTGATGCCCGACAAAAAGCAGCGCAGGGCGCGGGTTGCGGCACTGCTGGAACAGGTGGGTCTCGAGCCCGAACATGCCGAGCGTTATCCGCACCAGTTTTCGGGCGGGCAGCGCCAGCGCATCGCCATTGCCCGGGCGCTGGCGCTCGAGCCGGAACTGATCATCTGCGACGAGGCCGTTTCGGCCCTCGACGTGTCGATCCAGGCGCAGGTGATTGCGCTGCTCGACGGCCTGCGCCAGCGGCTGGGCATCTCGTTCCTGTTCATTGCGCATGACCTCGGCGTGGTCCGCGACTTTGCCGATACGGTGATCGTGATGAAGTCGGGCGAGATCGTCGAGCGCGGGCCGACGGCCGAGATTTTCGACAACCCGCAGCACCCCTATACGCAGCGGCTGCTCGCCGCGAACCTCGATCCCGACCCCGACGTGCAGGCGCAACGCAGGGCAGCAAGCGCGCCGGCCGATGGTTGACCTGGCGATCATCGCCGACGACCTGACCGGGGCCCTCGATGCCGCCGCGCCCTTTGCCATGCGCGGCCTAACGACAGCGGTGGCGCTCGGCCCGGAGGCGCTGCCGGAAGCATTGGCCACCGGCGCGCGCGTGGTCGGCGTTTCGACCGACAGCCGCGAGGCCGTGGCCGATGTGGCGCGGGAGCGGACGCGGGCGGCGGTTGCCGCCCTGCCCGCCGGGACACGAATTTTCAAGAAGGTGGATTCCCGCCTCAAGGGCAACATCGAGGCCGAACTCGACGCCATTCCGCACCGCAGCAGCCTCGTGGTCCCGGCGATCCCGGCCTTCGGCCGCTGGACGCGCGATGGCCGTCTTGGCGGCTTTGGCGTGAGCGCGCCGATCGACATCGCGGGGCGGCTGGGGAAGCACGCCAGCGTTGCGGCCATTCCCGATACTGACACGCAGGACCAGATCGATGCGGCGCTGACGACGGCGACCGGGCTGCCGGTTGGCGCGCGGGGGCTGGCCGAGGCGATGGCCCGGGCCATGCGGCCGGAGCCGTCGCTGCCCGACACGGGTCTGCCGGACACCGCGGTCTATTGCGCCATCGGCTCGACCGACCCGATCACCGTCGCCCAGCTGGACCGGCTGCGTGCCGCGCGGAGCGACCTGACCTATATTGCGGCCCCGAATGGCCGGGCGCCGGAGCGGCTGCCGCCGACCGGGCCGGTGACGGTGGTGCAGGCGACACCGGGGCGGGAACGGGCCGATGACGCGGCGGTTGCCGACGCGCTTGCCGAGACGCTGGCGCGGCTCGCCATCGCGCCCGGCTCACTGCTGGTGCTTTCCGGCGGGGCCACCGCGCAGGCGATCCTTGCCCGGCTGGGCATTGAGGTTCTCGAACTGGTGGGCGAAGTCCTGCCCGGACTGCCACTGGCGCGCGGCGGTGGCTTGACTGTCATCACCAAATCGGGCGGGTTTGGCGATCCAGATACACTGCTGCGGCTGCTCGCCCCATTTTCGCGTCAGGAGCGCATCGCTTTGCCATGACAGAAGTCCTCAACGTCCGGCGCAGCCTTTCCGACGCGGTGTTCGATCGTATCCAGCGGGCCATCAAATCCGGCGCCTATGGCGTGGATGAACGCCTGCCCACTGAACACTCGCTGGCCAACGAGTTCCAGGTGTCGCGGCCGGTGGTGCGCGACGCGCTGCAGCGGCTGCGCGACCAGGGCCTGATTTATTCACGGCGCGGCGCCGGCAGTTTTGTGCGCGAGCAGGGTATCCGCGAGCCGCTGGGCTTCGGCCAGATGGAGAACCTGTCCGATCTCCAGCACTGCTACGATTTCCGCATCACCATCGAGCCGGAAGCGGCGGCGATGGCGGCAGAGCGGCGATCGCCCGAAGCGCTGCAAAAGATCAAATCGGCATTGGGCCTGCTGCGCGACGCCACCAACCGGCATGCGCACCGCGCCGACGCCGATTTCATGTTCCATCTCGCCATCGCCCAGGCCTCGGCCAACCCCTATTTCACCACCGCCATGCAGGCGCTCGAAGAGCATATCGCGGTCGGCATGCGGTTTCACGGCATGTCGTTGCGCAGCACCGCGGATGGGTTGCAGCACGTGTTCGTCGAGCACTCGGCGGTTGCCGATGCGATCGAGCGGGGCGATGCCGATGCGGCCCGCTCGCTGATGCGCACCCACCTGCTCGGCTCGCGGGACCGGCTGTTCGCCCCGAAGGCCGGATAGCCGGCTGGGGGTACCCTGCACCGGCGTCAACCGAACACCGGGAGCAGCAACGCCGAGGCCGAGACGGCCGACGACAGGGCCAGCATCGACAGCCCACCCGCTGCAGCGCGGCAGATGATCCGATGGTAGCGGACGGCGGCGGCGCGCATGGCGGGCCGTGAGAGCAGGACGGCGATCAGGGCGTACCAGACGACGCTCATCGTCGTGGTCACGGCGGCGACGGCGATGACATCGGCGGGCCCCTCGATCCGCAGCGGAAAGCCCATGAAGGACACCGCGAAGAGCGAGGCGGTCTGCGGCGACAGGAAGGCCACGATGGTCCCCTGCACCAGCCGCTCAGCCAGCAGGCGCGGCGAGGGGATCGCGTCGATCGAGGGCGCGGCGTGCAGGATGTGCCAGGCCAGCCACAGCAGCACCGCCGCGCCGACGAGTTGTGCCGCGGGCAGCGACAGCATGGAGGCGAGATGGGCGGCCCCCCAGGCGACCGCCGCGGTGAGCGCGGCGGTCCCGATGGCGATCCCCGCCAGCAGCGGGATCGCCCCCCGGAAGCCGTGCAGCGCCGCAATGCCGCCGGTGGTCAGGGCGATCGGGCCCGGTACGACGACGATGATCGAATAGGCCGCCACGAACTGAAGCATGGCCGCTGACAGCAATTGCGAGGCCGGCATGACATGCTCCCGCGCTAGGTGCTGGCGTGATCGTGGGCGGCAGGAGACGGGCCGGGATGCGGCGCCCATGAAGGCGAGGAGGCCACCATGGCGCTGCGCAGCATGGGCAGCATGGCGTCCGGATGTTCGGTGACAAGGCACCGGTCGAGCGCATCGCCGCACAGAAAGCCCGAGCGTTGCAGGTGTGAGAACAGTTCGAGAAGCGGATCCCAGAACCGGCCGAAGTTGGCGATCAGCAGCGGCTTCCTGCTCTGTTCGAGCTTGTGCAGCGTAACCAGTTCCGTCAGTTCCTCGATGGTGCCGATGCCGCCCGGCAGCGCGATGAAGGCATCGGCGCGCTCGAACATGATCTTCTTGCGGGTGTGCATGTCGTCGACCCGCACGATCTCGTGCGGGAACGGCAGCGGGATGGCCCGGCTTTCGATGAAGCCCGGCACCACGGCGGTGACGTGCCCGCCATGCTGGGCGGCGGCGTGGGCCACGGCCCCCATCAGACCATTCGCGCCGCCGCCGTAGACAAGGTCGACCCCTTCGAGGGCCAGGCGGCGGCCAAGCGCGGTGGCGGCGATGGCGAAGGCCGGGTCCGCGCCGGGACTGGCGCCGCAGAACACGCAGACCTTCTGCAACAGGCCGGACCTGCCGGCAGGATTGAACCCCATTGCGGGAAAAATGCCCATGTCGTTCATTTCATCCTCCATTGATGATGGCTCATGACTTTGAAGTTGCAGCTATTTTTGGAAGAGAAGCAGGTCTGCCCAGGACCAGAGCAGGTAGCAGGCGAGCAGCGTCACCGGCATGGCGAGGCCGGTGAACGGGTCGACGCCCGCGGCGGATGCCCGGATGATGGCGAGCAGGGCTACGGCGATGGCGGGCAGGCGGCTGAGCAGGACCGACAGGCGGTAGAGGTGCGCCCGCGGCACACCGAAGGCGGTGGCATTGCGGCCGCCCGGGTGGAAAGCGCTGCCGAACTTGCCGGCGGCGTGCAGCAGGCCCGCAGTCGCGGCAAGCAGCACGTCGCCAACCGCCAGAAGGCTCACCCCGAGGGCGACAGCGCCGACGCCCGACAGAAGATCGCCGCGCCGCAATCCCGCCGGATCGGGTTGTCCGCCTGACAGGGCCCGGTGATATTCCTCGCCGCTCCAGAAGAAGACGATGGTCGCCGTCGTCAGCGCTGTGGCGCTCCAGTTGCCGGCGAAATAGGAGGCAGCGGCATCGAGCAGGCCTCGGCCTTCGGCGCCGCCACTGGCGAGGCGCGTCTGCAGCGCGACGCCCATGACGAGGCCGAGCGCGTTGCCGATGTTGTAGAAGCCGCCGGGCCCCGCAAGGCGCGATGCAACGGCGTGGCGGAATGAGTGAAACGGGTGTCCCGAACGGACACTCCGGCTGACCTCGAGCGGCATTTGTCCTCCTCCTTTTGTCCAAGGCGGAGGTGGCGGATGGCGCTCCTCAAGCCTTGAGACGAGGCTATGGAGGGGAGGGAAGGCTCACATCGGGGCCAGCGCCCATTTTTGAGCGGGCAAGCGCCCAGGTTCCGCAATTGTGGGTGGCGGGACCGGTTCGGGAAATCTGGGTAGAGTACCCGGCTTGGGAAATGTGGGTACTAAGCCAGCCCTGCGGCGCGGGCCGGCTCGGCGTCGGGAAGCAGCCACGGTTCGCCGCGCAGCCGCAGCAGGATTTCCATGCGGTTGGCGGCATTGAACTTGCCCAGCACGGCCGAGACATGGTGCTCGATGGTGCGCGGCGAACGGGTCATGCGGCGCGCGATTTCCTTGTTGCTGATGCCCTGTGCGATCAGCGCCAGCACGATTTGCTCGTGCTGGGTGAGGCCCAGCGGATGCTGGCGCGCCGCCGCATAGGGGCCGCGCCGCGCCTTGGGCAGGCGTTCGGCGAGACCGAGGCGCTGCGCCAGCTTTCGCGCCAGCGCGGCGGCAGGGCGGGCCTCCAGCGCGTCGAGCGTGGCAATCGCCCCGATGAGCGCCTCGGCGGCGCCAGCCCCCTCAGCCTGCATCGCCGACAGGGCGGCCTCATAGGGCACGCCAAGCCGCGTCCACTCGCGGGCAGCGGCCAGCGGATCGCCGCGCAGTTCCGCCTCGCGCGGCAGCGGCAGCGGGCCGGCAACCGGCAGCTCCGCATCCATGCCGCAGCGCCGCCACCACACGGCGAGTTCGCCCAGATCCCAGGGGCGGAAATTGTCGAGGTTCATGGCGGCAAGGGCGGCGAGTTCCTGCCGCGCGGCGGGCATGTCATCGGCAAGCCAGGCGGCCTCCACGTTGGCGAGGCGGACCGGCACGATGCGCTGCGCCTCGCCGGTGACGAGCCCCTCGCGCAGCGTGCGATCGAGCAGCACCGGCGCTTCGGCAGCGCCGAGCCGCATGCGCACCACGGCCAGCACGGTCATCGCCGGCAGGTGCATGACCATCGGCAGCCGCTCCAGCGCCATCACGCCCTCGGCGATCGATTCCGCCTCACGGAACCGCCCCTGTTCGAGGCGAAGCTGGGCCTGCCGGCCGATGAGATATTGCGCCCGCGAATCGAGATCGCGCCGGACGCAGTAGGCGATGCCTTCGGACAAAAGGCGCTCGGCGAGCTGAAAATCCTTCTCCAGCGCCGCGCCTTCGGCGAAGTTGGTGTAGGCGCGCGATGCATCGTCGTGCAGGCCATGCTGAAGCGACAGCGCGAGGCTCTCCTGCAGGCGCTCGCGCCCACCGGCGCGGCGGGCGAACATCAGCGCCGTGCCGACGTTGTTGAGCGCGTGAACGCGGGGGCCGATCTCCGCCGGACCGCCCGACAGGGCGATCGCCCGCTCGCCCCATTCGACGGCCTCGTCGAACCGGTAGTGCAGCATATGGAGCTGCGAGCGCGTGCTGTAGGCGAGCGCCAGTTCGCGGCCCGGCGGCAGCGTTTCGGCCTCGCGCACGGCTTCATCGGCGCAGTCTTCGGCGAGCGCGCCATCGCCCTGCCGCCAGTAGAGGCGCGACAGCCAGCGCATGCCGGCACTGACCCGGTCGGCGCGGCCAAGCTGCCGCCAGATCGCCAGCGCCTGGCGCCGTGCGTCGATGACCTCGGACGGAACGAGCAGGCTCAGATCGGCCTCGAAGGCCCAGTCATCGTAGAGCTGGGCGGCGAGGGCCGGTTCGGCGAGGCCGACATAGCGCAGCGCGGTGGCGAGGTGCGCCGCGGCCTCGCGGTGCGCCCCCACCCGGGCGGCCTGCTCGGCGGCGCGGGGCGCGAGTTCGAGGACCCGCGCGCCATTGCCGGCGCCATCGGCATGGTGCACCCGCCGCGGCAGCAGGGCATCGGCCTGCTGCGCCGGGAGCGCCGACAGTGCGGTCTCGATGCGGGAATGGAGCGAGCGCCGCGCGGAGAGCGCCAGGCCCTCCAGCGTCGCCTCGCGCGCCAGTTCGTGCCGGAACGTCACCACGCCCTGCCCGTCGCGGCGCAGCAGGCCGCGCGCTTCGCTGCGGTCGAGCAGCGCATCGACCCCGTCGCCGAGCAGGATGCGGGCCATCCACGGCTCGATCCCGCCGGGCATGATGCTCACGGCCTCGAGCAGCCGCCGCTCTTCGGGATCGAGCCGCGACAGGCGCGCCCAGACGGCATCGCGGATCGAGCCGGGCAACCGCCCCGGCGTGACCTCGCCACCCGACAGCAGTTCGGTGACGAAGAACGGATTGCCCTCGGTGATGCGGTGCAGATCATCGACGGCGCGCCCGGCCTCGAGCGCCAGCGCCGCCACGCCATCGGCGGACAGCGGACGCAGCGGCACGCGGACGACGACCCCGGCGGGCAGATCGCCGAGCACCTGGGTCAGCGGGTGCGCGGCATGCATCTCGTCGCTGCGCACGCTGAGCAGGATCGCCACCGGCAGCAGCGACAGCCGGCGGCCGAGATATTTGACGAGGTCGAGGGTGGCGTTGTCGGCCCAGTGCATGTCCTCGAAGACCAGCACGGTGGTGCCGCGGGCGTGCTGGAGGGCGTGGAGGACCGCAGGGAACAGCCGTTCCGGCATGGCGGCCTCGCCGAGGAGCGCAGCGATCCCCGGGTCGAGCGAGACGGCCATGTCATGGACCGGGCCGAGGGGGCGGGGAATCAGTAAGGAATCGCACCAACCCCAGACGATCTGGCAATCCGGTCCGGCCTGTTCGGCGAAGGCGTGGAGCAGCGAGGTCTTGCCGATCCCCGCCTCGCCTTCGACGACAACGACCCGCCCGCGCCCGGCCGCCGCGAGGGCGACCGACGATCGTATCGCGTCAAGGGAAGTCTCTCTTTCGAGCAGCATCCGTCAACCTTGACGGGACGCATAGCAGAAATCGGGCCGTCCTGCACCCCTATGCCGGACGGCCCCGATTCAGATGGCGATGGTCATGCCGCCGTCGACGGTGATGACGCTGCCGGTGGTGAAGCTGGCGGCGCGCGAGGCGAGGTAGAGGGCCGCAGCGGCGAGTTCGGGCGGGTCGCCCCAGCGGCCGGTGGGAATGCGGTTGGCGATCTTCTGGTGGAATTCCGGGTTGGCATCGCGGGTGACGCGGTTGCCGTCGGTGAGGAAGTAGCCGGGGGCGATGGCGTTGACGGTGATGCCGCCCGGCGCCAGTTCGACCGC
>DAORUH010000011.1:0-37350 GCA_035433065.1 Devosia sp. | reverse complement strand
GAGCCCGCGAGCTGCTTTTCGCGGTCCCTCAGCCCCAGCCCTTCCAGCGCCTCGTCGACCCGCTCCTTGCGCCGGTCGAGCCGGTACATGCGCGCCACGAAATCGAGATTTTCGCGGATCGACAGGTCCTCGTAGTACGAGAACTTCTGCGTCATGTAGCCGACGTGTTCCTTGATCTGCTGCGCCTCGCGCCGCACATCGTAGCCGAGGCAGGTCCCCTCCCCCTCGTCCGGCGTCAGCAGGCCGCACAGCATGCGGATGGTCGTCGTCTTGCCCGACCCGTTGGGCCCCAAAAACCCGTAGATCGTGCCCTTTGGGACGCGAATCTCAAAATCATCCACCACCGTCTTGTCGCCAAACCGCTTGGTGAGGTGGCGAACGTCAATAACCGGCGCCTCCTCTTCCCCGGGGACGTTCACTGCCGCCTCTCGATGCTCACCGGCTGGCCCGGCAACAGTTCCGATCCCTTGTCGAGCACGCCTTCCACTACGAAGGTCAGCCGCTGCCGCTCCTCGCGCGAATAGATCACCGGCGGCGTGAACTGCGGATCGGAGGCAAAGTAGCTGAGCCGCGCCGTCAGCCCCTCGGGGCACCCATCGCAGCTCACCGCCACCGTATCGCCGAGCGCCAGCGACGGCCGCTCGGCCTCGGGCACATAGAACCGCACCTTCAGCGCATCGGCCGGCAGCAGCGACACCACGGGCGTCCCTGCCCCCGCCATCTCGCCCGCCGCAAAGAACAGCCGCTCGACCCGCCCCGCCACCGGCGCCGTCACCGTGCGATCATCGAGGTCGGCGCGCGCCCGGTCCGCATCGGCCTTCGCCGCGGTGAGATTGGCCTCGGCCTGCAGCACCTGCGCGTCACGCGCCGGCAGTTCCGCGACCCGCAGTTGCGCCTGCAACTGCCGGACATTCGCCTCGGCGCTCGCCAGCGTCGCCCGGTCCTGATCGTACTTCGACTGCGCCGCCAGCCCCTCGGCGAACAGCTTGCCCGTCCGCGCCGACGTTTCCCGCGCGAGGCTCAGGTCCGCCTGCGCCTTCGACAGCGTCGCGCGGATCACATCGATCTCATCCTCGCGCCCGCCGGTCCTGAGATTGTCGAGCGCCGCCTCGGCCGCGCTCACCCGCGCCTCCGCCGCCGCCGCCGCTGCGCGGTACTGCCCGTCGCTGAGCGTGAACAGCACCGTCCCCGCCGCAACCTCGTCGCCCTCCGTCACCTTGAGCGAAGCGATGGTCCCGGGCGACGCCGCCGCCACATAGGTGTAGCTGGCCTCGACATAGCCGTTCCAGCTCGGCACAGCGGTGCCGCCGAACCCGGGAATGACGAGGCCGACAAGGCCGGTGAGCCAGGCAAGAAACGTGCTCATGACATCCTCACTCCCCCGCAGCGTGGTGCGACGGGGCGTTCCAGCGCTTGCCGCCCGGCGCGCTGAGGCCGTCGAAAAGAATACTCAGGTGGTTGTCGATCAGCGCCTCGATGGCGAAGCCGTCCTTCGTCGTGATGCCGAAGATTTCCATCATCGCGATGTGGAGCAGGATCGGCCCGACGATCGAGCGGATGGTCAGTTCCGGATCGACCGGCCGAAAATATCCCTGCTCGACGCCCCTCCGGATCAGTCCCTCGGCAACCGGCAGAACGCGGTCGAGCACCTCGCGCCGGTACATCTCCGCCAGCTCCGGAAACGTGCGCACCTCGCGCACGATCAGCGCCGGGATGGCGTTCACCTTGGGGTCGCTGAGGCGGGTCGCGATCAGCTTCATCATCATGGTGATGACCAGCCGCGGATCGCCGTCATAGCCGGTCGCATAGGCCAGCGCACTCTCCGCCACCGGCACCAGCGCCCGGTGCACCAGCCCCTCGAGGATTTTCTCCTTGCTGGGAAAGTAGAGGTAGACCGCGCCCTTGCTCAGCCCGGCGCGCTTCGCAATGTCCTCGACCCGCGTCGCCGCAAACCCCTTCTCCATGAAGAGATCGAGCGCCGCATCCAGCACCTCATCCGGCCGGGCCTCCGCCCGCCGCCGAAATTTTGGCCCGCGCTGCTCCGTGTCGCTCATGGCACCCACAACTGACTGACGAGTCATTTATAAATGACCGCCGGGTCATTTGCAATGTGGTGAGGAGCCCCGGCAGCCTTCATGGTGAGCTTGTCGAACCACGAAGGCGTGGCACCACCCCACCCGGCCCCGCCCCCGCTGGCATCCCCCGCGCCCCTGCGCTACCAATCCCCACAAACAGGGGAGCGCAGCATGGCAGACGGCAAGAAGGTGCGGTGGGGGATCATCTCGACCGCGAAGATCGGGGTGAACAAGGTCATCCCCGGCATCCTCAAATCCCCGCATTCCGAGGTCGTGGCGCTCGCCTCCCGCGACACCGCCCGCGCCCGCGCCGCGCTCGACAGGCTCGGCCTCCCCAACGCCCGCGCCTACGGCACCTACGAAGAACTCTTCGCCGATCCGAACATCGACGCGATCTACAACCCGCTGCCCAATCACCTCCACGTCCCCCTCACCGTCGCCGCCGCGAAGGCCGGCAAGCACGTGCTGTGCGAAAAGCCGGTGGCGATGGATGCCAAAGAAGCCGAACTGCTGCGCGAAGTCCCCAAGGACCGCATCGTCATGGAAGCCTTCATGGTGCGCTTCCACCCGCAATGGCAGCGCGCCCGCGACATCGTCCGGTCGGGCGAGCTGGGCGAGGTCCGCGCCATCCGCGCCGTGTTCAGCTACTACAACATGGACCCCGCGAACGTGCGCAACATGGCCGATATCGGCGGCGGCGGCATCATGGATATCGGCTGCTACCCGGTCGTCGGCTCGCGCTTCCTGTTCGAGGCGGAACCCAAACGCGTCGTCGCCCTCGTCGATCGCGACCCCACCTTCAAGACCGACCGCCAGGCGAGCATTATCGCCGACTTCGGCAACGGCCGGCAGCTGAGCTTCATCTGCTCCACCCAGCTCGTCCCGCACCAGTCGGTCGAAGTGATCGGCACCAAGGGCCGCGTCGAAATCAAGATCCCCTTCAACGCCCCGCCCGACACCGCGACCGCCATCGACATCGACCACGGCGCCGCCCTCGGCGGCACCCTCGCCCGCCGTGAAATCATCCGCCCGGTCGACCAGTACACCGAAGAAGCCGAAGCCTTCGCCCTCGCCGTCCTCGGCGAGCAACCGCTCCCCTACGGCATCGAAGACGCCATCCAGCAAATGCGCATCCTCGACGCCATCTTCGAAAGCGAACGCACCGGCACCTGGGCCACCGTGAACTGACGCCCCTCTTCACCCTCCCCCTTTGCGGGGAGGGTAGCGGCGCTTAGGACCGAAGGTCCGTAGCAGAGCTCGGGTGGGGGCGAGGCGGTCACCAATACTGGCCTCCCCACCGGTGTCATACCGGCGAACGCCGGAATCCACTGCTCGAACCGTGCCCCTCGCGCGGCCCCATCCGGTCCATCCCCCCACCACGCTCCCCCAGTCGCCCCAAGTCTCTCCTCCCCACCGCGTCACCCCCGGGCTCGACCCGGGGGCCCACTCGATCCCTCCGACGCGCCGGAACATCGAATGGATGGCCGGGTCACGCCCGGCCATGACGGCCGAGGGTTCGTGGGGCACCCACGCCATCGAACCACGAAGAACGGGCGCTCGAAACCCGCCTCCCACCGCCGCCATACCGGTGGGTGCTGAAAGAACTTATCCCCCGCCCCAAACCCCACCCGCATAATCCCCCCACTCCACCGCGCGGGCGGAACGTACGACGAATGCGGCGGTGGGGCAGTCCGGAGGGGTAGGTGGTCGCACCAGGCCCTGTGCGTTGCGGACGAGGCAGGGGTATGGGCCCCCGGTTTCGACTACCCTTCGTAAGAAAGCCGGGCACCCCCGGGGCGCATCGCGCCTCATACACTCTCACTCAGGGGCACGATGCGTCCCGGGGCCGCCCAACTCATGGGCAAACGAGAGGAATGGCACCACGACCCGGAAGCCGAAAGGCCGCCCGGCGCCTCAACCTGTCCGCCCCCCGCGCGTTGTGGGGGCTGGAACTTCCGGCGCCGCCGCCCCATAGGTTCCACCAACCGAACCGGAGACCACCCATGCCCGATCGCGTTCTTGTCACCGGCATATCCGGCTTCATCGGCGGGCACGTCGCCCTGCAACTGCTCGAGGCCGGCTATGTCGTACGCGGCTCTGTCCGTTCGCCCGACAAGGCCGACAAGGTGCGCAAGACGCTGCGCAATGCCGGCGCCAATATCGCGCGGCTCGAATTCGTCTCGCTCGACCTCCTCAAGGACACCGGCTGGACCGAAGCGATGGAGGGCGTGCGCTACCTCCAGCACGTCGCCTCGCCCTTCCTCATCAACATCCCGCGCGATCGCAACGCGCTGATCCGCCCCGCCGTCGAAGGCACCAGCCACGCGCTCACCGCGGCCTTCCGCGCCAATGTCGAGCGCGTCGTCCTCACCTCCTCGATGGCGGCGATCATGTACGGGCACGATCCGTCCCGCACCGCCCCCTTCACCGCTGACGACTGGACCAATGTCGACAGCCCCACGGTCAACGCCTACGTCGAATCGAAATATCGCGCCGAGCGCGCTGCCTGGGACATCGTCGAGCGCTTCGGCCGCCGCAACGACCTCGTCACCATCAACCCCGGCAACGTCTACGGCCCGCTGCTCGACAACGACCCCGGCACCTCGGCGCAGGTGGTCATCCGCCTGATCAACGGGAGCCTGCCCGCCACCGCCCGCGTGGCGATGGTCTCGATCGACGTCCGCGATGTCGCAGCGCTGCACGTCAAGGCGATGGAGACGCCCGCCGCGGGCGGCCACCGCTACCCGATGGGCAACGGCACCTACACGCTCGCGCAGATGGCCGACATCCTGCGCGATGCCTTCCCCGAGCGGGCGCGAAAGATCCCGAAGGTCGAGGTGCCCGACTGGGTGGCGCGCCTGTTCGCAAAATTCGATGCCGACATGCGCGGCAATATCGGCGAGCTCGGCACCCACAAGACCACCGACGCGGTCGACGCCAAGGCGCTGCTCGGCCGGCCGTTCATTTCCGGCGAGGAAATGTTCGTCGCCACCGCTCGCAGCGCCATTTCGCAGGGGCTTGCCTGATCGACATGCCCACCGGCCGCGTCCTCCTCACCGGAATTTCCGGCTTCATCGGCAGCCACGTCGCGCTGGCGCTGCTCTATGCCGGCTACCACGTCCGCGGCAGCCTGCGGGACATGAGCCGCGCCGGCGAAGTCGCGCAAATGCTGGAGCGCGCCGGCGCCGATCTCTCCCGCCTCGAATTCGTGCCGCTCGATCTCATGGAGGACGCCGGCTGGCGTGAAGCGATGCGCGGCGTGCGCTACGTCCAGCACATCGCCTCCCCGCTCACCGTCCGCATGCCCGTGGACCGCGACGAGTTGATCCGGCCCGCCGTCGAGGGCACTCGCCGCTGCCTCGCCGCCGCGCTCAGCGCCGATGTCGAGCGCATCGTCGTCACCTCGTCCGCCGCCGCCATTTCCTACGGGCACCCGCCGGAAAAGACGGCGTTCAGCGAGGCCGACTGGTCGAACCTCGATGCCGAAGGCATCAGCGCCTACACCGAGAGCAAGACCCGCGCCGAGCTTGAGGCCTGGTCGCTGGCCGAAGCCGCCGGCCGCACCGGGGATCTGGCGGTCATCAACCCCGTCGTCGTCCTCGGCCCGCTGCTCGGTGCCGATCACGGCGTCTCGGCCCTCCTCATCAAGCGCCTGCTCTCCGGGGTGCCCTTCGTGCCGCGCATGCAACTCGAACTCGTCGATGTCCGCGATGTTGCGGCGCTCCACGTCAACGCCATGACCAGCCCGCGTGCCGCCGGCCGCCGCCATATCGCCGCCGCGCCTCCCATCCAGTTCATCGATCTCGCCCGGCACCTGGCGAAAAGCGAACCCCGGTTCGCCGCCCGCCTGCCCCGCCGCGAGGCCCCCGACGCCCTCGTCCGCCTCTACGCCCTGTTCGACCGCGACGCCCGCGCCGCCGTCGCCAATCTCGGCCATCCCCGCCACTTTGACACCAGCGCCGGAACCGCCCTCCTCGGCCGCGCCTTCATTTCCGCCGAAGCCGCCGCAGCCGCCACCGCCCGCAGCCTGATCGAGCTCGGCCTCGTCCGCGGCTCCCCCCGCGAAAAGACAACCGAAAAAAGGGGCTAGGCCAACGCGTTCTTATTGGCTAAAAGGCCCGGCATTCGGAGCGGGGCTGTAGCTCAGTTGGGAGAGCGCATCGTTCGCAATGATGAGGTCAGGGGTTCGATTCCCCTCAGCTCCACCATCGCTCCGTAGTGCCTGACGCAGATGCCCGCATGGGCCAGCCGCAATTGCCGGCAGCGTCACGCCCCCATTTATCCCCGCATCTTCGCCGCCTGCTAATCTCACAGCCGTCCTCGCCGCCGAACGGCCGGGGCTGACTGTGGCGTGCGGCCGCGTAAGCACCACCCTCTCCGCGCCCGCTTCCTCTCTCTTCAACCCCATCACCGGACACCCTCCTCTTGCGCCCTGCGAAACTTTGTCTGATAAACATACATTCTGATGACCACTCGTCATTGTGGCAAAGGGAGGTAAAAGGCGGAGTGGCTGGCGGGGGGCGCCGGCCACGTGAGGGGAACAGGGGCGTCATGGTGTTGAAGAAGCGGGCGGGACTGGCCAAAAAAGCCGGTCTGGCCGGACTCATGCAGGTACGCGGCTTGCTGGGCGACGTCGTCGCCGATCTCGGCAGGCGGATCGTCGGCGGCGAGTTTGCCTCGGGCGACACGCTGCCGACCGAGGCCGAACTCGTCGAAGAGCTGCAGGTCGGCAGGTCCGTCGTCCGCGAGGCAATGCGCATCCTCAACGCCAAGGGCCTGGTGCGCAGCCGCCAGATGGAGGGAACAACGGTCATGCCGCGCGCCAACTGGCGCCTGCTCGACCCCGATCTCATCCAGTGGCGCATCGAGGCGGCCGACCGCAAGACGCTGCTGCGCGACCTGCTGCAGGTGCGCCTGGCGCTTGAGCCCGGCGTTGTCTGGATCGCCACGGCGAACGGCACGCCCGAAGCCAAGGCGCGCATCCATGCCGCCTGGCAGGGCACGCTCGCGGTGCTCACCGAATCCTCCACGCCGCAGGAACAACGCGACCATTTCATCGCCCACGATCTCGAATTTCACCGCGCGTTCCTCGCCGCGGTCGGGTCTGAAATCCTCGAACAGCTCTTCTCGGTCATCGAAGCGGCCCTGTCGCTGTCGATCGACCTGCAGATGCAGGCGCGCGGATCAACGAACCGGCTCGTTGGCATGGAGGAAACCAACCAGCTGCATCAGGACGTCTACGACGCATTCGCCGCCGGCAATGCGGAGCAGGCCCAGATCGCGATGCGGCTCTTGATCGAACGCGCCATCATTGATGCCAACGAGGGTTTCGCGCTCAACGACTAGCGGGCCCCGGCAGAGGGACGACATGACTGAGCTTACGGGCGCGCAGCGCCAGCTATTCAAGCGGGTGGCGGAACGCCTGCAGCAGCACGAATTCAAGGGCTGGTTCTACGGCGACTCGGTGGGTTTCGAGGGCCTGATCGCCGCCGGCGACCTGCTCGGCCTCTCCACCTGGCAGGATTTCTCCCAAGGCTTCTTCCGTGCCTGGGCGACCCGCATGGAACCCTACCAGCTCGACGACAACACCGCCCCCGGCCACGCCATGTGCGAAATCGTCAAGCGCACAGACGACCAGGTGCTGTTCGCTGCGGTGAAGAAGCTGGCCGAGCACCTCTACGCCCGCCGCCGGGTGCATGGCGTCAGCATCACCTTCGAGGACACGCTGCGCGCCCTGCGCCAGCCCTATGGCGGCGTGCCGCTCGACGCCGCGCAGCAGGAACTCATGAAAGACCCGGGCGCCGGCATCTGGCTCGACTGCATGCACTTCGACCCGCCCTTCTACGCCCACCTCGCGGCCATCGACGGCGGGGAGGAATGGTCACAACGCGCCGTCGACGAGATCCTCGGCTACTGCCAGCTGCTGTTCGACCCGGAGCTCGGCACCTACAACCACTACTGGCTCGAAAAGACGGGCAAATCGTACATCCGCGGCTGGGGCCGCGGACAGGGCTGGGGCCTGCTCGGCCTCATCGACGTGGTCGAGCACGCCGACAAGTCCAGCCGCGGCCATGATGCCGTGGTGCAGAAGACCCAGGGGCTCGCCGAAGCCATGCGCGGCTGGCAGCTCGAGGACGGCAACTGGTGGGCCATGGTGCATGAGCCCGAGTCCGGCCCCGAGTCATCGACCGCCGCCTTCATGGCAACGGCCTTCTATCGCGGCATCCGCCTCGGCATCCTGCCCGCCGACCGCTTCCGCGAAGCGGCCGACCGCGCCTATGACGCGATGTACCGCAACCTCGACGCGCAGGGGAACCTGCAGGGCGTGTCAGCGGCCGTCTATGCGGCGCTGGTGCAGGGCCACTACTGGCACGTGCCGCGCGGCTACATCGTGCCGTGGGGCCAGGGCCCGGTGCTCACCGCACTCGCGGCGCGGCACCGGTTGGACCAGTAGCGATGCCTCAGCCGAACGATGCCGCGGCAAAACCCTTCGGGCCCGGCCGGCAGACGAAGAGATTCCCGGAATCGGGGGCGGCCCTCAGTTCTGCCTCCGTCGCCCCATAGCTCGCCGAGGTGATGTAGAGATCGGAAAGATCCGGCCCGCCAAAACTGCAGCTCGTCGGCTTCGCCACCGGCACGTCGAGCACCATGTCGACCTCGCCCTTCGGCGTGAACCGCACGACGCAGCCGCCGTCCCAGCGGGCATTCCACAGGCACCCGTCGGCATCCACCGTCGAACCATCGGGCACACCCCGATCGAACTCTGCAAACGGCCGCTTGTTGGAAATCACCCCGTCATCAAGATCGAAATCATAGGCCGAGATCACGCCCGACGCGGTATCGCAAAAATACATCGTGCGGCCATCCTGACTCCAGCACACGGTGTTCGAAATCCAGATCCCGCTCTCATGCGCACTCAGCGTCATATCCGGATCGAGCCGGTAGAGCGTCCCTGCCCCCTCGACCAGATCTATCCCCGCCCCATTGGGCTGCAGGTTATTCTGCATCGTACCGAACCAGAACCTGCCTCTGGCATCGGTGCCGCCATCATTGGAGCGGTTGTAGGGTTTTGCCGGATCGGGGTTGAGAAGATGCGTCAGCGTTCTGGAGGCGAAGTCGAAGCGCGCCACGCCGCTGTGACAGGCAACGATGAGGCCGCTGCCGTCGCGCAGCGCCCGTACGCTCGTCACCATCTGCGGCATGGCGAAGCTCTCGACCTTCCCCGACGCCGGATCGAGGCTCTGCAGCTTCGATGGCAGCGGCACATCCACCCACCACAGCTTTTGCGACGCCGCGTCCCAGTAGGCGCCCTCTCCGAGCACGTTGTGACAGGCGACGGCGGTCTTCACCGATACGGCCATGGGCCTTCCTCCTACTCGTACATGCGGATGGTGACGCCGCCATCGACCACGATGTTCGCGCCGACGATGAACCGCGCCTCGTCGGACGCCAGCAGCGCCGCAACCGCGGCGATCTCATCAGGCCGCCCGAGACGGCCGAGCGGCTGCTTCGCCTCGACCTTTTTCCGGGCATCCGGATCGGGATCTTCGGCGAACATCTTCTGGTTGAGCGGGGTATCGATATAGCCCGGCGAAATCGCGTTCACGATGATCCCGCGCCCCGCATATTCGAGCGCCAGCGAACGCGTCAGCCCGAGCAGCCCGTGCTTGGCCACCGGATAGGGAAAGGTGTTGCGGATGATCTGGAACGAATGGTTCGACGCGATGTTGACGATCGCACCGCGGCCCCGCTCCAGCATGTGCGGCAGCACGGCCCGGCAGCAATGCCACACGCCATCGAGGTCCACCGACATGCACCGCGCCCAGTCGGCGTCGGTGATCTCGAGCGGATCGCCGAACACCGCGATCCCGGCATTGTTGATGAGCACATCGACCGCCCCGAACCGGGCGACAGTCTCTGCGACCATCGCCGCAACGCTAGCCGCATCGGCCACGTCACACGGGAGAAACACCGCCTCCGGGCCGCTCTCCCGGAGCGTCGCGGCGGTGCGTTCACCGGTCCCGGCGTTGATATCGGCCACGACCACCCGCGCGCCTTCGGCCGCAAAGCGCCGCGCGATCGCTTCGCCAATCCCCTGACCCGCCCCGGTGACGATCGCCACCCTGCCGCGCAACCGCTCCATTCGTCCTCCCGTCGGCACATTCTTCGGTGCGTTGACTTTGTATGATAAACAGATAATCCTGATTTCCGTCAACGGAGACCTCGCCCCACGAAGGGCTGGCACGTCGAAGAAATTCCATCGGTCAGGGAGGACCACATGACCAGAACGTCTCGTGCGCTTTCGCGCGCCCTGCTTGCGGCCGGGCTGTTCGGCCTCGCGCTAAGCGGCACCGCCATCGCCCAGGACAAGCTGATCGTCGGCATCTACAAGTCCGGCACCCAGCAGTACTTCATCGACGAGGCCGCCGGCTTCACCAAGGCTGCCGAAGCGGCCGGCTACAAAGCCAAGACCATCAACGTCGAGCTCGACGCCAACCTCGCCATCAACGCCATCACCGATGCAATCGCATCGGGCGCGAAGGGCATCGCCATCACCGCGCCGGACCAGGCCATCGGGCCGGCTGTCACCAAGGCCGCCGCCGATGCCAAGATTCCGCTCGTTGCCACCGATGACTCGCTGAAGGATGGTGCGGGCGCCGCTGTCCCCTATGTCGGCTTCGACGGCAAGGACATGGGCACCAAGGTCGGGGTCGCGGCTGCGGACCTCCTCAAGGCCTCGAACTGGCTCTCGGGCAACTACGGCATCCTGTCGGTCGAAGTGCAGACGCTGTCGGTCTGCAACGACCGCACCACCGCCTCCCGCGACGAAGTCACCAAGGCCGGTGCCGATGCCGCAAAGATCTTCCCCGTCGCCTATGACGGCACCACCAACTCCGCCCTCGATGCCGCCGGTCCGGTGATCACCGCGCACCCCGATGTCGAGCACTGGGTGGTCTTCGGCTGCAATGACGAAGGCGTGCTGGGCACGCTCAACGCGCTGACCAATGCCGGCTTCTCGCCCGACAACATCATCGCAGTGGGCCTCGGCGCCTATGAAGCCTGCCGCCCGTGGGCCGCAGGCCAGGCGTCCGGCTTCAAGGCCGCACTCTACATCTCGGGCATCGATGTCGGCACCGCCGCCGCCAACGCGCTGATCGCGGCGATCGACAAGGGCACGCCGCTGCCGCCCAACACGGTGGCCAACACCACCATCGTCAATCCGACGAACTACAAGGACACGATGCCCTGCACCTGATGCTTCCGGCGGGGCGAGGCCATTCCGGCTCTCGCCCCACCACCTTCCGGGCACACAGATGAGCGACACCCCCGTTCTCGAAATCCGCGGCGTCGGCAAGGCGTTCCCCAACGTCCGCGCGCTCACCAATCTCAGCTTCGACGTTCGCCGCGGCGAGGTCGTCGCGTTTGTTGGCGAGAATGGCGCAGGCAAGTCGACGCTCCTGAAAATCCTCTCCGGCGACTACCAGCTCGATGAGGGCAAAGTCCTGCTCGATGGCGCCGAGGTCAGCCATTCCTCCCCGCTCGAAGCGCGCCGCGCCGGCTTCCGCCTGGTGCGCCAGGAGCCCGAGATCGTCCCGCACATCACCGCAGCCGAGAACATCTTCGTCGGCGAACTGCCGCAAAAGAGCGGCGTCGTCGATTTCCGAAAGCTCCGCGCCGATGCGCACCAGTTGCTCCTCGAATGCGGCTTCGACGGCATGCTCGACCTCAACGCGATGGGCAGCAGCCTCTCCCCCGCCCAGCGCCATATCGTCGAGATCGCCAAGGCGCTGAAGCCGGGCGTCAAAGTCCTCGCCTTCGACGAGCCAACATCATCGCTCACCGCCGACGAAACGCATCGCCTCTTTGCGCTGATCCGCAAGCTGCGCGAGCGCGGCCTCGGGATCATCTATGTCACGCACCGCCTGCAGGAGGTGATGGCCATCTCCGACCGCATCGTCGTGCTCCGCGACGGCAAGCTGATCGGCATCAAGGAGACCGCCACGACCACCCCCGAGGAGGTGGTGCGCATGATGGTCGGCCGCGACCTCAGCTACGGCTTTGCGCGCGAGGAAACGACCCGCGACGAGGTCGTTCTCGATGTCCGGAACCTCTCGAGCCGCTGGCACCACGACATCAGCTTCACCATCCGCGCCGGCGAAATCCTCGGCTTTGCCGGCCTCGTCGGCGCCGGCCGCACCGAACTCGCCAAGGTCATTTTCGGCGAGTACCACCGCCGCTCCGGCGAGGTCCGCGTCGGCGGCCGGCTCGTCAACATCCGCTCGCCGCAGGACGCGATCCGCTCATCGATCGGCTTTGCGCCGGAAGACCGCAAGGGCGAGGGCCTGATCCTCGTCCGCTCGGTGATGGAGAATGCCTCGATGGCGGTGTTCTCCTCGCTCGCCCGCTGGGGCGTGCTGCGCAACAAGATGATGGTCGACACGGTCCAGCCGCTGATCCGCAGCCTCGAGATCAAGACCCCCTCACTCGAGCAGGAGGTCGGCAAGCTCTCGGGCGGCAACCAGCAGAAGGTGGTGCTCGCCCGCTGGCTCGCTGCCAAGCCCAAGGTACTGATCCTCGACGAGCCGACCCGTGCCGTCGATGTGGGCGCCAAGGCCGAGATCTACCGGCTGATCGACAACCTCGCGAAGTCCGGCATCGCCATCATGCTCATCTCTTCGGAAATGCCCGAACTGCTCTCGCTCGCCGACCGCATCGTCGTGATGCATGGCGGCACGATCTCCGCGCCCATCGAGAAGCGGGACGCTTCCGAAGAGGCCATCCTCAACCACGCGCTCGGCCAGCGGGCCGCGTGAGAACGTCGAAGAGTGTGCGAATGACCGACGTCACCCCGAACACGACCCCCGCCCCGGCGCACCGCGAAAACCCGTTCGCGGCAATCACCCGCTTCATTGGTGCCGAGAACCTGTCGCTGGTCATCGCGCTGGTGATCCTTGTCGCGATCATCGCCAGCCAGACGCCGTTCTTCTTTGCCCCGCGCAACATCATGAACATCGGCATGAACCTGTCGGTGGTCGGGCTGCTCGGCGTCGGCATGACCATGGTCATCGTCTCGGGCGCGCTCGATATCTCGGTCGGCTCCATGGCCGGCGTCGCCTCCGTCGTCTCGGCGATCTTCGTGACCTATGTGGGCACGGTCATCGGCGGCGTGTTCTTCGGCGTGCTCGCCGGAGCCCTGCTGGGCGTCGTCAACGCCGCGATCATCTCCTACCTCCGCGTCAACGCGGTGGTGGCGACTCTCGCAACCCTTTCCGCCTATCGCGGCCTCGCTTTCCTCATCGCGCCCGAAGGGCGGCCCATCGGCGTGCTGGATCAGAACTTCGCCTGGATCGGCTCGGGCCGCGTCCTTGAAGGCGGTGGCTTTCCCGGCATTCCGGTGTCGCTGATCCTGCTCATCGTCATCGCCTCGATCGGCCACTTTGTGCTGAGTTCAACCGTGTTCGGCCGCTCGATCTATTCGATGGGCGGCAACCCTGCGGCCGCCCGTCTTGCCGGCATCAACCTGACGCGGATGCGGTTCTACATCTTCACCATCTCGGGGGCGCTCGCCGGACTGGCCGGTGTGCTGGTCACGGCGCGCACCAGTTCCGGCCAGCCTGCCTCGGGCACGCAGGGCCTTGAACTCGAAGCCATCACCGCAGTGTTCCTCGGCGGCGCCATCCTCGCCGGCGGCAAAGGCACCATTGTCGGGACCATGCTCGCGGTTGTGCTCCTTGCCACCCTCTCGAACGGCATGAACCTCCTCGGTATCCCCACCTTCTACCAGCTCGTCGCCAAGGGTTTTCTACTGATCGTCGCCGTGGCCATCGGCCAGTGGCGCATGGCGCGGGCCGAACGAGCCCAGGCGCGCGCCGCCGCTTCCGGAGGCTGATGTGAGCAGCATCACCCTCGAGAACGACCGCCTGCGCGTCGGCATAGCCCCACACTATGGCGCCCGCGTCACGAGCCTGCTCGATAAGACCACCGGCCGCGAATGGATCTCGCAGGGCGGCGAGAGCCCTAGCACCGGCGAGGACGCGATCTATCTCGGCGACGAGGGCGTGGGCTGGGACGAGTGTTTCCCCACCGTCTCCCCGTGGGACGCAAGCGCCACCGCCTGGGGCCGAAAACTCCGCGATCACGGCGATCTCTGGGGCCGTCCATGGACGGTTGACGCTCGCACGCCCACCTCGCTCACCACCACCTACGCCGCCGAAATCTTCCGCTTCACCCGCGCGCTGGAGCTCGACGACAACACGCTCATCGCGCGCTACAGCGTCACCAACCTCAGCCGCAAGCCCCTGCCATACCTCTGGGCCCTCCACAGCCTCTTCGCCATAGAAGACGGCGACCGCATCGAGATACCCGGCGTCACACGCCTAGCCTCCGCCCACCTCTCGCTCGGCGGCACGATCCTCGATGAGACGGAAGTCTCGTGGCCCGGGCCGAACACCCGCATCGCTTTCCCGCTCGATACCGTGCAGCCCCAGACCACCAACTTCGCCGGAAAATTCTACGCTGCCGGCGTCGGTGGCGGCAGGGCGCGGCTCGGCCAGCCCGGCCAGTGGCTTCAACTCGATTGGGACGACACGATCGAGCACCTCGGCATCTGGATCACCTATGGCGCATGGCCCGGACCAGGCGGCCATCACGAGGTCGCGCTCGAACCCACCAACGCCTCGGCCGGCACGCTCGGCGAAGCCATCGCCGCAGGCGCCGCACCTCTTTCACCGGGCGAGCGCCGCGACTGGCGCGTCACCCTGACCCTCGTTTCCTGACCCGGACACCAGCGCAATGACCGAAGAACCGCATATCCTCTACACCATCGAGAACGGTGTAGCGCATCTGCAGATGAACCGCCCGAAGAAGCTCAACGCCATAACGGCGGCGATGGGCGGCGAGTTCGTCCGCATCTGCAAGGAGGTCGACTACCGCGACGACATCAAGGTGCTGGTGGTTTCCGGCGCCGGCGACCGCGCCTTCTCCGCCGGCTCCGATGTCGGCGCGCTCGATGACCTTGGCGAGCCGTGGGAGCAGCGCAACCGCGCCGAGTATGACCGCGACTACATCGCGCCGCTTCTGAAGCTGCGCAAACCCGCCATCGCCGCCATCGACGGCTACTGCCTGGGCGGCGGCCTCGAAGTGGCGATGAGCTGCGACATCCGCGTCGCCACCGACCGCTCGCGCTTCGGCGCGCCGGAAGTGCAGCGCGGCTGGCATGCGGGCTCCGGCAATACCTCGATCCTGCCCCGCCTCATCGGCTACGGCAACGCGGCGCGCTGGATCCTCACCGGCGACATCTTCCCCGCCGCCGAGGCGCACCGCGTCGGCTTCGTGCAGGATCTCGTCTCCGTCGAGGAGCTTTGGCCGCGCGTCAATGCGATCGCTGCGCGCCTCGCGAAGAACCCGCCCATCGCCGTGCAGTCGGCCAAGAACATCATCCGGCAGAGCCAGGGCACCTCGATCATGCAGGGGCTGGCCTGGGAGAACGATGGCTATACGCTCTGCATGGGCACCGAAGACGCCGCCGAAGGCATCGCGGCCTTCGCCGAAAAGCGCGACCCCGTATTCCGCGGCCGCTGAGAGACAAACGAAATGAACGACCGGACCCCACTCAACCGCGGCCCGCTCACCGGCCTCAAGGTGCTCGACCTCACCATCGCGCTTGCCGGTCCCATGTGCACCCAGCGCATGGGCGAAATGGGCGCCGAGATCATCAAGGTCGAGGCCCCCGGCGGTGGCGATTTCTCGCGCTATTCGACGATGGCGGGCATCACCAAATTCGGCGATGCGACGACCTTCATCACCCTCAACCGCAACAAGCGCTCGCTGATCCTCGACCTCAAGGCCGACGCCGGCCGCGAGGTGCTCTACCGCATGGTGAAGGACGCCGACGTGCTGGTGCAGAACTTTCGCCCGCGCGTCGCCAGCAAGCTCGGCATCGACTACGCGACGCTCTCGCGGATCAACCCGCGCCTCGTCTACGGCTCGATCTCCGGTTACGGCGAGGATGGCCCGCTGAAAGACCGCCCCGGTCAGGACCTCCTGGTGCAGAGCTTCGCAGGCCTCACCATGAATGCCGGCCGCTCGACAGAACTGCCCCACCCATCCCCGCTCTACATGGTCGACGTCTCCGCCTCGCACCTCCTCACCGAAGGCGTACTGGCGGCGCTGGTGGCGCGCGGCGTTACCGGTCGCGGCCAGGAGATCAAGGTGACGATGGTGTCGGCCATCATGGAGATGCAGATCCAGGAACTCACCGCCTACATGTCCACCGAGGCGGCGCCGACGCGCTCGAAGAGCCCGCAGGCCTCGATCTGGATGGAGCCGCCCTATGGCATCTACCAGTGCACCGACGGCCATCTGGCGCTGGCGCAAGTCGATCTCAACGTTCTCTCCGATGTCATCGGCGTGCCGGTGCTGAAGACGCTGAAAACCTCGCGCCCGCGCCAGACCGACAGCAAGGCGCTGATGCAGTGGCGCGACGACATCTACGACGCCGTCGCCGAAAAACTCCGCACCGACACCGTCGCCCACTGGGACGAATTGCTGACCGAGCACGGGCTCTGGTGCGGCCGCGTCAACAGCTACGAGGCCTTCCTCGCCCACCCGCAGACGCAACGCTATCTCACCACGATGACGCATTCGAAGGGCGGCGAATACCGCACCGTCGCCCCCGCCATCCGCTTCTCCGAACAGCCCGCACCGGACCTGCGCGGCTCGCCGCGTTACGGCGAGCACACCCGCGAAGTCCTGCTCGAAGCCGGTTACTCCGCCGCCGAGGTCGACCGGCTGATGGCCAACAAAGTGGCCGTCGCCCCTTCGGTGGACGCCTGATGGCCGGGCGGCTCGACGGCGAGCACATCCTCGTCACCGGCGGCAGCCGCGGCATCGGCGCGGCCACCGTCGAGAAGGCCCTCGCCGAAGGCGCACGCGTCTCGATCATCGACATCGAGGAGGAGGTTGGCCGCGCCTTCGTCGCCTCCCTCGCCGCAAGAGATCGCGTCCATTTCGCCCGCGGCGACATCCGCCATGCCGATGAGATTCAGGCCTTCCACGAGACCGTCGTCTCGAAATTCGGCCCGGTGAGTGGCCTCGTCAACAATGCCGGCCGCAACTCCAACGCCGACCCGGTGACGATGACCGAGGCGCAGTGGGACGATGTCTTCGCCGTCGATCTCAAGGCCGCCTGGATGGTGGCACGCGAAGTGCTGCCGGCGATGATCGCCGCAAGGCGCGGCTCCATCGTCAACATCGCGTCGGTCCATGCCGATCACACGTTCAAGGGCTATTTCCCCTACGCCGCGGCAAAGTCCGGCCTCGTCGGCCTCACCCGCTCGCTGGCGCTCGAAGTCGGGCCGCAGCAGATCCGCGTCAACGCCATCTCGCCGGGCTGGACCGAGACCTTCCTCGTCGCCGAGTACCTCGCCACCCAGCCACCCGAAATGCGCCAGCAGGTGCTCGACGTCCACCCGATGGGCCGCATCGCAAAACCCTGCGAAATCGCCAACTGCATCTGCTTCCTCCTGTCGGACGAAGCCTCCTTCGTCACCGGCGCCAACTGGCGCGTCGACGGCGGCATCGGCGCACGGTTCGCGGGCTAAAGCAGCGCCCGCAGCGCCGCCATCTCCGCATCGGGGATCGGAACTCCCTCCACCTCCGCCGCGCGCCGGTTGGCATAGCGGCGGTCGCCGGGGAGGCGGTCCTGCCCGGCCGCATGCATCTCGGCGATCAGCACCTCGATCCGATCGGCCAGCTCGTAACTCGCCCCGCGCGACGGGTCGATCAGGATCATGGTCTGCGCCGTCCGCGGCGTCACCGCACCGGGATGGGTGGAAAAATCGTACTCGAACGAAAAATTCCCGCCCGCCAGCGCTGCCGCCATGATCTCCATCATCATCGCCATGGACGAGCCCTTGTAGCCGCCGAACGGCAGCAGCGCGCCGCCCTCCAGCACCGCATTGGGGTCAGTCGTCGGCTTGCCCTCGCGATCCACCCCGATGCCCGGCTCCAGCGCATGCCCCTCGCGTGCCGCGATCAGCACCTCGCCCAGCGCCACCGCGCTCGAGGCCTGGTCGAACACCAGCGGCTCGCCACCCCGCCGCGGCGCCGCAAAGCCCAGCGGATTGGTGCCGTAGAGCTTCTTGTGCCCGCCGAATGGCACGACGGCGGCGTTCGAGTTGACCATCTCGATGGCAATGAACCCTTTTCGGGCGAAGGGCTCCACATCCGGCCAGAGCGCGCTGAAATGATGCGAGTTGCGGATGGCGCAGAGCGCAATGCCGTTGGCCCGCGCCTTGGCGATGAACTGTTCCGTCGCCGCCACGAGCGCCGGCACGGCAAAGCCGTTGGCTCCGTCAACGCGCAGAAACCCCGGCGCCACGTCCTCAATCCGCGGCTCGGCCCGCCCGTCCACCCAGCCGCTCTTCAGCGACGACAGATACCCCGCCATGCGGAAGATGCCGTGGCTCGTCGCGCCGTCGCGTTCGGCCTCCGCCATATTGTGCGCAAGGGCCGCCGCAACGGGTCCGCTGCACCCGCCATTGCGGAAGATCCGGTCCAGCAGGCTGATGAGTTCGGCAAAGGAAATACGGACGGTCACGGTGCCCTCTTGGATTCCGGGCCTATTTCTGGGCCAGATAGGCCTCTGGGTTCAATGCCCAGCACATGGTTGTCAACGTGCATACAGTTTGTCTACTATCGACTCACGGGCGCGAGCGATCCAGCCTGACGCCCTACAAAACAAGGGAGTTAGACGAATGAAGTGGATGCCAATGGCCGCTGCAGCGGCCCTGCTGACCATGCTCGCTATCCCGCCGGCCCTTGCCGACAAGCTCGACGACATCATCGCTTCCGGCACGTTGCGCTGCGCCATCGTGCTCGATTTCCCGCCCATGGGCGCGCGCGACGCGAGCAACAACCCCATCGGCTTCGACGTCGATACCTGTAACGATCTCGCCAAGGCGCTTGGCGTGAACCCCGAATATGTCGAGACCCCGTTCCCCGACCGTATTCCCGCGCTCGTCTCCGGCCGCGCCGATATCGGTGTCGCCTCGACCTCCGATACACTGGAACGCGCCAAGACCATCGGCTTTTCGATCCCCTACTTCGCCTTCACCAACGTCGTGCTGACCCGTACCGACGCAGGGATCGACAACTACGAGGCGCTGAAGGGCAAGAAGCTCGGCTCGGTGGCCGGCACGTTCGAAGCGATCCTGCTCGAAGATGACATGAAGACCTGGGGCTCGGCCTCGACCTTCCAGGGCTTCCAGGCGCAGGCCGATGTGTTCCAGGCGCTGAGCCAGGGTCAGATCGACGCCACAGTCGTCACCTCGACCGTCGCCTTCGCCACCGTCAACTCCGGCAACTTCACCAACCTGAAGATCGCCGGCGACGCGCCCTACCCGATCGACTACGTCTCGCTGATCGGGCTGAGGAACGAGTACGGCCTGCTCAACTACCTGAACCTGTTCGTCAATCACCAGATCCGCTCGGGCCGGTATCAGGAACTCTACAACAAGCATGTCGGCGAAGGCGCCGCTCCGAACCTGATGGTCCCGGGGGTCTACTACTAGGATCCAACCCAGGGAGGGGAGTGGCGATTGCTGCTCCCCTCTTCGCATGCGACGTGATTTGATGCGGCTGACGGGGAGCGTGCCGTGTTCAACTACACCTTCCACTGGCGCCCGGCGCTCAATGCCCTGCCGCAGATGCTGCAGGGCGCGCTGGTCACGCTCGAACTGGCGATCCTGTCGATGGTCATCGGCATCGCGCTTGGCGTGGTGCTCGCCGTCATGCGCGGCAGCAACAGCCGTGTGCTCAACGCCATCGCACTGACCTGGGTCGAGATCGCGCGCAACACGCCCGCCCTGTTCCAGATCTACATCGCCTATTTCGGCCTCGGCCAGTTGGGCATAAGGCTCGACAGCTTCGTTGCGCTGCTCGTCGGCATCACCTTCAACAATGCCGGCTATCTTGCCGAAACCTTCCGGGGCGGCCTCCGCGCCGTACCGCAAACGCAGACGCGCGCCGCCCGCTCGCTCGGCCTAAGCGCCTTCGATGCGTTCCGGCTCATCGTCCTGCCGCAGATGTTCCGCGTGGTCTTCCACCCCATGACCAACCAGATGGTCTGGGCCATCCTGATGACCTCGCTCGGCGTCGTCGTCGGCCTCAATTCCGATCTCACCGGCGTCACGCAGGATCTCAATGTGCGCACCTTCCGCACCTTCGAATATTTCGCCATCGCCGCGGTGATCTACTACCTCATCGCCAAGGTTGTGACGTTGGGGGCGCGGCTCATTGCCTGGCGCCTGTTCCGGTACTGAGGGCGGCGATCATGTTTCACACGGCCGTCTCCCTCAACGATCTGTGGTTCCTCGCGCAGGGTGCGGGCTGGACGCTGCTGATCACCGCCATCGCCGTGGTGGGCGGCACCTTCCTCGGCTTCGTCTTCGGCGTCACCCGGGCCGTTCTGCCGGGCTGGGCCACCTGGCCGCTCGGATTCATCCTCGACATCTTCCGCTCGGTGCCGCTGCTGATCCAGTTGATCCTCGTCAACTCCTTCATCCCCATGCTTGGGATCAGGGCCTCCCCCTTCATTGTCAGCTGCGTCGTGCTGGCGCTCTACACCTCGGCCTACTGCTCCGAGATCGTGCGGGGCGGCGTGCTCGCCGTGCCCACCACCACCCGCCGCGCCGCGCGTTCGCTCGGCATGACCTGGTGGCAGGACATGGTAGAGATCGTCTACCCGATGGCGCTGCGCGTCATGCTACCGAGCTGGATCGGCCTGACGCTGGGCGTGATGAAGGACACCGCGCTGGTCGGCTGGATCGGCGTCGTCGAACTGCTGAAGAGCTCGCAGATCCTCATCACCCGCATGCAGAACGAACCCCTTTTCATCCTCTGCATCGCGGGGCTCATCTACTTCCTCATCAGCTTCCCCATCTCGCGCCTTGGCGCACGTCTCGAAAAGAGGTTCCGCGAGAATGATTGAAATCGAGAACGTCGAGAAAAGCTTCGGCAGCCTGAAAGTACTCGATGGCGTCAGCCTCACCGTCAAGAAGGGCGAGGTCGTCTCCATCATCGGCGGCTCGGGCTCGGGCAAGTCGACGCTGCTGATGTGCATCAACGGCCTCGAACCCATCCAGGGCGGTCACATCCGCGTCGATGGCATCGATGTGCACGCGCGAGACACCGATCTCAACAAGCTCCGCCAGCGCATCGGCATCGTCTTCCAGCAATGGAACGCCTTCCCGCATCTCACCGTGCTGGAGAACGTCACCCTCGCCCCCCGAAAAGTGCTGAAGAAGTCGAAGGCAGAGGCCGAGGCAATCGCCAAGCAGCAGCTCGAACACGTCGGCCTTGGCGACAAGCTCACTGCTTTCCCCGGCAAGCTCTCCGGTGGCCAGCAGCAGCGCATGGCCATCGCCCGCGCCCTCGCGATGAGCCCGCAATACATGCTGTTCGATGAGGTAACCTCGGCGCTCGATCCGCAGCTCGTGGGCGAGGTGCTCGACACCATGCGGCTCCTCGCCAAGGAGGGCATGACGATGATCCTCGTCACCCACGAAATGTCCTTCGCCCGCGAAGTCTCCGACCGCGTCGCCTTCTTCAAATCCGGCAAAATCCACGAAATCGGCAGCCCCCAGCAGATCTTCGAAAACCCGCAGACGCCGGAAACAAAAGCGTTCCTCAATTCGGTGCTGTAAGACCAATGATGCGTAAAGTTTCTCCGTGCCGTCGGCTCCTTGGCCTTCTCCCCTCCGTGGGAGAAGGTGCCCGAAGGGCGGATGAGGGGGGCCATCAGTCGCCCCGATCCCACCCATGAGAACCACGAAACTCATCCACATCGTCTCCGCCCATGCCGAGGGCGAAGTGGGCGATGTCATCGTCGGCGGCGTCGCCCCGCCGCCCGGCGACACCATCTGGGAACAGCGCAACTTCATCGCCACCGACGAAACGCTGCGCAACTTCGTCCTCAACGAGCCGCGCGGCGGCGTCTTCCGTCACGTCAACCTGCTGGTCCCGCCGAAAAACCCGAAAGCCGCTATGGGCTGGATCATCATGGAGCCGCAGGACACCCCGCCCATGTCCGGCTCCAACTCCATCTGCGTCGCCACCGTTCTCCTCGACACCGGCATCCTGCCGATGACCGAACCGCTCACCCAGTTCACCCTCGAAGCCCCCGGCGGCCTCATCGAGGTCACCGCCGAATGCAAGGGCGGCAAGGCTGAGCGCATCCACGTTACCAACCACCCCTCCTTCGCCGACAGGCTCGACGCCATCATCGAGGTCGAGGGCATCGGCTCGCTCCGCGTCGATACCGGCTATGGCGGCGACAGCTTTGTCTTCGTCTCCGCCGCCCGTCTCGGCTTCGCGCTCACCCCCGACGAAGCCCGCGACATCGCCGTGACCGGCATGAAGATCACCCGCGCCGCCAACGAACAGCTCGGCTTCACCCACCCGACGAACCCCGAGTGGAACCACATCTCGTTCTGCCAGCTGACCGCCCCTGTCGAGCGCAACGCGCAAGGCATCCTCACCGGCAAGAACGCTGTCGCCATCCGCCCCGGCAAGATCGACCGCTCACCTACCGGCACCGGCTGCTCGGCCCGCATGGCGCTGCTCCACGCCAGGGGCGAAATGCGTACCGGCGAAAAGTTCATCGGCCGCTCGATCATCGACAGCGAGTTCCACTGCCGGATCGAGCGCGAAGTCGATCTCGGCGGCCGCCGCGCCATCGTCCCCGTCATCTCCGGCCGCGCGTGGATCACCGGCACCCGTCAGGAAATGCTCGATCCCACCGATCCCTGGCCCGCCGGCTACCGCCTCTCCGACACCTGGCCGCTGGAGGGCCGCTTCTGATGAAAATCACCACCATCAAATACTGGCAGGCCGACCTCCCCCTCCGCGAAGGCCGCTACAGCTGGTCCGGCGGCAACTTCATCGAAGTCTTCGACTCGACCGTCGTCGCCGTGGAAACCGATGCCGGCATCACCGGCTATGCCGAGTGCTGCCTGCTCGGCTCCGCCTACCTGCCCGCCTACGCCAAGGGCGTCCGCGCCGGCCTCGAAGAGATCGGCCCAAAACTCATCGGCATGGACCCGCTGGCGCTCGGCCCCCTCAACCGCCACATGGATGCGGTGCTGCGCGGCCACCCCTACGTGAAGGCGCCCATCGACATCGCCTGCTGGGACATCCTCGGCAAGGTCTCCGGCCTCCCGGTCTACACGCTGCTCGGCGGCGCGGCGCAGGACGACATCAAGCTTTACCGCGCCATCAGCCAGCAAGACCCGGCAACCATGGCGAAGAAGATCGCCGGATACCGCGCCGAGGGCTACACAAAGTTCCAGCTGAAGGTCGGCGGCAACGCCAATGACGACATCGAGCGCATCCGCGCCTGCCGCGAAATTCTCGCACCCACCGACATCCTCGTCTGCGACGCCAATACCGGCTGGACCATGGCCGACGCCGCCCGCGTCGTGAACGCCGTGGCCGATCTCGACGTCTATATCGAGCAGCCCTGCATGAGCTACGAGGAGAGCGTCTCGGTCCGCCGCCGCACCGCGCTGCCCTTCATCCTCGATGAAAACATCGACGGCCTCGGCATGCTGCTGCGCGGCCTCGCCGACGACGCCTTCGACGCCATCAACCTCAAGATCTCGAAGGTCGGCGGCCTGACCAAAGCCAGGCAGATCCGCGACATCTGCGTGTCGCACCGCATCCCGATGACCATCGAGGACACCTGGGGCGGCGACATCGTCACCGCCACCATCGCCCACCTCGCCCGCTCGACGCCGGAAGAACTCTGCTTCTCGGCCACCGACTTCAATTCCTACGGCACCATCGACATCGCCGATGGCGCCCCGAAGCGCGTCAACGGCACCATGACCGCCCCCGACACCCCCGGCCTCGGCATCACCCCGCTGTTCGACAAACTGAGCGACGGCCACACCATCAGCTGATCGACAGCGGTCGCTAGCGCCGGAGCAGAGCCACCACCTTGCGCAGTGGCGCCGTCAACCGCCACGACGAGGACGCGACCAGCGCGGCGGCCCGCGTCTCGGCGACCGCCGCGCGCGCTTCCGCATCGGCCGCCCTCGCCTCGGCTGACTTCCGTCCGCCGAGCTGCCCATTCGCGATGGCGAGACGGCGCAGTTCTCCTAGTTCCAGCCGCGCCGCGCCGAGCCTCATCGCCATCAGCGCACGGCTGCGATCAATCGGGGCAACCGGCGCGTGCCGCCCGAGGATCGGACGCATGTCGAGGAACGCCAGCGGCTGCTCCTCGCAGGTGAGCACCAGCAGCGTTCCGTCGGGACTGAGGTCGATGCCCTTTGGGCCACCCTCCTGCTCGTTGACGTGGCCGCGCTGGAATGTATCCGCATCAATGGCCTCGATGCGCGCCGCCGGATGCCGCTCGCCGGTCCAGTCGCCACCTTCCGGCAACGTGAAGACATGCACCAGCGGCGCCCCCGCATCCGCCACCAGCAGCGACCTGTCGTCGGTGGAAAAATGCAGTCCGTGCGGATAGCCGATCCCCTGCAGCACGCCCGCCGCCTCGTCCGAGCGGCCAAGCAGCTCCGCCCGATAGAGCAGCACGGTGCTGTCATTGTGATTGCTCACCGCGACCCACGCGCCCGAATGGCTGTGCGCCACCCCGTCGGGAATGCTGAGGCGCTTCGTCACCACCACGTCGCTGCTGATCGGCGCGAAGCCGTCGCGACCGTCCAGCAGGTGCCGGCTCACCTCGTCGCTCGAATTGTTGCAGATCAACACTTCGTAGATGTCGTCGCCGCAGGCGAACACCGAGACCGAGCCGGGGAAATCGAGGAGGTCCGTCGGATCGCACCGGATCGTGTGCAGCGGCTCCACGTGCAACTCACGCACCACCCCGTCGGTAGGCACGCGAATGATCGGCGCCTCGCCCTTGCGGTTCGCGACGATCATCGTCTCGCCGTCGATCCAGCTCATGCCGTGCGGCCTGCGGAACGAAGCCGACCGCAGCACCAGCGGCGCGGAAAGCACCACCGGCCCCCTGCCGTCGGGATCGAACGCGACCTCGAGCACAAGGATGCTGTCGGTGCTGAACCCGGCGATCGCCAGCCGCCGCCCGTCCGGCGAAAACTTCAGGTCCTCGGTCCGCCCCACCGACGCGAGCGCCGCGCGGACATCATCCCCGGCCTGAAACATGACCGTGGTTCCGGGGTAGGCCGGGATATTCTTTGCGAACATGTTGTCCTGCTGGATTGGTCAGTAACGGCCGTTGAACGGCCGCATCGTCTGATACAGCATACAATAGTTCGCGAACTTGTCGTCGTAGTAGCCGCGCATCGCCGCATCCGGCTCGAACGTCCGATCGAACGTCACGAGCTGCCGCACCGCGTCGGTCAGCGACGTCATCGCGCCGCTGCCGAGCCCTGCGAGAATGGCCGCCCCCAGCGCCGCCGCATCGGGCACTGTGGTGCGCTTGAGCGCAAAGCCCAGCGCATCGGCCCTGATCTGGCACCACACATCGGATCGCGCCCCGCCGCCGCCGATGTTGGCGACCTCAACCGCAACACCCGACGATCGCCGTAGCGCCTCGAACGCCAGCCGCGCCGAAAACGCCACGCCCTCCATCACGCTGCGCGCCATTTCCGCCGCCCCGGCCCGCGCGTCCATCCGCGCGAACACCGCACGCGAGGCCGCATCCCACAGTGGCGCACGCTCGCCCTGCAAATGCGGCAGAAACAGCGGCACCGCGTCCGACGGCGCAATGCCCGAGGCCAGCATCGACAGTTCCGCCGGCGATTTCCCCAGCACGCCCGCAAACCACTGCAGCGCCGCCCCGCCCGATTGGGTCGGCGCGGCGTGCATCACGATCCCCTCATACGGGGGAAACAGGATCACCCCAGGCGTCGGGTTGATGGTCGACGACACGATGCCGGGAATTTCGCTCGTCCCGCTCTGGTACATCGCGTCCCCGTCGGCCACGACGCCGACCCCGAACATCCCGCCCCAGGCATCCATCGCGCCCACCACCACCGGCACGCCGGCGCAGTGCAGCCCCGCCTGCACGCGCCCGGCCACATGGCTGAACCCGAACAGCGGCGGCAGCAGCTCTTTCGCCCGCGGCACAAGCTCGAGCAGTTCGCCGACATAGCCGTCGCGCCCCACCAGCCCCACGGCGGCAATCGCATCACCGGCAACCTCGCCAGTCAGTTGCAGCACGCAAAAATCCTTCGGCAGCAGCACATGCCGCGTCTTTGCGTAGACCTCCGGCGCCACCCGCGCCACATGCGCCATCCGCGACAGCGCGTGGCTCGCATCGATCGGCACCGGCCCGCCGAACCACGCCGTCTTCTGCTCCACACTCACCTGCGCCTCAAGCGCCGCCCCGTCGGCCGCGCAGCGCGTATCCTGCCAGGTGATGGCCGGCAGCAGCGCCGCGCCGTCCCCGCCCACGAACACATGCGTATTCACCTGCGAGCAGATGCCGATTCCCCGCAGCCCCGTGAGATCATGCCCGGCCGAAAACTGCGACAAAGCGCCCAGCACCCCGTCCATCCAGTCGCGCGGATCCTGCTCGGCATGCCCCGGCTGGGGCCGCGACATGGCGACAGGCCGGGAGAACTCGGCAATCCGCCTGCCCGCGATATCGATCAGCACGGCCTTGATCGCCGTGGTCCCCACGTCGATGCCGATGAGACAGTCCTGAGCCACCCAATTCTCCCCGCTGGAAGCGTACTACCGGCTCCCGTATAAGGGGCGCGAAGCGTAAGGAACAGCTTCAGGCAGCTCCGCCCGAAGCCGACGATCGCCAGTCCCTAGACGAATTCAACGAGGCTAAACCCGTCATGCTCAAGCTCAAGTCCCTGTCCACCGGCCTTGCCGTCGCCGGCGTCGCGCTCGCCGCCCTTACCGGCACCGCCTTCGCCCAGAAGGTCGCGGTCATCACGCCCTATCTCGCCCAGCCGGGAACCCAGTTCTACGTCGAGGCCTTCCAGGCCTCCGCCAAGGAAAAGGGCTGGGAAGTCAACGTCATCGACACCCAGAACGACGTCGCCGCGGTCATCAGCCGCATCGAGGACATGGTCAACCAGAAGGTTGACGCCATCGTCATCAACGTCGATCCGACGCAGGTCACCGCCGGCCTCCAGGCCGCCAAGGACGCCGGCATTCCGGTCGTCGGCATGGATGCGGGCGCCGATGCGCTGCTCGCAACCAACGTCACCTCGAACGGCTATGCGATGGCCGCCGAGACCTCGACCTATGTCGCCGACCGCATCGGCGGCGCGGGCAATGTCGTGATGTTCGTGTTCGAGGCCTTCCCGCCGGTGCAGGTGCGCGGCGTGGTTGCCAATGCCGTGTTCGGCAACTTCCCCGACATCAAGGTGCTCGACCGCGTGACCCCGGACGTCGCCGACGGCGGTATCGCCGACAGCCGCGCCAAGATGGAAGCCATCCTCGCCGCCAACCCGGAGCCCGGTTCGATCAAGGCCGTGTGGGCCGCCTGGGACCAGCCGGCGCTCGGCGCGCTGCAGGCCATCGAGGCCGCCGGCCGCCAGAATGAAGGCATCGTCATCACCGGCATCGACGCCAACCCGCAGGCCCGCGAAGCCATCGCCGCCGGCGGCAACTTCGAAGCCACCGTGGCGCAGGATTTTGCCGGCATCGGCACCGCCGCCGCCGACGCCGTCGCCCGCATCCTCGCCGGCGAAGAGCTGAAGCAGCGCGTCATCTACGTGCCGACCAAGCTCGTCACCGCCGCCAACGCCGCGCAGTAACAAGACCATCAGTCGGGCACCCTCCCCCTTGCGGGGAGGGTAGCGCCGCTAGCGGCAAAGCCGCGTAGCAGAGCCAGGGTGGGGGTGCATTCGGGCACCATGCCCAACCAGAACCCCCGCCCCGTTCTCCCATAGGGGAACGAAATTGACCGACAGATCAAAATGCCCTTCCTCGCCCTCAACAACATCTCCAAAGCCTATGCCGGCGTCCCCGCGCTCCGCAGCGCGACGCTCAGCATCGAGCCCGCCGAAATCCACGCGCTGATGGGCGAGAACGGCGCGGGTAAATCCACCCTCATCAAGATCCTCGCCGGCGTCGTCGCCCCCGATACCGCCGGCATCGAGATCGAGGGCAGGCCCACCACCATCGACAGCCCCGCGACCGCCCACCGGCTGGGCCTGCGCTTCATCCACCAGGAGATGAACGTCGTCCCCGCGCTATCGGTCGCCGAGAACATCTTCATCGGCCGCCGCTATCCAAAGCGCTTCGGCATCCTCGTCGATTGGGCAAAGCTCGAAGCCACCGCGCGCCAGGCTCTCGAAACCCTCGGCATCACCCACATCGATCCGCGCACCCGCATGGCGCGCCTGTCGATGGGCGACCAGATGCTGGTCCGCATCTCCAGCGCCTTCCTCAGCGAGCCCGGCGCCCCCGCCCGCCTCTACGTCATGGACGAGCCCACCGCTGCGCTGACCGCCGAAGAGTCCGAACGCCTGTTCCGCGTGCTGCGCCAAATTCGCGCCGATGGCGGCTCGGTCCTCTACGTCTCGCACCGGCTCGATGAGGTGATGGCGCTGTGCGACCGTGCCACCGTGCTCCGCGACGGCAAGAGCATCGACAGCGGCAGCCTGTCAGAAATCACCCACGACGACCTCGTGGCCATGATGATCGGCCGCAAGGTCGAAGAGGCGTACCCCAAGCCTGCCGCCGCCCCATCATCCGAAGTCGCGTTCGAGGTCGAGAACCTTCGCGCCGAGGGCCTCAAGCCCCTCAGCCTCAGCGTCCGAAAGGGCGAAATCCTCGGCATCGCGGGCCTCGCCGGCGCCGGCCAGCGCGAGCTCCTCCGCGCCCTCTTCGGCGATCTGCCGATGTCCGCCTCAGCCATCCGCCTCGGCGGCGAGACCTACCGCCCCGGCGGCCCGCGCCGCGCCTGGCAGAAGGGCATCGCCTATGTCCCGCGCGAGCGCCGCAGCGAGGGCCTCGTTCTCACCCGCCCCATCTACGAGAACGTCACGCTCGCCCACCTCACCGACCGCAGCATCGCCGGCACGCTGCTCAACCCGCGCCACGAACGCCAGTTCGCGGCAGCGCTCGGCGAAAGCGTAAAGCTCAAGGCCCGCAGCCCCGATCAGCGCGCCCTTGAACTCAGCGGCGGCAACCAGCAGAAGGTCGTCTTCGCCAAGGCGCTGAGCGGCAACCCGAAACTGCTGCTGCTCGACGAGCCGACGCGCGGCGTCGACGTGGGCGCAAAATTCGACATCTACACCATCATCCGCGACATGACGGCAAAGGGCATGGCAGTAGTCCTCGTTTCCTCCGATCTCCCCGAGCTCATCGGCATGTGCGACCGTATCGCGATCCTGCGCGATGGCGCCATCACCGAAACCGTCGATGCGCACGGGCTGACCGAGGAAGACCTGATCAACCGCTGCTACGGCCGCGCCACCGGAGTCGCCGCCTGATGGCCGCTTTGAACCTGCTTCGCCGCTACGGCACCCTCATCGGCTTCGTCGCCGTGCTCATCGTGTTCTGGGTCAACCTGCCCGACACCTTCATGACGGCCCGCAACTGGCTCAACATCACCCAGCAGCTCTCGATGCTGATGGTCGTCGCCGCCGGCATGACCATCGTCATGGTGATGGGCGATTTCGACCTCAGCGTCGGCTCGATGGCGAGCCTCGCCGGCATCGTCGCCGCCGTCCTTTTCGCCGCCGGCTATCCGGTCTGGGCCGCCGTTTCCCTCGCGCTGCTCGCGGGTCTTCTCGCGGGCGCCTTCAACGGCATGCTGATCGCCCTCATTGGCATCCTGCCCTTCGTCGCAACACTGGCCACCCTCACCATCTTTTCCGGCCTCGCCTTCATCCTCTCGGGCGGCAAGACCATTTCCGGCCGCGCCATTCCCGAAAGTTTTGGCAATTTTGCCCGCGAGGGCATTCCGCTGGGCGAGATCGGCGGCGTTGCCCTGTCGCTGCCCAACCTCACCATCGTTGCCATCGTCACCGTACTCGCGGTCTGGGTGCTGCTCGAGCAGACCACCTTCGGCCGCCGCCTCTACGCCATCGGCGGCAATGCCGAGGCCGCGCATCTGAGCGGCGTGGCGGTGCGCAAGCTGAAACTCATCGCCTTCTCGCTCACCGGCTTTTCCGCCGCCCTTGCGGGCCTGATGTATGCAAGCCGCGTCGCCTCGGCCAACCCCACGCAGGGCAGCGGCCTCATGCTCAACGCCATCGCCGCGGTGTTCCTCGGCATGACCATGAGCGAGCAGAACGAGCCGCGCATCCTCGCCACCGTCATCGGCGTCTTGATCCTTGGCGTCCTCGACAACGGCCTGACGCAGATGGCTGTCGACAGCTACGTCCGCCAGATTTTGGTCGGCTGCATCATCCTCATCGCCGTCGCAATGAGTTCAATCTCCCGCCGCCGCCGCTGACCCAACCCGACGGCAGGACAGCCCGCCGCCCCGTTGATTGTATCCAAAACCC
The DNA here is from genome assembly GCA_035433065.1 of Devosia sp. Lineage (GTDB taxonomy): Bacteria > Pseudomonadota > Alphaproteobacteria > Rhizobiales > Devosiaceae > Devosia_A. Next base: position 6,809 of record DAORUH010000011.1, on the reverse strand, counting down.
TGATACAAACCCGGGCAAGCAGCACCGGGGGGTGGAACATGGCGCGCAATTTTCTGGTGGTTGACCCTGAAGAGGGGATCAACGTGCTGCGCGGCCTCGCTTCGCCGGTTCGCGTCAGCATCCTGAAGCTGCTGCATGCTGCCCCCCGCAACGTCAACGAGATCGCCGCGGCGCTCGGCCTGCCGCAGTCGACGATCTCGTCCAACGTGCAGATTCTCGAGGCAGCCGGCCTCATCCGCACCGACACGCAGAAGGCGAAAAAGGGCAGCCAGAAGGTCTGCCACGCCGCCTATGACGAAATCCTCGTGATGTTCAAGGACGAGGCCACCGAGCTCGCCGACCGGACCATCGAGGTGGCCATGCCGCTCGGCCTCTACACCAGTTGCGAAGTCTCCGCGCCCTGCGGCCTGTGCTCCGTTGATGGCATCATCGGGCTGCTCGATGTGCCCGACACGTTCCTCGATCCGGGCCGGATGAAGGCCGGCCTCATCTGGTTCACCCGCGGTTTCATCGAGTATCAGTTCCCCAACAACGCCAAGCTCGCCAACAGCGGAATCGAGTCGATCGAGTTCTCGATGGAGCTGTCGTCCGAAGTCCCCGGCACGTCGGCCGACTGGCCGTCCGACATCTCCATCGCGATCAACGGCCGCGATGTCGGCACCTGGACCAGCCCCGGCGATTTCGGCGACAAGCGCGGCGTCCACACGCCCGCCTGGTGGAAGCTGAAAGGCAGCCAGTACGGCAAGCTCAAGAGTTTTCGCGTCGCCACCGACGGCACCTATGTCGACGGCGTGAAAATCTCCACGGTGACGCTGAGCGATCTCGATATCGACTCCCACCACTCAATTCGGCTTAAGATAGGGGTCGAGGCCGGCGCCCGGCATCCGGGCGGGATCAACATCTTTGGCCGTGGCTTCGGCAACTACGACCAGGACATCGTGATGCGCCTGCACACGATGCGGTAGGGTTTGTACCCGAACATCCGGTTTATATCAAAGATCGTGTTGACTTTCGCGACCGTCGAAAGATACGCTTTCGATGAGGCGTCCGAAGAGACGTCGCGGGAGTGAGTCTGGGTTTTGCTGCAGGGTTTGACAGGCCGGTCATCGGCGCTGGGCCTGTTGTCGCGCCCTGAATCCACCCACCGGCCGGGGTGAGTGCAGTGTCCGAAATCGCGATTTCGAATGTCAGCAAGAGGTTCGGTGCCGTCGAGGTTCTCGACAACCTTTCGCTGAACGTCCACGCCAACGAGTTCCTCGTCTTCCTCGGCCCCTCGGGCTGCGGAAAGTCCACGCTGCTACGGATGATCGCCGGCCTCGAGTCGGTCGATGCGGGCGAAATCCGCATCGGCGGTGAGCGTGTCGATCACCTGCCGCCCGGCGAGCGCGGCGTCGCCATGGTCTTCCAGCACTACGCGCTCTACCCGCACATGACGATCCGGGACAACATGTCCTTCGGCCTGCGCAACATCGGCGTGCCCGAGCCCGAAGTGACCCGCCGCGTCCAGCAGGCCTCGGCCATGCTCGAGATCGATGCCCTGCTCGATCGCAAGCCCGGCCAGCTTTCCGGCGGCCAGAAGCAGCGCGTCGCCATCGGCCGCGCCATCGTCAAGGAACCCAAGGCATTCCTCTTCGACGAGCCGCTGAGCAACCTCGACGCCGCGCTGCGTGTCCGCACCCGGGTCGAGCTCGCCCAGCTCCACAACCGGGTGAAGTCGACCATGATCTTCGTCACCCACGACCAGGTCGAGGCGATGACGCTGGCGCACCGCATCGTCGTCATGAACAACCGTAAAATCGAGCAGGTCGGCACCCCGATCGAGATCTACACCCGCCCCGCAACTCGGTTCGTTGCCGCCTTTGTCGGCTCACCCGCGATGAACTTCCTGCCCGTCACCGTCACCGCCGGCCCGAGCGGCGCATCGGTCCGCCTGCCCGACGGCAGCAGTATCGACACCACCATCGCCACGCAGGCGCTCGATCTCAACGCGCCCCACACCCTCGGCATCCGCGCCGAGGCCGTGTCGGTGGTCAGCGGCGCCAACGGCACGACGCCAACCACGAGCGGCAAGGCCGAGGTAATCGAGCGGCTCGGCGATCGGACGCTCGTCTACACACGGCTGGGCGATGGCTCGATGCTGGTGGCCGAGGCCAAGGGCGACAGCCCGGTCAGCATCGGCGACGAGGTGCGGCTCGCCTTCGACGGCAGCCGCACGCACCTGTTTGACGCGCACGAGCGCGCCTACCACAGCGCCTGACGGAGCAAGGGACATGGCGCAGACCGAAGTCAGCACCGCCCCCGGCCAGATGGCCGCCACTGCTCCGCGCAGCCGGCAGGTCGATGCGCCGCGCTGGAGCTACCTGCTCTTCGTTCTGCCGTTCCTCGTCTTCTTCGTGCTGCTGCTGGTCATCCCGCTGTTCTGGGGCATGTGGCTGAGCCTCACCAAGGCCGACCTCTTCGGCCCCGGCAAATTCCTCGGCATCGACAACTATGTCCGGCTGTTCAAGGACAAGATCTTCATCGGCGCCATCTGGAACACCGTCTATTTCGTCATCCTCACCGTCCCCGCGCTCGCCGTCATCGGCCTCGCGCTGGCGCTGGTGCTCAATCGGCCCACCCGCACCGCCACCGTGCTGCGCGCCATCTTCTTTGCGTCGACAGTCCTCTCGGTGACCATCGTGACGCTGATCTGGCGCGTCGTCCTCATCCCCGACATGGGGCTCATGGCCGCGATCTATTCGTGGTTCGGCGCGAAATCGCCGAGCTTCCTGTCAAGCGCACAGCTCGCCATGCCCTCGATCGCGGTCGCCACCATCTGGTGGTGCATCGGCCTGCCGATGATGCTGTTCCTCGCCGCGCTGCAGCAGGTCCCGCGCGAAATCTACGAAGCCGCCGCGCTCGACAACGCGAACCGCTGGCGGACGCTCTGGTTCATCACCCTGCCCTCGATCCGGCGCACCTTCGTGCTCGTGATCATCATCCAGATCGTCATGCAGTTCCAGCTCTTCGGCCAGGCACAGCTGATGACGCAGGGCGGGCCCAACAACGCCTCGCGGCCGATCGTGCTCTACATCTACGACGTCGCCTTCAAGCGCTTCGATGTCGGCATGGGCGCCGCCGCGTCCGAGGTGCTCTTCGCCCTCATCCTCGTCGCGGCGATGGCGCAGTACTTCGTATCGCGCCGGCGGGGAGAAGACTGATGACCGACGCCTCGCTCCCCCGCTCCGCCAATGTCGTCGGCCGCTCCACCGGCGACCGCATCATCCTCATCGCCACCATGCTGATGGCGCTGGTCATGCTGCTTCCGGTGCTGTGGGTGATCGGCCTGTCGTTCAAGATGAACGCCGAGATCAAGCTCGATCCCAATTCGGTCTTCCACATCCCCTACACGCTCAAGAACTACGGCGATGTGCTGTCGGGCTCGAACGTCTTCCGCTGGTTCGGCAACAGCTTCATCGTCGCGATCGGCATGACCGCGGGCGTGCTGATCCTGTCCTCGCTCGCCGGCTACGGCTTCGCGCGGCTGAACTTCCCGTTCAAGAACGTCATCTTCATCATCGTGCTGTTCGGTCTCGCCGTGCCCGAGCAGGCGGTGATCGTGGCGCGCCACCAGATCTTCTCGGTGCTGAAGCTGCACAACACCTACCAGGGGCTGATCCTGCCCGGCCTGTCGGCGTCCTTCGGCGTTTTCCTCATGACGCAGTACTTCAGGGCCATCCCCAGGGAGATCGATGAAGCGGCGCTGCTCGACAACGCTTCGCGCTTCAAGATCTTCTGGAAGGTGCTGCTGCCGCTGACCATCCCCGCGCAGGCGACGCTCGGCATCTTCACCTTCCTCGGCGCCTGGAACGATTACTGGTGGCCGCTCATCTCCGCGACAAAGAAGGAGATGTTCACCATCACCACCGGCATCGCCTCGATGCAGATGAATTTCGCGCAGACCGAGGGGCTGGGCTTCATCATGGCGCAGGCCGTGATGGCGGCGCTACCGACGCTGCTCGTCTACCTGTTCTTCCAGAAATACATCGTCACGGCGGTGTCAGGGTCCGCCGTGAGGTGACAACGCTCACCGCACAACAAGCCTGACGGCGGCAGCCAACGGCGCCGCAACGTTCGCCAAGGAGAGGAGACACTATGCCAAACTTCATGAAGGGTCTGGTTATCGCTGCAGCCTCCGCTGCCGCCCTCACCGCCGCCGCCCCGGTGGCGGCCCAGACCGAAATCACCGTCCAGCGGTTCTTCGGCACCTGCGACGCCGACTGGGGCAGCAACACCGACGTGGCCAAGGCCGTCGGCGAGTGCGGCATCATCACCTCGCAGATCAACAAGTTCATGGCCGACAATCCGGACATCAAGGTCAATGTGAACACCGTCGAGTGGCCGGGCTACGACCAGCTCACCGCGCAGATGGCCTCGGGCGATCCGCCGGATGTCGTCACCATCCACGCCTCGGTCCTGTCCGACTACCAGCAGAAGGGCCTGCTCGAACCGCTCGAAGCCGTGCTGGCCAGCGCCGGCGTCGATCCCGCGAGCTTCACCGCCGCCGGACGCGAGGGCGTCACCAAGGACGGCCAGATCTTCGCGCTGCCCTTCGACAACCACGCCATGCTCTGGCACATCAACATGAACTACTTCAAACAGGCGGGCCTCGTGAATGCCGACGGCACGCCGATCCTGCCCAAGAGCGTCGATGAGCTGCTGGCGCAGGGCAAGCAGTTCAAGGAGAAGGTGGGCAAGCCCTACCTCGTGCAGATCCTCGCCAACGAGCGTGCCGCCTATACCCGCGCCCTCTACATCTACCTGATGCAGCAGAAGTCTGACTTCTTCGCCGATCCCAAGAAGATCAAGCTCAACACGCCTGAGGCCAAGAACGTCCTGCAGATGTTCAAGGATCTCTACGATCAGGACCTCACAACCAAGGACCAGGACTATCCCGCAGCGGTTGCCGGCTTCAGCAATGGCGACGGCGGCGCGTTCCTCAACGGCACGTGGATCATCGGCGATCTCGACGCCCAGTCGCATGCCGAGGGCAATCCGCTCAGCGGCGGCGGCTATGCCGTCTATCCGTACCCGCAGCTCTTCGGCGGCGAGCCGGGCTACTATTCGGACGGCCACACCTGGGCCATGCCCAAGAAGGACCGCTCGCCCGAGCAGATCGCGGCCATCGGCAAGTTCATGAAGTTCATGGCCGACAACAACTTCGACTGGTCGCGCACCGGGCACCTGCCCGCCATGCAGGCGGTGATCGACTCGGCCGAGTTCAAGGCCCTGCCGCACCGCAGCACCATCCTGTCGATTGCCGACATCGCCAAGCCGCTCCCTGCAGCGGTACAGCGCCAGTTCGCCATCCAGGACATCATCGGCGAAGAAATGAGCTCCGCGATGACCGGCGACAAGGAAATCGACGCCGCCCTCACCGATGCCGAAGCCCGCGTCAACGACCTGCTGGCCAACCTCTAGGCTGCCAGGCCGCCGCGCCTTTCCCTGGGGCGCGGCGGCTCCTTTCCCAAAACATCCCACGAGGAGAAACGCCGTGAAGGCGAGCGTCACCGCGCACAAGGACTTTACCGTCGCGACCATCGACGATCGCGTCTACGGCGCCTTCCTCGAACACCTCGGCCGCGCCATCTACACCGGCATCTACGAGCCCGGCCATCCGACCGCCGACAAGAACGGCATGCGCGGCGACGTTGCCGAACTGGTGCGCGACCTCAACGTCCCGATCGTCCGCTACCCGGGCGGCAACTTCGTCTCGGCCTACAACTGGGAAGACGGCATCGGCCCGCGCGACAAGCGCCCGACGCGCCTCGATCTCGCCTGGCACACGTCCGACAACAACGCCGTGGGCGTTCACGAATTTTCCGACTGGTGCGACACAGTCGGCACCGAAATGATGCTCGCCATCAACCTCGGCACGCGCGGCCTCGATGACGCGCGCAATTTTGTCGAATACGTCAACGGCCCCACCGGCTCCTACTGGGGGGACCTGCGCAAGAAAAACGGCCGCGCCAAACCCTTCGGCGTCAAACACTGGTGTCTCGGCAACGAGATGGACGGCCCCTGGCAGATCGGCCACAAGACCGCCGACGAATACGGCAGGCTGGCGCTCGAAACCGCAAAAACCCTGCGCGCCTTCGACAAGTCGCTTCAGCTCATTGTGTGCGGCTCATCCAACGCCGATATGAAGACCTATCCCGAGTGGGAACGCATCGTCCTCGAGCACACCTACGACGCGGTCGATCACATCTCGCTGCACATGTATTTCAACAACCGCGCGAAGAACACGGCGAACTACCTCGCCCTCAACCACAAGCTCGACGACTACATCGCCACCATCGCTTCGACCATCAACATGGTGAAGGCGAACAAGCGCTCGAAGCGCCGCGTCAGCATCTGCTTCGATGAGTGGAACGTCTGGTATCATTCGAATGCGCAGGACCGCAAAATCCTCGAGGGCAACAGCGGCTGGCCGCACGCGCCGCGCCTCCTCGAAGACATCTACAATTTTGAGGACGTGCTGCAGGTCGGCTGCATCCTCAACACCTTCATCCGCCGCTCCGATGTGGTGAAGATCGCCTGCATCGCGCAGCTCGTGAACGTCATCGCCCCGATCATGACCGAGCCCGGCGGCGCGGCCTGGCGGCAGACCATCTACTACCCCTACTACTTCGCCTCGCTCTATGGCCGCGGCACGGCGCTGAACCTCGCCGTCCAGTGCCCCGGCTACGACGCTGACGTCGCCGACAATGTCCCCTATCTCGACATCTCGGCCATCCACGACGAGAAGGCGAAAACCCTCACCTTCTTCG
>DAORUH010000010.1:0-37667 GCA_035433065.1 Devosia sp. | reverse complement strand
CGATCCGGCGTCGCGGCTCGACAATTTTCCGCACCAGTTCTCCGGCGGCATGCGGCAGCGCGCCATGATTGCCACGGCCCTGGTGTGCAAGCCGCGGCTGCTGATCGCCGACGAGCCGACCAGCGCGCTCGACGTGACCGTACAGGCGCAGGTGCTCGACCTCATCGGCGAGATGCGAAGGCAACTCGGCATGAGCGTGGTGCTGATTGCCCATGATCTCGGCGTCGTCGCCGAACACTGCGACCGCATCGCCGTGATGTATGCCGGACAGGTGGTCGAATGCGGCCGGACGGAGGACATCATCGAGAACCCGCAGCACCCCTATACGCGCGGCCTCATCGCCTCGGCGCCGTGGCTCGGCGATCTCGAACGCGAGATCGAGCCGATGCCCGGCGCGGTGCCCAACCTCATCGACCTGCCCCCCGGCTGCCACTTCGCGCCGCGCTGCAACCATCGCAATGGCGGCTGCGATGCGCCGGTGGCGCTGGTGAGCATGGACGCGGGGCGTGAGGTGCGGTGCGTGCGTGTCGGGGAGTTCGCGGCATGAGCACGGCCCTGCTGAAGGTTGACGCGGTCAGCCGTCACTTCGACCTGCGCAAGGGGCTCGAAATCCTCTACCGGCCGCGCGACGCGGCGCTGGTGCGGGCGGTGGACGCGGTGTCGTTCACCGTGGAGCGCGGCGAGACGTTCGGGATCATCGGGGAGAGCGGTTGCGGCAAATCCACGCTCGGGCGCGTGCTGCTGCGGTTGCAGGACCCGGTGAGCGGCGCGGTGGTTTTCGACGGAACCGACATTACGCACCTGAAGCGCAAGGCGCTGGCGCCATTGCGGCAGCGGATGCAGTTGGTGTTCCAGGACCCCTATGCCTCGCTCAACCCGCGGCGCACGGTGGGCCAGATCGTCGGCCAGCCGCTGGAAGTGCACCAGCGCATGGGGCGGGCGGCGCGGCGCGAGAAGGTCATCGAAATGCTCGGCAAGGTCGGGTTGCCGGCCGAGAGCATCGACCGCTATCCGCATCAGTTTTCGGGCGGACAACGGCAGCGCATCGCCATTGCGCGGGCGCTGATCCTGAGGCCGGAACTGGTGGTCTGCGACGAGGCGATTTCGGCGCTCGACGTGTCGGTGCAGGCGCAGGTGCTGAAGCTGTTGCGCGACCTGCAGGCGGAGTTCGGGCTGACCTATGTGTTCATCAGCCACAACCTCGCGGCGGTGGGGTACCTGTGCGACCGGGTGGCGGTGATGTACCTGGGGCGCATTGTCGAGAGCGGGCCGGCGGCGGAGATCCTCAAGGCGCCGGCGCACCCGTATACCGAGGCGCTGCTGGCGGCGGTGCCGCAGATGCGCAAGGCCGACCGGCGGCCGCGCGTGCTGCTGACGGGCGATCTCCCCTCGCCTACCAAGCCGCCGCCGGGGTGCCACTTCCATACGCGCTGCCCGAAGGCCATGGCGATCTGCAAGACGGCGCGGCCAGAGACCACCCAGCTTCCGGACGGGCGCCTAGTCGCCTGCCACCTCCACACCAAAGCCGAGGCCTTGTGATGAACTTTCCCACCGCAGAACCCATCGTCGCGACCGGCTCTGCCTATGAGCGCGGCAAGACCATTGCGGCGGCGGCCGGTGCGCTGAAGGGCGCGGTCGGCGATCGCATCCGTTCGGCGGCGGAACCGGCGGCCGACGAGCTCGGCTGGGTCGAGGCGCAGTGGCAGATGCAGCAAAAATACCTGCCGGAAATGTGCGAGCTGATGGATGGCATGGCGGCGGGTTACGGCATCACCACGCGCCAGCTGTTCAACCGGCACGTGAGCTATGCCATCGAGGACAGGCGCAAGGCGGCGGAACGCGGGCCGATCGAGGAGTGTTCGGCTTTCGCCGTGCAGACCGAGCGTGGCGTGCTGGTGTCGAAGAACCGCGACAATCCGCCGGAGCTGAAGCCGCTGCAATGCCTGTTCCTGCAGTCGGACCCGAAATGGGGCGGGCGCCGGATGCTCAGCATCGGCAGCTTCGGCAGTTCGCCCGCGGCATCGAGCGGGATCAATTCGGACGGGCTGTGCATGGTGGATACGTCGGTGCGGACGGTCGATGTCGGGCTGGGGGTGCTGCGGTATTACCTGATGGACGCGATCCTGTTCCGCTGCGGCAATGTCGCCGAGGCGCTCGATCTCATTCGTTCGATGCCGCATCTGGGCGGCGGCAATCTCGTGTTGGGCGACGCCGAGGGACACATCGCGGCGATCCAGCTCGGGCACCGCAAGGTGGCGATCGAGGCGGACCCGGCGCGCGGCTGGGTGGCGCGGACCAACCACTTCATCGACCCGGACCTCGCAGCCGATCTCGTCAGCGGGCCGGGGACCGAGGCGCGGGCGGATTCCGAGAGCCGCGTGGCCTACATCGAGTCGCGGCTGGGCGGCGGCGTTGCGGGCTGGAGCGGGGCGGACTGCCGGGCGGTGCTGTCGAGCACCGGAGGCGACGGCTACGCGCCGATCTGCCGGGAAACGCCGACGACGCTGACGCTTTCGGGCGCGGTGTTCGACGCAAGCGGGCGCGAAATGCTGCAGTCGCACGGGCGGCCGAGCCACGGCGACTGGCGGCGCACAGCGTTCGTTTAGGGCGCATACCGAAGCAAAGCGAACACAAATCGCACTATTTCGCTTCCAACGTGAATGCTGCCGCCGTATAGGTGGGGGCATTCGTGGAGGCGGGATTGAACGATCTGTCGCCGCGCCAAGCCGACATCATGGCACTGGCGCGCCAGCATGGGCGGGTGGATGTCGATGGGCTTGCGGCGCAGTTCGCCGTGGCGCCGCAGACCATCCGCAAGGACCTCAACGACCTCTGCGACCGGAGGCTGCTCAACCGGCAGCATGGCGGGGCCACCTACCCTTCCGGCGTCGTCAATTTTGCCTATGAGGCGCGGCGGCTGCTGGCGGCCGACGGCAAGCGCGCCATCGGCGAGCGGGCCGCGGGGCTGATCCCCGACCAGTCGTCGGTGATCCTCAATATCGGCACGACCACCGAGCAGGTGGCGACGGCGCTCAGGCGGCATGCGGGGCTGATGGTCGTGACCAACAACATCAATGTCGCGAACATTTTGCGCGAAGTGCCGAGCGCCGAGGTGGTGATCGCCGGGGGCGTGGTGCGGCATGAGGATGGCGGCGTTGTCGGCGAGACGGCGGTGGATTTCATCCGGCAGTTCCGTGTCGACTATGCGGTGATCGGGACGTCGGCCATCGGGCCGGACGGCACGCTGCTCGACTATGACCTGCGCGAAGTGAAGGTCGCGCAGGCGATCATGGAGACGGCGCGCGAGACGATCCTTGTCGCGGATTTCATGAAGTTCGAGCGGCGCGCGCCGGTGCGGATCGGGCACCTTGAGCAGATCGACGTGTTGGTCACGGACCGGGAACCGCCCGACGAGATTGCCGGCATCTGCGCGGAGCATGGCGTGCGCATCGAGATCGCCGGCGGCGGGCAAGCGGAGACGGAACGATGAGCACCGGCGGCATGGAAGCCGACTACGACCTCCTGGTTATCGGCGGCGGGGTGAATGGGACGGGCATTGCGCGCGATGCGGCCGGGCGCGGCTACAGCGTGATGCTGTGCGAGATGAACGATCTCGCCTCGGGCACGTCATCGGCGGCGACGAAGCTGGTGCATGGAGGGCTGCGCTATCTCGAATATTACGAGTTCCGGCTGGTGCATGAGGCGCTAGCCGAGCGCGAGGTGTTGTGGGCGGCGGCGCCGCACATCATCTGGCCGATGCGGTTCGTGCTGCCGCATGTGAAGGGCATGCGGCCGGCGTGGTTCTTGCGGCTGGGGCTCTTCATCTACGACAGCCTCGGCGGGCGCAAACTGCTGCCGGCGACGAAGACGCTGGACCTGCGGACGGCCGCGGTCGGCAAGCCGCTGAAGAAGCAGTTCGGCACGGCGTTCGAGTACTCAGACGGCTGGGTGAACGATGCGCGGCTGGTGGCGCTCAATGCGCGCGACGCGGCGGATCGCGGCGCGGTTGTCCGGACGCGCAGCAAGGTGATCTCGGCGCGGCGCGAGGGGGCGCTGTGGCGGGTGGAGATCGAGGGGCGCAACGGGCGCGAAAGCGCAACCGCGCGGATGCTCGTCAATGCCGCGGGGCCGTGGGTGGATACTGTGATGACCCGGGCGCTAGGCGAAGGCGGTGCGCACAATGTGCGGCTGGTGAAGGGCAGTCACATCGTGACGCGCAAGCTCTACGAGCACGACCGCTGCTACTTCTTCCAGAACGCCGATGGGCGGCCGGTGTTCGCCATTCCGTACGAGAACGATTTCACGCTGATCGGCACCACCGACCTCGACTACGCGGGCGATCCGGCCGAGGTGAAAATCTCGGACGAGGAGACGGAGTATCTGCTGAAGGCGGTCAGTGAATATTTCGAAACGCCGGTGACAGAGGCGGATATCGTCTGGGCCTATTCCGGGGTGCGGCCGCTGTTCGATGATGGCGCGAGCGCCAGCAAGGAAGCGACGCGCGACTATGTGCTGAAGATCGAGGGCGGCGATGGCACAGCGCCGCTGCTCAATGTGTTCGGCGGCAAGCTCACGACCTATCGGCGGCTGGCGCAGAAGGCCGTCGACATGATCGGCGAGACGATCGGAGCGAAGGGAGCGCACTGGACGAAGACCGGCACCCTGCCCGGCGGCGATTTTCCGCCGGAGGGGTTTGAGGCGCTGGTGGCGGAGCTTGGGCGTGCGTATCCGGGGCTCGACGGCAAGCTGATCCGGCGGCTGGCGCGGGCGTATGGGACGAAGACGCGGGCGCTGCTTGGCGGTGCGAAATCGGCGACGGACCTCGGCGAGGCGTTTGGCGCGGGGCTGACGGCGCGCGAGGTCGACTATCTCATGGCCGAGGAATGGGCGCTGAACGCCGAGGACGTGCTGTGGCGGCGCAGCAAGCTTGGCCTCCGGGTCAGCGCGGGAGACAAGGCGCGGCTCGCTGCGTATATGACGGCAAGGACCTGACGGGGAGTTCGGGAACACTATGAGCGGATATGTGCTGGCGATCGATCAGGGGACGACATCGAGCCGGGCGATTGTCTTTGATGGCAAGCAACGCATCGCCGGTATCGGCAAGATGGAGTTCACCCAGCATTTCCCCGACTCCGGCTGGGTCGAGCATGTGCCGGAGGAAATCTGGGCGACGTGCCTGTGGAGCGCCAAGACCGCGCTGAAGAAGGCGGGCATTGCGGCCAGGGATATCGCGGCGATCGGCATCACCAACCAGCGCGAGACGACCATCGTCTGGGACCGCTCCACCGGCAAGCCGATCCACAACGCCATCGTCTGGCAGGACCGGCGCTGTGCGCGCATCACCGACGCGCTGAAGCGCGCCGGCAAGGAGAAAATGGTCAGCCGCAAGACCGGCCTCGTGCTCGACCCCTACTTCTCCGGACCGAAGGTGAAGTGGATCCTCGACAACGTGAAGGGGGCAAGGAAGCGCGCCGAAAAGGGCGAGCTCGCCTTCGGCACGGTGGACAGCTACCTGATCTGGCGCCTGACCGGCGGCAAGGTGCACGCGACCGACGCGACCAATGCCTGCCGCACGCTGATGTTCAACATCCGCACCAATGACTGGGACGACGAACTGCTGGCGCTGTTCGGCGTGCCGCGCGCCATGCTGCCCGAGGTGAAGGATTGCGCCGACGATTTCGGCATGACCGATCCCGACATTCTGGGCGTGTCGCTGCCGATCCGCAGCGTGGCCGGCGACCAGCAGGCGGCGACCATCGGGCAGGCGTGCTTTGAGCCGGGCATGATGAAATCGACCTACGGCACGGGGTGCTTTGCGCTGCTCAATACCGGCAGCGACATGGTGTATTCGAAGAACCGGCTGCTGACGACCATCGCCTACCGGATCGATGGCAAGACCACCTATGCGCTCGAGGGCGCGATCTTCATGGCGGGGGCATCGGTGCAGTGGCTGCGCGACATGCTGCGGCTGTTCAGCGATGCCAAGGAAACCGGCGCGCTGGCGAAATCGGCGGATGCGGCGCAGGACGTCTACCTCGTCCCCGCCTTCGTCGGGCTCGGCGCGCCGTGGTGGGACACCGACGCGCGCGGCGCGATCTTCGGGCTGACGCGCAATACCGGCGCGGCGGAACTGGCGCGGGCAGCGCTGGAGGCGGTGAGCTACCAGACGCACGACCTCATCACCGCCATGCGCAAGGACTGGAAGGGCGCGCGCGACACGGTGCTGCGCGTCGATGGCGGCATGGTGGGCTCGGATTGGACCATGCAGTTCCTCGCCGACATCCTCGACAGCCCGGTCGACCGGCCGACCATCCTTGAAACCACGGCGCTGGGCGCGGCGTGGCTGGCCGGGTGGAAGGCCGGGGTGTGGCCGGACATGGAGGGCTTTGCGGCGCGCTGGGCGCTCGACCGGCAGTTCAACCCGTCGATGGACCCGGCGACGCGCAAGCGGAAGCTTGCCGGCTGGAAGGATGCGGTGCAGCGCACGCTGACGAAATAAACCGATTGGTGGACGCGCGCAGAGTTGTTCACAGCTCATTGACCATCTGAGGCAAATGCATGGAGCCATTGGCGCGCCGGTGCATTGCCTTTGCATCAGATGCGAGGGCGTTCCTCATGGGCACGAGCGAGATTTCAGACCAGGCAGTCGGCGAGTTGATCGACCTCGCGCGATCGGCGCGCGTCTATTTCGAACTGGTCAACGACCGGCTGGCGGTGCGGGCGGTCAATCCCGAGTGGTCGATCTGGCGGCCGCTGCGACACCTGCTCGATGAGATCGGCCAGCCGCGCATCGAGGCCTTCCTGCGCGAGGCCGGGCCGACCGGACCGATGGAGGCTGCGTGGCCGCGGCCACGCGAGGCAATGTCGCGCTGGGCCGCCGCGATGGGCTATCGCCCCTAGCGGATCCAGGCCGCTGAATCGCCACCGGCGATGAAGGCCCAGTAAATGCCGTAGCGGCTCTTCCTGCCCGACGGCACGCTGGCGACAGCGAGGCCAAACTCGGTGAAGCGGTCGCTGAGCAGCGTGTTGCGGTGTCCCGAGGAATTGAGCCAGCTCTCGATCGCCGCTTCGAGCGAGCGCTGACCGGCGGCGACGTTCTCACCCACCGCCCCGTCATAGCCGACATCGGTGACGCGCTGGCGCAGCGACTTGCCGAGGTTGTGCGAAAGCTGGTCGCGATCGGCCATCAGCCGCGCCTGCCGCCGCGCCGCATCTTCGAGCCGGTTGTTGTAGGCGAGCGGCTTGCGCCCATTGGCGGCCCGGACGCCATTGATGGCGGCGATGATGCCGGCCGTCGTCAGCCGCGGCGGCGTGGTCGTGGTGGTGACCGGGCCCATCGACGGGCTGCAGGCGCTGAGGAGGGAGACGGCGCCCAGAGTGATGAAGCCGCGGCGCGAAAGGGAGAGCGTCAAGAGAATTGGTCCTGCTGAACTGACCCGCCGCTTCGCATCACTTTGCGGCGGCAAGCGGGCGGGAGACTAGCCCATCGGCCGGTGTTGGCAATGGCGCGGGCGCGGGCCGCGCCTCGAAATCCACCGCCGCCACGAGGCCCCTGCCCCCGGCTCCGGCGCTCAGCGTCAGCGTGCCGCCGAACAGCGCCGCGATTTCATCGACGACGGGCAGGCCGAGGCCGGCGCCGGGCTTGCTGCTCTGGCCGCGCACGAAGCGCTGGCGCACCTCGCCCAGCCGCGTGGGCGGAATGCCGGGGCCGTTGTCCTCGATTTCGAGAATCGCCCGTTCGCCGTCGCGGCGGACGCGGACGGTGGCCTCGGCCCCCTGCCCGGCATAGGCGATGGCGTTGTCGATGAGGTTGTGCAGCAGTTCGCCCAGCAGCATGGCGTCGCCGCGCACGAACACACCGGGCTCGCCCTCGTAGCCGAGGTCGATGCCGGCATCGCGGGCGCGCAGCACGTTGTCGGCGGTGCGGGTTTCGGCCAGTGCGCCCAGATCGATGTCCTCGAAACCGATCCGGTCGGAGGCGGCCTCATCGATGCGGGCAAGCAGCAGCAATTGCGCGAGGATGCGTTCGGCATTGACCACCGCCTCGTCGGCGGCGGCGATGGCGGCGCGGGATTCCTCCGGCGATTTGGCGCGGACGGCGAGCTCGAGCTGGGTGCGGATGATGGTCAGCGGGGTGCGCAGCTGGTGGCTGGCATTGCCGGTGAAATGGCGCAGCGCCGCGAGCGCCGAGCCCAGGCGCGTCATGAAGGAATTGATGGTGGTGACCAGCCCTTCAACCTCGCGCGGCACGGCGTGGGCGATGGGGCTGAGATCGTCGGAGGTGCGGCGGCCGATAGCCTCGCGCAGCCGCCCCAGCGGGGCAAGCGACGCGCCGACGGCAAACCAGATGACCACCGCCGCCGCCGCCATCAGCAACGCCAGCCGGAGCCCGGAGCGCAGGAGGATGCTCTGCGCCAGCTGGGTGCGGGCGATGGTGGTTTCGGCGACCGTCACGGTGAAAGGGATGGCGCTGATGCCGGAGGACGCGGCGCGTTCGAGCACGGCGAGCCGGATGGGATCGCCACGAAAGGTACTGTCGGCATAGGCGATTTCGGCCGCGCCGGGGCTGATCGTCGGGAGCGACTGGTAGCCGGTGATGAAGGTGCCGGGCGGACCATCGATGCGGTAGAAGACGCGGTCCTGCGCGGTGGAGGTGAGCATCTCCAGCGCAACATAGGGCACATCGACTTCGAGCACCCCGTCCTCGGAGACGACGACGCGCTCGGCGATGGCGAGGGCCGACCCGGCGAGCACCCGGTCGGACACCGAATTGGCGGTTGCCAGCGCATCGCGCCACGTGTCGAGCAAAGCGAGGAGGCCGATGGCGATGACGGGCAGCAGCAGGAGCAGCAGCAGGCGCCGGCGCAGCGAATAGGCGGGCACGATCATTCGGCGGCCTTGTCGAGATAGTAGCCGAGGCCGCGCGCCGTGCGCACGGTGAGGCCGACCGGCGCGAGGCGTTTGCGCAGCCGGCTCACATACTGCTCGACGGCGTTGGCGCTGAGATCGTCGTCGAAGGCGGCGAGCGACTGGATGATCTGCTGCTTGCCGACGACTTTTCCGGCGCGCAGGAGCAGAGTTTCGAGCACGCTCAACTCACGCGCCGGAAGCTCCATCGCCTCGCCGTTGGCCGACAGGGTGCGCGAATTGGTGTCGAGGCTGAGCCCGCCGTAGTCGACGCGCGCGCCGCGAATGCCGGCCTGGCGGCGCAACAGGACGCGGACGCGCGCCTCAAGCTCGGAGACCTCGAAGGGCTTGGTCATGTAGTCGTCGGCCCCGAGATCAAGGCCGCGCACGCGATCATCGAGCGCGCCGCGGGCGGTGAGGA
This sequence comes from Devosia sp., assembly GCA_035433065.1. Classification (GTDB taxonomy): domain Bacteria; phylum Pseudomonadota; class Alphaproteobacteria; order Rhizobiales; family Devosiaceae; genus Devosia_A. Next base: position 28,339 of record DAORUH010000010.1, on the reverse strand, counting down.
TCAGCACGGCGGTGTTGTCGCGCCGGCCACGCAGCGCGGCGAGGACTTCGAGCCCATCCATGCCCGGCAGGTTGAGATCGAGGACGACGAGATCGAAGCGCTCGGCCGCGAGCACGGCATGCGCCGACGCGCCGTCGCCCACGACATCAACGGCATACCCTGCGCCGCGCAGCACCGCCGCGAGGCCATCGGCCAGTGTTGTGTTGTCCTCGGCAACGAGGATGCGCATGGGATCTCCCTATGGGGGAGGGTAGTTGGCCGGGCGATTGGGGGCAATGGTGGCCTCGTGCCGCGGGGCGTCCCTCCACCGGCTTCGCCGCCCCCCCTCCCCCGCTGCGCGGGAGAGGAAGTCCCGACTGCGGGTTTGATATCGGGGTTGAGATCGGCCAGTGTTGGCGGATGCTCAGAGGTCTTCTGGTTGCGCTCTTTCTTGGTCTGGTGACGCCTGCGCTGGCGCAGGTTACCGACTATCCGGCGGCTTCCGGCGCGGAGGGGCGGCGGGTCATGGTATATTCCTCGCTCGATGTGGCGCTGGCGGCGCCGATGATCGAGGCGTTTCAGGCGGAGCACCCCGATATCGCGGTGCGCTACGAGGATATGCAGACCGCCGATATCCATGAGCGCATCGTGCGCGAGACCGATGGTGGCGAGGCGACCGCGGATTTCGCGTTCTCGTCGTCGATGGACCTGCAGATCAAGCTCGCCAATGACGGCTACGCGCAGCCGAGCAATGTGGCGCTGTCGGAAAGCTGGCCGCGCTGGGCGAACTGGCGGAACACCGCCTATGCGCTGACCTATGAGCCGGCGGTGTTCATCTATCACAAGCCGAGCTTTACGGATGCGCCGCCGCCTTCGACGCGGGGCGAACTTATCGATTTTCTCGAGGCGCAGGGGGATGCAATCCACGGGCGGATCGGCACCTATGATATCGAGCGCTCGGGGCTCGGGTTCATGTTCTTTGCCCGCGACCAGGAGCAGTTCGGCGATATCTGGCGGCTGGTGGGCGCCATGGGCGCGGCTGGGGTAAAACTCTATTCGACCACTTCGGCCATCGTTGAGCGGGTGGCCAGCGGGCAGTTCGTGTTCGGCTACAATATCCTCGGCTCGTATGCCGCGGAGGCGGCGGCGCGCGATCCGAACCTCGGGATCATCCTGCCGCGCGACTATACGATCGTCACTTCGCGCATCGGGCTGGTGCCGCGGGCGGCGGCGAATGCCGATCTGGGCCGGCTGTTCCTGCAGTTCTTCATGTCTGAGGAAGGGCAGACGATCATGGCGCGGCAGTTGCAGATCGCCTCGCTGAACCCGGCGGTGACGGGGGAAAACACCGCGACCGGGATGCAGGCGCTGCTCGGCGACCAGCTCCGGCCGGTGCCGGTGAGCCCCGGGCTGATGGTCTATCTCGATCAGGTGAAGCGCGCCCGCACCATCGCGCGCTGGAACGAAACGCTCAGCGCGCCATGACAGGTTCGTGACAGCTTGGCCTGATCTGGTGCAGGATGGTTGTGCTGCGGAAGATGGCCAACCGAGGAGGACGGGAGGAGAACCGCAACCGGCAGCACTGCCGGTGTGCCGCGCTTCCTGCCTTCTTGCATCAACATCGGGCGCCGCCAAGGCGACCCCAAGGAGGACATTGATGAAGCACCTGATCGCATCGACCCTCGTGGGCGCCATGCTGGCGCTGCCGCTCGCCGTGCAGGCGGCGGATTATACGATTATGGCGCCTGCCGCGCCCGGCGGCGGCTGGGACCAGACGGCCCGCGCCATGCAGGAAGCGCTGACCACCGAAGGCATTTCCGGCAATGTGCAGGTGACCAACGTCCCCGGCGCCGGTGGCACGATCGGCCTCGCGCAGTTTGCCCAGGAAGCCAACGGCGATCCGAGCAAGCTGATCGTCGGCGGCTATGTGATGGTGGGCGCGATCCTGACCAACAAGTCGCCCGTGACGCTCGACAATGTCACCCCGATCGCCCGGCTGACCGGCGAATATGAAGTGATTGTCGTGCCGGCCGCCTCCGACATCAAGGACCTCGCGGGCCTCGTCGAGAAGCTGAAGGCCGATCCGGGCGCGGTGTCGTGGGCTGGCGGTTCGGCCGGTGGCACCGACCATATCGCGGCCGGGCTCTTCGCCAAGACCGTCGGCGTCGATCCCACCAAGGTCAACTATGTCGCCTTCTCGGGCGGCGGCGAGGCGCTTGCGGCGGTGCTGGGCAACCAAGTGACCGTGGGTATTTCCGGCTATGGCGAGTTCCAGGCGCAGGTTGAGGCCGGTGCGCTGCGCGTGATCGGCATTTCGGCGCCGGAGCGGATCGCTGTCATCGATGCCCCGACCTTCAAGGAAGGCGGCGTTGATCTGGTGGTGCAGAACTGGCGCATGGTTGCCGCCGGCCCGGGCCTGTCGGCCGAGCAGGTCGCCGCGATCACCGCCGACGTGCAGAAGATGGCCGAATCCGCGACCTGGAAGAAGACGCTCGAAACCAAGGGCTGGATCAACACCTGGCTTGCCGGTGACGAGTTCAAGGCGCAGCTTACCAAGGAAATCGAAGCGACGACCGCGATCCTCAAGGAAATCGGCCTCGTCCAGTAAGGGGTTCCCATGACCGAGGGGCCAGAAACCGGGAAGCGCCGCGCAGACCGCGCGGCGCTCATCATTGCGGCGGGCATGCTCGTGCTCGCCGCAGTCGTCGCGTGGGACGCATCGCGGCTCGGCGGCGCGGCGAGCTACGCGCGGATCGGTCCGCAGACCGTGCCCTACGTGATCGCCGCGTGCCTTTTCGGGCTCGGCATCTGGACCGGCATCGCCGCGCTGCGCGGCGATTTTCCCGAGCGTGAGCACCAGGAATTCGGCCCGGTCCTGTGGATCGTCGGCGCCCTCATTGCGCAGCTCGTACTGCTGAAAACCGCCGGCTTCTCGATTGCGACCGGCGTGATGTTCGGGCTGGTCGCCACCGGACTTGGCGGCAAGCCTTTGTGGATCTCGGTCCCCATCGGCATCATCCTCGCGCTGCTCGTGTTCTTCATTTTCGCATGGGGGCTGGCGCTGCACCTGCCCGCTGGACCAATCGAGAATGCGATCGGTGCCATCGTCAAAGGGACGCCCGCCTGATGGACACATTCGCGCTGCTGTTCGAGGGCCTGCAGGTCGCCATCCAGCCGATGAACCTGCTCTATGCGCTGATCGGCGTGACGCTCGGCACCGCCGTGGGCGTCTTGCCCGGCATCGGGCCGGCGCTGACCGTGGCGCTGCTGCTGCCCGTCACCTACAAGCTCGATCCCGCCGGGTCGCTGATCATGTTCGCGGGCATCTACTATGGCGGCATGTATGGCGGATCGACCACGTCGATCCTGCTCAACACGCCGGGTGAGAGTGCCTCGATCGTCACGGCGCTTGAGGGAAACAAGATGGCGAAGGCCGGCCGGGGCGGGCCGGCGCTGGCGACGGCGGCCATCGGCTCGTTCGTCGCGGGGCTGATCGCCACCATCCTCCTCGCCTTCATTGCGCCCTGGGTGGTGAAGGTGGCGCTGGCCTTCGGGCCGCGCGAATACTTTGCGCTGATGGTGCTGGCCTTCATCACCGTTTCGGCCGCGTTCGGGGATTCGACGCTGCGCGGGCTCACCTCGCTGTTCATCGGGCTGACGCTCGGGCTCATCGGCATCGACCAGCAGACCGGGCAGGCGCGCCTGACCTTCGGCGTGCTCGACCTCATGGACGGGGTGGAGGTGACGACGCTGGCCGTCGCCATGTTCGCCATCGGCGAGACGCTGTTCATCGCCGCGCAGGGCAAGCGCGCGCCGGACCGGATCGAGCCGGTACGCGGCTCGCTGTGGATGACGGCATCGGACTGGGCGCGCTCGTGGAAGGCGTGGCTGCGCGGCACCGCCATCGGCTTCCCCATCGGCGCCATGCCGGCGGGCGGCGCGGAGATCGGCACGTTCTTCTCCTACACGCTGGAAAAGCGGCTTTCGAAGCACAAGGAAGAGTTCGGCAAGGGCGCGATCGAAGGGGTCGCGGGACCGGAGGCGGCGAACAACGCCTCGGCGGCGGGAACGCTGGTGCCGCTGCTGACACTGGGCCTGCCGACGACTGCGACCGCCGCGATCATGCTCGCGGGCTTCCAGCAATATGGGCTGCAGCCGGGGCCCCTGCTCTTTACCTCCAATCCGCAGCTGGTGTGGGGGCTGATCGCGAGCCTGCTCATCGCCAACTTCATGCTGCTGGTGCTGAACCTGCCGCTGATCGGGCTCTGGGTGCGGCTGCTGACCATCCCCAAGCCGTGGCTGTATGCCGGCATCCTGTTGTTCGCGACGCTCGGGACGATCGGGGCGAACCCGTCGCTGATCGAACTCGGCATGCTGCTGGCTTTCGGCCTCCTCGGCTACGGACTGCGCGTCTTCGGTTTCCCGATTGCGCCGGTCGTGGTGGGGCTGATCCTCGGGCCGATGGCGGAGCAGCAGTTGCGGCGGGCGCTGGCCATCAGCCAGGGCGACGTAATGGTGCTGTTCACCTCGCCGATTTCGGCCTCGCTGCTGGCACTGGCGGCGGTGGCACTGATCGTGCCGCTGGTGCTGCGGGCCGCCGGGCGCGGCAAGGCGCTGGCCCAACTCGCGGCCGATGAGGATTGATACGGTCGCGAACTTGTTCAAATTTGAACTAAATTAACGCCGTTTCGAGGTCGCGCTGGCGTGCGACCCGCCTGGGCCTCACCTTCGCCACGGGGGCCGAGGGAGCAGGCAAATGGCCAACATCGAGATCGACCGTTTTGACGTGAAGCCGCGTATCGTCGCGGCCAACCAGCGTGGCGTGCAGTTGCAGCGCACGCACAACATGCTGGTGGGTTCGGCCATCGGCGCAATGATGATCGTCGTCATCGCCGCGCTGTTCATGACGATGTTCTGACGCCGTTCAGGCCACCGCTTCGCGCTCACCGGCGCCGGCCCAGAGCAGGCCGGCCACCAGCGGCACATAGGCCGCAATCGTCGCCCCCAGGGCCACGCCGGGCAACAGGCCAGCGGCCCATGCCAGCGGCAGCAGCAGCACCACATTGACCGCAACATAGAGCAGCGTCACCCGCCCGTGGCCGCCCCACCGGCGCGACAGGTGCTGGTAGGCGTGCAGCCGGTGCGCCTTGAGCGGATTTTCGCCGCGCAGGGTGCGGCGGACCAGTGTCAGCGTCGCATCGGTGATGAACAGCGCCCCAAGGATAAGCCACTGCCAGAGGCTGAGCCAGCCGAGCGAAATGGTCCAAAGGCACAGGGCGGCGATGATGAAGCCGAGCCAGGTGCTCCCAGCATCACCCATGAAGATTTTTGCCGGCGCCCAGTTGAGCAGCAGGAAGCCGAGCGCGGCGCCGGACACTCCCACCATCCACCACAGCAGCGGCGTTTCGGTGGACATGCCGTTGCTGGTGGCAGCGATGAGCGCGGCGGCGATGAGCATGAACGCGGCCTGCGACGCGGCGAGGCCGTCGATGCCATCCATGAAGTTGAAGAGATTGAGCCAGTAGACCGCGGCGAGGATGAACAGCGCGGCGACGAGGAGGAACGGCAGGTGCTGGCTGAGTTGCGCCGCGACCGCATCAAGCGGCGCGATGCCGATGAGAATGCCCGTGATGATCAGCTGCGCGGCAAGCCGCAGCGGCGCCGGAATATGGCGGCGATCGTCGATGAAGCCGATGGCGGCGACGACGAGGGAGAGGCCGAGCACGGCCAGCGTTGGCCACGCGATTTCGAGGGCCAGCGGGACGGCGGCGACAAGGCCGCCGGCGACGATCCCCACCCCGCCGCCGCTCGGCGTCGGGGCCTTGTGCGAGGAGCGCTCATTGGGGTTTTGCACCAGGCCAAGGCTGGCGGCATTGCGGGCAATGGCGCGCGCGATGAAGAAGGCCACAAGGCCCGAGAGAAAGGCTGAGAGAAGGCCGACAGCCATGATGGTCCTGCGTTGGATGCGCCGGTGTTAGACCACAGGCCGGAGCGGCTGCCAACGCCCGCCGGTTGACCGCGCACAACCCGTTCGCTAACCCCGGCGAGGCATGACGCCGGGCGGCACCTGGCCGGGAGAGAGCGATGTACCTAATCACCGGAGCCAACGGATTTGTCGGCCGGGCGCTGATAGCGGAACTGACGCGGCGCGGGCTGCCGTTTCGCGCGGCGAGCCGGAGCGCGCGGGAGGGGCATGTCGCGGTCGGCGAGATCGGCGCGGACACCGACTGGCGCGCAGCGCTCGAGGGCGTCGATGCGGTGATCCACCTTGCGGCGCGGGTGCATGTGATGGACCGCAGCCTCGCGGAGGCGGATGCCGAGTTCTGGCCGGTGAATGTCGATGGCTCGGTGAACCTGATGCGGAAGGCGCGCGAGGCCGGGGTGAGGCGGCTGGTCTATCTCAGCTCGATCAAGGTCAACGGCGAGACGACCGACGGGCGCGGGCCATTCACCGCCGACGAGGCACCGAACCCGCAGGATGCCTATGGACGCTCGAAGCTTGAGGCGGAGCGCGGGCTGCTGGGGCTTGCCGCGGGTGGCGGGACCGACGTGGCGATCATCCGGCCGCCGCTGGTCTATGGGCCGGGGGTGAAGGCGAATTTTGCGTCGATGATGAAGGTTGTGCGGCGCGGCATTCCGCTGCCGCTCGGCGCGGTGCGCAATGCGCGCTCGCTGGTCTATACTGGCAATCTTGCGGACCTGATCATCACCGCCGCGACGCACCCTGGGGCGGCGAACGAAGTGTTCCTCGCGGGCGACGGCGAGGACCTGTCCACGGCCGGCCTGCTGCGCGGACTTGCCGAGGCGATGGGCGTGCCGTCGCGGCTCGTATCCGTGCCGCCCGCACTGTTGCGCGCGGGCGCGGCGGCGATCGGCAAGAGCGGGGTCGCGGACCGGCTGCTCGGATCGCTTGCCGTCGATATCAGAAAGACCCGCGAGCGGCTTGGCTGGACACCGCCCTACAGCGTTGCCGAGGGGCTGCACGAGACTGTGCGCACCTAGAGCTGGACGAGGCCGTCGGCGAACTGGCGGGCCTTGCGCGTATAGGCGTGGGCCGAGCGGGTGATGCGGGCGAAATCGTCGTCGGTGAGCTGGCGGACGACCTTGCCGGGGGCGCCGAGGACCAGCGAGTTGTCGGGGATTTCCTTGCCTTCGGTGATCAGCGCGCAGGCGCCGATGAGGCAGTTTTTGCCGACCTTGGCGCCGTTGAGCAGCGTCGCGCCCATGCCGATGAGGCTGTTGTCGCCAATGGTGCAGCCATGCAGCATGGCGCGGTGGCCGATGGTGCAGTTTTCACCGATGACCATCGGGTAGCCCGGATCGGTGTGCAGCACGCAGTTCTCCTGAATATTGCTGCCGCGGCCCACCGTGATGCGCTCGTTATCGCCGCGCAGGACCGCGCCGAACCAGATGCTGGCTTCCTCGAGGATCTCGACATTGCCGATGACATCGGCGCTGTCGGCGATCCAGTGAAAACCGGCGGGCAGGATCGGGGCGACCCCGTTGAGGGCGTAGAGGGACATGGAAGCGGCAACCGGACTGTGAAGCGGGACGCAACCATAGCGCGTCTTTCATTGCTGTGGAGCGCCGACGAAAGACTTACGAGCCGATTGCCGTGGCGGCTTGCCGAGCCTCGTCAGCTATTATAATAGCTTTGGTGAGGGAGAAGATCACATGCATTGCGACTTGGGAGGCAAGGTCGCGATCGTTACCGGCGCGGCCGGAACGATCGGCCGGAAAATTTCGGATCGACTGGCGAAGAACGGCGCGTCGGTGGTCATTGCCGACGTCGTGCTGGAAGGCGCGAAAGCGCTGTCGGCGGAACTGCCGGGCTCGATGGCGTGCCGTATCGACATTTCGAGCAAGGACTCTACGGAGGCCGGTGTTGCCGAGGTGATGGAGCGCTACGGGCGCGTCGACATCCTCATCAACAATGCGGGCATCAACACACATGACCACCGGGTCAACATCGACCAGTTCCCACTCGACGAATGGGACCGGATCATAAGGGTCGATCTCGACGGGTTGTTCCTGATGAGCAAGGCGGCGCTGCAGCCGATGCTGGCGGCGGGACAAGGCGGGCGGATCGTCAACATCTCCTCGGTGCTCGGACTCGCGGCGATGCGTCTGCAGATTCCGTATACCGCGGCGAAGGCGGGCATCGCCCACATGACGCGCTCCATGGCGCTGGAACTGGGGCCGCAGGGCGTCACCACCAACGCCATCGCGCCGGGTTCGATCATGTCGGAAGGGACGCGGGCGCTGTTCTATGGCGCGGACGGTACGTTCTCGGCGAAGACGGCGGAGTTCATGGCGCACCTGCCGCTCGGGCGACCGGGCATCCCCGAAGAGATCGCCGAGGCAGTGCTGTTCCTCGCATCTCCGGGAGCGGGGTATGTCAACGGCCAGGTGCTGGCAGTCGATGGCGGCTGGACCGCCGGATACATGATGTAGGGCGGACGCGATGCAGATCGATCTCAACGGAATTTCCGTCGCCCTCGTTGGCGACACCAACCCGATCGCTAACGCGGCGCTCGATGCGCTGCTGGCCAACGGCGCGACGAAGAGCGATGCGCCGGACATGCTTGTCCTGTCGCTGCCGCTCACGCCGAGGGCCGGGGTGGATGTTGCCCCACTGCTCGCAACGGCCCGCAAGCATGCGGAGCGGATGGCGGCGGGGAACGGCGGGCGCATCCTGTTCCTTGCTTCGGCGATGGCCGGAATGCCGATGCGGCGGCACACCGACTATTCGGTGGCGATGGCCGCGGTGTTGGCGGGCGTGCGCGGGCTGGCGATGGAGTTCGGGCCCAAAGTGCTGGTCAACGCGCTGGGCGCGGGTGCGGTTGGCGGGCCGCTGCTGTCGGGCGACGAGGCGATGCTTTCGCATGCGTCGATCAAGCGGGTTGGCACCGTCACCGAAATCACCGACACGGTGCTGTTCTTCTGCGACCCGATGAACAGCTACACGACCGGGCAGTTGCTCAGCGTCGACGGCGGCTGGAGCGCCGGGTACGCCCGACACTTCTGAAGCTGGCCGATGCCTTGTTGCCCGTCTATGTTGCGGGCAACAAGGCGAATGGCATGACTTCGAAATCCGATAGCGACGGCAGGGCCCCCGGCCAGCGGGTGGGCGTGCGCGAGATCGCCAAGCGCGTCGGCGTTGCGCCGATGACAGTGTCGCGCGTCATCTCGAACCCCGAGATGGTCGCGCCCGCCACGCGCGCCAAAGTGCTCGAAGCGATCGAGGCGATGGGGTTCGTTCCCAACCGGCTCGCCTCCAGCATGCGGCGCAGTCCGCGCATCATCGGTACTGTCGTGCCGCCGCTGATCAATTCCGGCATTGCCGACCAGGTGCAGGGCATGTCGGACGAATGCCAGGCGGGCGGCTATTCGATGCTGCTGGTGCAGGGCGAGTTCACGCCGGAAGCCGAGGAGACATCGATCCGCACCCTGCTCGGCTGGCGTCCGGCCGGGATGATTTTGCAGAGCTTTGTGCAGAGCGAGGCGGCGCGGCAGCTGCTGAGCTCCAGCGGCGCGCCGGTGGTGGAGATTTCCGAGATCAAGGGGCACAAGCCGCTCGACATGGTGGTGGGCGTTTCGAACTACGAGACCGCCCATGCGATGACGATGCACCTTGCGGCCAAGGGCTACAGGCGCATCGGGTTCGTGTCGACGCCGATCCACGGCAACGACCGGCTGCAGCAGAGGCGCGCCGGCTATCACGGGGCGCTGGCGGCGCTGGGCGTGAAATCGCGCGTCAGCATGGAGGTGGAAGTGCCGATGACCGCGGCGGGCGGGGCGCAGGCGCTGGTGGCGCTGACGGAGCGGCACAAGGACATCGACGCGATCTTCTTTTCATCGGACACGCTGGCGGTGGGTGCGGTGCAGGAATGCCACCGGCGCGGCTGGGCCATCCCCGGGCGCATCGCCATTGCGGGCTATGGCGACACCGAGCTGGCGGCGCAGCTCTATCCGCCGCTGACCACGGTGAAGGTGGACCGCTACGCGATGGGACGGCGCGCGGTGCGGCGGCTGCTCGACCGGCTGGGCGGAGACTTGCAGCTGCCCACGATCACAAGCGTTGGGTTTGAGATTGTGGATCGGGAGAGCGCCTGAGGGGCGGTGGGACGCGGAGGCAGGGGCACGCCTTCGTGGTTCGACAGGCTCACCATGAAGGCTGTTGGGACACCGGCGCCGCGGAGGACTTCGTGGTGAGCTTGTCGAACCATGGAGCCCGGGTACTCCCGGTCTCTCGTCATGGCCGGGCTTGACCCGGCCATCCACTCGATCATCCGGTGCGGTTGGAGAGATCGAGTAGGCCCGCGGGCCGAGCCCGCGGGCGACGTCGTGGGTGGGGTGAGACGCGGGTGACTGCAAGTGGTGCACGGGGGCCGGGCACCCTACCCCCTCCGCTTAGCCGCCGGCTTACGCTTCCGAGCCTTGTTCTGCGCATCGGTTCCGAGGCGCTGTTCCCAGCCTTCGGCGTGGACGTTGAGGTAGGCGGCGGGGTCGTAGGGGTGCGCTTTTAGGGCGTCGATGTTGAGGTCGATGCCGAGGCCGGGGGCGTCCGGGAGGGAGAGGTGGCCGGTCTTCTTGTCGACCTTCGGGTGCCAGGTGACGAGGTCACGGGTCCACGGCTCGTTGAAGGCGTCGAAATGTTCCTGGATAAGGAAGTTGGGCACGGCGGCCGCGAGCTGCAGGCACACGGCGGTGGCCACGGGGCCGCCGCTCTGGTGCGGGGCGATGTAGCTGCCGTGGGCGAGCGCGAGGTTCGCCACCTGCATCGAGGGACCGATGCCGCCCAGCGACATCGGTTCGGGCTGGAAGATGTTGACGCCGCCGCCCGCCGCAAGGCTGTAGAACTGCCCGACGGTATCGAACATTTCGCCGGTGGCGACGGGGATGGGCGAGCGGTGCGCGACTTCGTGCACCGTCTCCGGCCGGTCGCGGGAGGTCGGCTCTTCCCACCAGTAGATGTCGAGATCGGCGAACTTTTCCGCCGCCTGCAGCGCGGCGATTTCGGTGAAGCGGGCATGCACATCGATGAGGATCAGCGTGCCGGCGGGCAGCCGGTCGCGCAGGGTGCGGCAGATGGCGTAGCTCAGGTCGAGCTCTTCGCGCGAGATGAACCCCTGCGCGGTGCCGAACGGATCGAGCTTAAACGCCTTGAAGCCCTTGGCAAGGACGGCTTTTGCCGCATCGAGGAAGGCTTCGGGCGTGCGCTCGGTGCGATACCAGCCGTTGGCGTAGCCGAGCACGCTGTCGCGGACGCGGCCGCCGAGCAGTTGGTGGATGGGGGCGCCGAGGCTCTTGCCGAGAATGTCCCAGCAGGCGACTTCGATGGCGGCCATTACCGTGCGGTGGATGTGGCCGCCGTCGAGTGACACGCTGTCGAGCAGGCGCTTCCACAGCGCGCTGATGCGGCGCGGGTCCTGCCCGATGGCGAGGTGCTTCAGCTCGTTCACGCCCGCCTCGGTGGTGGCGATAAAACCGTTGAGCGTGCCTTCGCCGATGCCATGGATGCCGGCGTCAGTGTGCACCTTCACGAACAGCCAGTTCTTCCAGCCGGCGCCGACGGTGAAGGTTTCGATTTCGGTGATCTTCATCAGGGTTCCTCGACGTGGGAGCTTAGGCCAGCGCCAGGATTTTTTCGATGACGGCTTCGGTGGTGAGGCCGTAGCGCGCCTGCAGCGTGGGGACAGAGCCGCATTCGATGTAGCGGTCGGGGAGGCCGATGCGGGTGACCTTCTTCGTGACCCCCGCATCGAACAGGGTTTCGACGACGAGGCTCGCGAGGCCACCCACTGCGACGTGGTTCTCAGCGGTGACGACGTGGCCGACGCTTGCCGCGAACTCGGCCACGGCGTCGGCGTCGAACGGCTTGATGGTGGGGACATGGAGGACGCCGACCGAAATGCCGCGCTGCTGCAGCGCGGTCGCGGCATCGAGGGCGCGCTCGGTCATCAGCCCGGTGGAGATGATGCCAACATCGGTGCCGCCGCGCAGGTTCGCGGCCTTGCCGATGCGGAAGATGTAGGCGGGATCGAGGACGACGGGGACGGTACCGCGCAACAGCCGCATGTAGACCGGGCCATCGTGATCGGCGATGGCGGCGGTGGCGGCCATGATCTCGGTGGCGTCGCACGGATCGATGATGGTGAGGCCGGGGACCATGCGCATTAGCGCGAGATCTTCGATGGCCTGATGCGTGCCGCCATAGCCGGTGGTGAGGCCGGGAAGGCCCGCGATGATCTTCACGTTGACGTTGGAATGGGCGAGCGCGATGGCGACGAAATCGTAGGCGCGGCGGGTGGCGAAAACGCCGTAGGTGGTGGCAAACGGAACCTTGCCGGTGCGCGCAAGACCGGCGGCCACGGCGATGAGGTTCTGCTCGGCCATGCCGACATTGAAGAAGCGATCCGGGAAGGCGTCGCGGAACGGGTGAAGGTCGGTGTATTTGCCGAGGTCGGCGGTGAGGCCGACGATGCTGGGGTTGGCCGCGCCAGATTTCGCAAGGGCCTTGCCGAAGGGGGCATCGACGCTGTCGCGGCCACCGGATACGGCCTCGTTCTGGCCCATGGCGACGGTGCGGCCGGGCTGGTTGGCGGCGCTCATGCGGAGGCTCCCAAGCTGTTCTCAAATTCGGCGATGATCGAGTCCCACTGGCTGACATCGACGCGGAAGAAGTGCGATTTCTCGCTCTCTTCGATCCGCTTCACACCCTTGCCGGGGAGGGTGCGCAGCACGATGGCCTTGGGTTTGCCGTTGCGGGCGCGGCTTGCGGGAAGCGCGGCGGTGACGGCGGCCATGTCGTTGCCGTCGATCTCGTACGTCTCCCAGCCGAAGGCGCGCCATTTGTCGGCGACGGGCTCCATGTCGAGGACGACGGGGCCGTCGGCCTGGATGCCGTTGCAATCGATCAGCGCGACGAGGCCATCGAGCCGGAAGTGACTCGCGGACATGGCGGCTTCCCAGGTGGAGCCTTCCTGCATTTCGCCATCGGAGAGTTCGACGAAGACGCGGGCGTCGGAGCCATCGAGACGGAGGCCGAGTGCCTGGCCGACGCCCTGCCCCAGCCCGTGGCCGAGCGAGCCGCCGATAACCTCGACGCCGGGCGTGGTGTCGAGGGTCGACATTTCGAGTCGGGAGTCATCGGCACCGTAGGTCACGAGTTCGGAGACCGGGAGGATGCCCGCTTCGGCGAGAGCGGCCCAGAGCGCGATGGAGTAGTGACCGGTGGAGAGCAGGAACCGGTCGCGGTCTCTCCAGCCGAGGTTCTGCGGGTCGTAGCGCAGTTCGTGGAAGTAGAGCGCGGCGAGGGTGTCGGCGATGCCGAGACCCTGCCCGATATAGCCCTGGCCCTGTCCCTTCGCCATGGTCAGCATGTGGCGGCGGAGATTTGTCGCGCGAGCCTTCAGCGCGGGGATATCGGCAGTGGTGGGGGGCGAGTTGCGGGCCATTTTTATCAGTCCTTGTCGAGGCCGCCGGAGATGTTGAAGCGCTCGGCCGTGAGATAGGCGGGCGCATCGAGGGCGAGCCAGACGACGGACCCGGCGACCTCGGAGATTTCGGCGCGGCGGCCGAGCGGGACGCGGCGGGTGCGTTCGTCGAGGAAGGCCTGCAGGTCGTTCTCGCGGCCGGCGAGCTTTGCGAGATCGATCTCGGTCGAGCGCTGCATTTCGGTGTCCATCATGCCGGGCGCGAGCGAGTTCACGAGGACACCGTAGGGGGCCATGGCGACGGCCAGCGCGCGGGTGATGGAATCGACGCCCGCCTTGCTCGCCGTGTAGGCGGTGTAATCGGGCAGCGCCATGCGCGAGCCGGGCGAGGTGATGTTGATGATGCGGCCGGAGCGCTGTTCACGCATGACGCGGCCCGCTGCCTTGCAGGCCATCGCCAGCGCGATGACGTTGAGCGACATGGTGCGGGTCCACGACTTGAAGGTGGAGTCGAGGAACGGCTCGATGACGCCGTAGCCGGCGTTGTTGACGAGCACGTCGATGCCGCCCCAGCGGGTGGTGACGCGCGCGACGGCGGCTTCGGGGCCACCCTCGGCGGTGAGATCGGCAACGATCTCCTCGGCTTCCGCGCCTAGCGCACGGATGAGACGGGCCGTCTCGGCGGTGCCTTCGGCATTGATGTCGGCGACACCGACGGCGCAACCGCGTCCCGCAAGCTGGATGGCGACCTCGCGGCCGAGTCCACCGGCGGCGCCGGTGACCAGCGCGCGCGCGCGATGCTGATGCGAAATTTCTGTCAACGACGCCTCCCCGCGTGCCCGGGTTTCGCAGCCGGGCAGTCAGCCTGTTACCGGTACCATATCAGCCTGTCAACGCGAGGCCGTGTTTCCCGGTGAGGAGAGCCTCCGCCGGACTAGACATTATGCTATTATAATCTATTGTTCCCATCGCCCGGGACGGCGCGCTATGAGAACGCGGCCGCGATGGGAGCCTCGGGGAGGATACATCTTGGCACTATCCGTCGCGCGCAGCCGCGCGCAGCCCGCCAGTACGGCAAACCTGCCGGACCGCGAAGTCTTGCTCGATCTGTTCAAGCAGATGGTGCTGCTGAGGCGCTTCGAGAGCGTCGCGCAGATCGCCTGCCGCAAGGGCGAAACGCCCGGATTCCTGCATCTGTATATCGGCGAAGAGGCGGTCGCGTCGGGCGTCTGCGCGCACCTGCGCCGCACCGACTGGGTGACCTCGACGCATCGCGGCCACGGCCACGCGCTGGCCAAGGGTTCGGACCCGCGCAAGGTGATGGCGGAGCTGTTCGGCAAGGCCGACGGCATCTGCGGCGGCCGCGGCGGCACCATGCATCTCTACGACAAGTCGGTGGGCCTGTTCGGCACCAACGGCATCGTCGGCGCCGGTATCGGCCAGGCGGCAGGCATCGGGCTCGGCGCGCGCCAGCAGGGGCGCGACGACATCGGCGTGGCCTTCTTCGGTGACGGCGCAGCCAACCACGGCGCCTTCCACGAGGGCCTGAACTTTGCAGCAGTGAACCACGCACCGGCGGTGTTCATCTGCGAGAACAATCTCTACGCGACGGCGACGCCGCTGAAATCGATCACGCTCAACCCCGAGATCGCCACCAAGGCGGCGTCCTACGGCATGCCGGGCGTCGCGGTGGACGGCAATGACGTGTTCGCGGTGTGGCTGGCGATGAAGGAAGCCACCGAGCGGGCGCGTTCGGGCAAGGGCCCCACCCTCATCGAAGCCAAGACCTACCGCACCGTGGGACACCACGAAGGCGACCCGGTCATCGGCACCTATCGCACGCAGGAAGAAGTCGATGCCTGGATCAAGCGCGACCCGGTCGACATGTTCCGCAAGCGCCTCGTCGAGGACTATGGCGTTGCGGACGCCGATGACCTCGCAGACATCGAGGCGCATATCGAGAAGGTAGTGCAGGATGCGCTCGAGTATGCGCGCAACTCGCCGGAGCCCGACCCGTCGCAGGTGCGCAAGCACGTCTATGCGAGCCCGATCAATCCGCCAGAGGCGCTGAAGGCGCAGCCGGCCGGTGAGACGCGGGTGCAGGGCTGGCTGGAAGCGGTGCGCGACGGCATTGCCGAGGAAATGCGCGCCAACGAAGCGATCCTCTATTTCGGCGAGGGCACGGGCGAGCGCGGCGGCAGCTTTGCGCATACCAAGAACCTCTGGCACGAATTCGGCGCGCACCGGATGGTCGATACCCCGATCTCCGAGCAGGGCTTTACCGCCGCCGCGATCGGCGCTTCGGCGGTCGGCACGCGCACCGTGTCGGACCTGATGTTTGCCGACTTCGCCTTCGAGACGGCGGGGCAGATCATCCTGCAGGCGGCGAAACTGCGTTACATGAGCAATGGCGACATGAGTGCGCCGGTGATCATCCGGGCCGGCGCCGGCGCGCTGCGCAGCTCCGGGCCGCACCACTCGGGCAGCTATCACCCGGTGTTCGCACATATGCCGGGCCTCATCGTGTGCGTGCCGTCGAACCCGGCGGACGCCAAGGGGCTGATGAAATCGGCGCTGCGTGCATCCGACCCGGTGATGATGCTGGAGCCCAAGGCGCTGTTCGCCTCGAAGGGCGAAGTGCCGGTGGGCGAGAACCACTACGTGCCGTTCGGTGTTGCTCGCGTGGCGCGTACCGGCACGGACATCACCATTATCGCCACCGGCCAGATGGTGAACCGCTCGCTCGAAGCAGCGGAGATCCTCACCAATGAGGGCGTGCAGGTTGAGGTTATCGACCTGCGCACGGTGATGCCGCTCGACGTCGAGACGATCGTCAAGAGCCTCAGGAAGACCCACCGCGCGCTGGTGGTGGATGAGGCGTGGGCGATGTGCGGCATGGGCGGCGAAATCGCCCAGGCGATCAACGAACTGGCGTTCGACGAGCTCGACGGGCCGGTGGGTCGTTTGCACACGGCGCCGACCTCGCATCCGTTCGCGCCGGTACTCGAACGCGCCATGATCATCGATACCGGGCGCATCGTCGATGGCGTCCGCAAGGTGATCGCCGGCAAGCCGCCGGTGCCTGACCACTGGTACACGACCGGCATCAGCGCCGACGCCGCGCCGGCCCCTGCCCCGGCAGTTGCTCCGGCAGCGCCGGCCCCCGCTGTTGCCCCTGCGTCTGCGGCGGTTGCCGCTGGCGAGGAGGCGATCCTCATGCCGTTCGGCGACCTCACGGTGTCGGAAGGCAAGCTGGTGAAGTGGCTGAAGGCGGTGGGCGACAAGGTGAAGGAAGGCGACGTGGTGGCCGAGATCGAGACCGACAAGGCGGTCGTCGAGATCGAGGCGCCGGCGAGCGGCACCATTGCCCGGATCGACCAGGAAGTCGGCGCCATCGTGCCGATGGGCGGCCAGATCGGCACCGTGAAGAAATAAGGGCGCGAACGCGCTGAGGGGACACTATGAAGATCATCTGCGCCAACTGGCAGAACCCGGACGACGGGGAACTCGAACGTAAGCACTTCCCGGACGTGGAACTGGTCATCGCCCGCTCGACCAACGAGGCCGCGGCGGTGCTGGATCCGGCCGTGTGCGCCACGGCCGATGCCGTGATCAACTACTCGCCCACCCACAACGTTTCGCAGCCGCCGACGGCCTTTCCGAAGGCGAAGATTGCGGTGCGCTCGGGCGTCGGCTTCGACAATATCGACACCGTGGGCTGGGGCGCGCGCAACATTCCGGCCTGCAACGTGCCCGACTACGGCACCACGGAAGTCGCCGACCATGCGATTGCGCTGATGCTGTCGCTGACCCGCGGCACGACGAGCTACCCCAACGCCATCACCAGCGAGGGACTGCCGGGCTGGCACTTCACCAAGGCGCCGCTGATCCGCCGGCACAAGAACGCGACCTTCGGCATCGTCGGCCTCGGCCGCATCGGGCTCGCGGCAGCGCGGCGTGCAGCGGCGTTCGACATGAAGGTGGTGTTCTACGATCCGCACCTTCTTTCGGGCGTCGATCTTTCGACCGGCTACGAGCGCGTGCATTCGCTTACCGAACTGATGAGCCGCAGCGACGTGGTGTCGGTGCATGCGCCGCTGAACGCGCAGACGCGCGGCATGATGAACGCCGAGGCGTTCGCCGCCGCGAAAGAAGGGCTGATCCTCGTCAACACCGCCCGCGGTCCGATCGTCGATGTGTCGGCGCTCGAAGCGGCGATGCGCAGCGGTAAGGTGCTCGGCGCCGGCCTCGACGTGCTGCCGCATGAGCCGGGCGATCTCGACCATCCGCTGATGACGGCCTGGCGCAAGGGCGAGGACTGGATCAAGCACCGGCTGATCGTCACCCCGCACGCGGCGTTCTACAGCCCGGCCTCGATGGTCGACCTGCGGCTGAAGTCGGTCGAGGTGGTGCATGCCTTCCTCGCCGAGGGGCGGCTGACCAACTGCGTCAACGCCGAATATCTCCACAAATGAGCGCGGTGATCGCCCTCTCCGACCGGCGCATTGCCGTCTCGCCCTATGCGAGGCGGCTGGCGAACGAGCGCGGCATTGCGCTTGAAGACCTGACCGGCACGGGCCCCGGCGGCCGCATCGTTGCGGCCGACATCGTGGCCTTCGTGCCTCAGGCCAAGGCGGCGCCGCGCACTTCGGCCGGTCCGCAGGCCGCGGCGCTGGCGACGACGATTTCGCTGGCGACGATGCGCCAGCTGCTCTCGGGGTTTACGACGGCAGACACGACGTTCTCGCTGGAGGATGTGGCGCTGAGGGCGGCGGGTTGCGCGCTTGACGATGTGGCAGCCGCAACCTCGCTGCCCGGCGCGCCGGTGGCGCTCGAAACGAAGTTTGGCGAGGTGCGGGCGCAGGCGGTGTTCGCCGATATCCGCAAGGGATCGCTGGGGCCGCTGCGGCAGCGCCGGCTCGATGCTCTGGCGGCTGCGACAGATGCTTCTGCCGAGCCCGCGGCGCTGTCGCTGAAGGTGCTTGAAGCCAGCGACATCCGGCCGGTAACCATGCCCCTTCTGCCCGGGCGCGACATGCGTCTCGTGCTGATTGCCGGCGAGGCTTCGGCGGAGTGCCTGCTGGCCTTCGATCCCGGCGTTGTCGACGAGGATGCGGCGACGGAAGTTCTCAGCCGGTTCAAGGCCTATCTCGAGGTGCCGATCCGGCTCCTCGCCTGATGTGAACACGATGCCGCCCTGAGGTCTGGCGGCATCGGCAGACTTACTGGTATAGCCGAACGCTCCAACCCATCGCGTGGACCATGGACGAAGCGGTTACAGAAACGGTCGAACTTCTGCCCAGGCGGGTGCTGGCGCGTGCCAACGGCCCGCTGTACCGGCAGCTTGCCGACGTGCTGCGCGACCCCATTTCCAATGGCGTCTTCCCGGTGGGCGGGGAACTGCCCAAGGAAGCCAGCATTGCCGAGCGATTCGGCGTCAGCCTCATCACCGTGCGGCAGGCGCTGCGCGAGCTCGAGGCCGAGGGCCTGATCCGTAAACGCTCAGCCAAGCCAGCGGTGGTGACGGCGCGTAACCCAGCCGTTAACTTCAGCTGGACCTTCAAGAACTTCAACGACATGGCGGCCTTCACCAAGGACGCGCACCTCAAGGTGAAGTCCTACAAGAAGGAAACCTCGCCGGTGCTGCAGCGGCACTTCGGCATGGCGCCCGACGAGGCCGGGTATTGCCTGCGCAGCATGCTGGCCGTGGGGCGGCAGAAGAAGGCGCAGATCACCACCTACTTCCCGCCCGATATCGGCTCGAACCTGACGCGCGAGGATTTCTCCGACGTGCTGATCTTCCAGTCGGTGCAGCGGCGGCTGGGCATCCGAATCTCTGTCGCCCACTGCACGGTGCGGGCCGACATCGCGGACGAGCGGACTGCGGCGGACCTCGACATCGCCGTCGGCTCGGCGGTTCTGGTGGTGGAAATGCTTTACCAGTCGGCCGACCAGCGCAATGTCGAGTTCTCCATCGCGCGGCATCCGGCGAACCTGTTCAGCATCACCTACGACGCGCCGAACGACCTGATCTGACTGGCGCCAGAAGTAAGCGCGGCGCGGCAGCATCGTCATGGACAGCCCCAAAGAATTATAATAGCATCATAGTTGTCGGATGGCTGTTTCTGCCCGTCCGGCTGGGTCGCGGTGGTTGAGGAGCTGCCGCGCAACGAGGGGGAACCAGGACACGTCGTCTCTGCCGCCGGCCGAAAGGCTGCCGGCATATCGGCAGGGGCATCTGTTACCGGTATCATCATTGTCGGAGCCAGCGCACCAGATGGCGGATGACCATCGCGCTGCCTCCATGAGGAGGAACGAAGATGAACAGGCCAGGCAACGGTCTACTTCTGCCACGCTCGATGGGCATTGGACGCCGTGATTTCCTGAAGGGCACGGCGGCGGCAGGTGTCGCCGCAGCGCTCGCAACACCGGCGATCGCGCAGAACGCCAAGATCAAGATCCCGCTGGTTTCGTGGATGTGGAGTGAACCGGGCCGCGGCGACGCGTGGAAGGCCATGCTGGCCAAGTTCCACGCCGAGCAGAGCGACGTGTTTGTCGAAGAGGCCGGCGCGCCCTTCAACGAATTCAACAACAACATGCTGATCCAGTCGCAATCCGGCAAGATCAACGGCGCCATGTTCCACACCACGCCGGACCTCGTGGTGCGGCTGCTGCGCGGCGGCCACCTCGAGCCGCTGCAGGATATTGTCGACAATCTCGGCCTGACGAACACGCTGAGCGCCGCGCACGACCACCTGCGTATCGACGGCAAGGTGCACGGGCTCGACATCGTGACCGTGAAGTTCGGCCTGCTTTACAACTCGGCACTGTTCGAGAAGGCAGGCGTCAACCCGCCCAGCTCGATGGACGAATGGGTCGAAACCTCCACCGCGCTGACCAAGGCACCGGACCAGTTCGGGATCTACTCGCCTCACCTGTTGAGCGAACCGGGCGACTTCTGGTTCATCCTGCAGCAGTGGGCGGCGATGTTCGATGGCAAGTGGGCCGAGGGACGTACCCCGCTCGTCAACACCCAGCCGGTCATCGAGGGCATGAAGCTCTTCAAGACCATGTATGACAAGGCGATGCCCAAGGGTACCGACATCGCAACGGCCAACCAGATGTATGGAAATGGCCGCATCGCGCAGCAGCTCATCGTGTCCGCGGCGGCCAACGTCTGGTCGAGCTCGGGCCCCGATGTCTACAAGTCGCTGCGCAGTGCACCGGTCCCCGGCCCCAATGCCAAGGCGATCACCCGCATCCACCCGATCTGCGTGAACGTCAATGCGTCGGACGACGAGAAGGCCGCCGCTAAGGCGTTCATCTCGTGGCTGTACAAGCCCGCGAACTATCAGGAACTGATGGAGCGCTGCCTCGACGTCGTACCGCCCTATCCGGAAGCCGTGCGGAAGGAGTATCTCGACACGCTGTTCTGGGCCGACGGCTATCTCAAAGGCGAGTCGACGACGCCGGTCGAGATCATGGGCGACTACATCTTCTTCAACCAGGAGTTCGGCAACGTCGTCATGGATAAGCTATCCGAGGTGCTGGTGGCCAACCGCCCGGTCGAGGATGCAATGGCCGACGCCCAGTCTGAGCTGGAGCGCGCTTCCGAACGGTTGTTCGAGGGCTTCAAGCTCTAGCAGCCGACCAGGAATTGTCGGGGACGCTCGCAGGAGCGTCCCCGATGACGTTCAAGGTCCATCGGTCCCAGGGCTTTCCTCTCGACGCCGGGAATATCGAGCGAATGGCGCAGGCAACCATTGCAGAGCAGGTAGAGCGCGTTCCGCGTCGCGGGCGGGACCGACAGAGCTCGCTCGCCTATACGCTGGTCTTCATGATCGTCGCGTATCTCGGCGTCTTCATCCTGTTCCCGATCGTGCAACAGGTGCTCACCAGCTTTTCCAACAACGTGGTCGGCATCAACGAGGTCACCTGGGTTGGGCTGCGCAACTACGAGCGTCTGCTCGACGATCCGAAGTTCTGGGTCGCCGTGCGGGTGACCTTTACCTACATGGCCTTCGTGATGACGGGTTCGGTGATCATCGGGCTCGGCGCGGCACTGCTGCTCAACCGCCAGTTCCGCGGCCGCAACATGGCGCGAAGCGTGATCGCCGTGCCCTGGGCGTTTCCGGAAATCTCGGCCGTCCTCGTCTTCATCTGGATGTGCAATCCGACATTCGGCGTGCTGAACATGTTGGCGCTCATGTTTCCGGGCGTCGAAACCAACCCGAACTGGCTGACCGACCCGAACATGGCGATGCCTCTGGTTATCGTCATCTCCATCTGGAAGGCCTTCCCCTTCGCGTTCCTCGTCATTCTTGCGTCGCTGCAGGCCATACCGCGCGACCTCTACGAAGCGGCCGAGGTCGACGGCGCCAGCAAGCTGCAAATGCTGCGCTACATCACCATTCCCGAGATCACCCCGACGCTGTTGCTGATGTCGGTGCTGATGGCGATCTTTTCGTTCAAGCAGTTCACGCTGATCTGGCTGACGACCGGCGGCGGCCCCTACGGCGGCATCACCGAAACGATGGTGCTGCGCATCTACCAGACAGCGTTCCGCTTCTTTGATCTCGCCTATGGCGCGACGCTTGGCGTTGCGGCGTTCATCATCGTGCTCGGGCTGACGCTGCTGTTTGTCTATGCGCAGCACCGGCAAGACCGGGCGAGGAAGCGATGAGCGTGATCGCATCATCAAGCACAGGCAACAGGCTGCGGAACCTCGGCAAGGGCGTCGTCTTCTACGCATTCATCATCGGCTTCTGCGTGATCGTGCTGTTCCCGGTTTACTGGATGATCGTCAACGCGATCCAGCCGCTGAACCACGGCATGCAGTTCCCGCCGCCGCTGTTTCCGAAAGAGATCAGCTTCCTGCCGTTCATCACGCTGTTCGAGAATTATCCGGTCGCGCGCTGGCTGGTGAACTCGCTGCTGCTGGCGGGAATGGCCACGCTCATCGTGCTGGCGCTGGCCGTGCTCGGTTCCTTCGCCATGACCTTCCTCAAATGGCGCGGCAAGGCGGCGTTCGGCCTGCTGCTCCTGATGACGCAGATGCTGCCCGAGGCCCTCGTCGTCATCCCGGTCTACGCGATGTATAGCAACCTCGGCCTCTCGGACAGCCTGCCGGCCCTGTCGCTGATCGACGCCGCGTTCATTCTGCCGATCTGCATCTGGATCCTGAAAAACTCCTTCGACTCGATCGCCGAGGAAATCTACGAGGCGGCGCTGATCGACGGGTGCTCGCCGCTCGGCGCCCTGCTCCGCACGCTGCTACCGCTCTCTACGCCGGGCCTCGTGGCGATCAGCGTGGTGTCGTTCTTTTATGCCTGGAACGAGTACCTGTTCGCGGTCACGCTGATCCAGTCGCCGGATTCCCGTCCGGTGGCCGTGGGCCTCGCCTCGCTCAAGGTGATGCTCGACACGCCCATCGACCGCGTGCTCGCGGCAGCGCTGTTCTTTTCCGTTTTCCCGGTCGTCTTCTACCTGTTGATCCAGCGCTACATCGTCGCCGGGCTGAGCGCCGGGGCAGTCAAGGGGTAATCATGGACATCACCTGCGTCGTCGACGCGCGCGCCGTGCTCGGCGAAAGCACGCTGTGGGATCCGGCCGGCCAAGTGCTGTGGTGGATCGACATCTACGGCAAGACCATCCATCGCTTCAATCCGGTGACCGGCGCGGACGACACGTGGGAGACGCCGGAATATCCCGGTTGCATCGGGCTGCGCGCCAAGGGCGGACTGGTGCTGACCATGGTCAGCGGGTTCTATTTCTTTGATCCCGCAACGGGTACGTTCACGCCGATCACCGACCCGGAGGCCAACGAGGAGCGCACGCGCTTCAACGACGGCAAGCCGGACCGGCAGGGCCGCTTCTGGTCGGGCTCGATGTGGGACGCGCCGGGCCAGGCCGAGCCGCTCGGCGCGCTCTACCGGATGGATGCCGACCTCTCGGTGCACAAGATGATCGAGGGGGTGAAGTGCTGCAACGGACTCGCCTGGAGCCCCGACAGCAAGGTCATGTATTTTTCCGACAGCCACACGCGGATTATCCGCGCCTACGATTTCGACGCCGTGACGGGCGATATCGAGAACGAGCGGGTATTCGTCGAGCTTGAGGGCAAGGACATCTGCGACGGCTCCACCGTCGATGCCGAGGGCTGCTATTGGGCGACGATCCCGTTCACCGGCAAGGTGTCGCGCTACGACCCGGCCGGCAAGCACATGCAGACCATCATGCTGCCGACGGACCTGCCCACCTGCTGCGAGTTCGGCGGCAAGGACCTCGACATCCTTTACGTGACGACGGCAGTGCTGCGGCGGCCGGACAGCCACTTCGTGGGCCAGTCCAACCCCGGCGGCCTGTTCGCGCTCGATGTGGGCGTGAAAGGCCTGACCCTGCCGGCCTTCAAGGGCTGAGCCAACGCCAGCGCCGCGCCCCTTCCGTGGAAGGAGGCGGCGTGAGGCGGCTTGCAGCGGGCACAGGACCCCTTCTCCCCGCGCTATCGGCTCGACCTCTCCCACAAGGGGAGAGGCGGTCAGCTCGCCATCAGCAGGGGCTTTCTGGTCTGTATGTGCACCTGCCCGAGCTTGCGCTCCAGGTGGCCCGCGTAGAGCGACAGCGGCCAGCACAGCAGGAAGTAGACGAGGCTCACCGTGCCGAACACCAGGACCGGCTGGAAGGTCACGGTGTTCACCTGGGTCGCGGCGCGCGCCAGTTCGGTGAAGCCGATCAACGAGGCCACGGAGGTGGTCTTCACGATCTGCACCATGAAGCCCACCGTAGGCGGCAGCATCAGTTGCACCGCCTGTGGCATGATCACCAGGCGAAGCGTACCGAGGAAGCGGAACCCGAGCGCCGTGGAGGCCTCCCATTGCCCCTTGGGCACGGCCTCGATCGAGCCGCGGAAGATCTCGCCGAAGAAGGCGCCGCCATTCAGGCTGAAGGTCAGCGCCGCGGCGAACCACGGGTCCGGCCGGAACCCCAGGAACGACGACCCGTAGTAGATCATGAACAGCTGGATCAGGATCGGCGTGCCCATGAAGAACTGGGTGTACACCACAGCCAGCCAGCGCAGCGGCCGCAGCGGGGCTATGCGCAGGGCGGCGACGATGAGGCCGATGGTGCCGCCGCCAACAAAGGCGATCAGCGCGAGCAGCACGGTCCACCGTGCCGCCATCAGCAGAAACCAGAGCTCATTGGGGCCGAAGTCGCGCAAGCTCATGGTTCAGACCTTCCAGCGGAACAGAAGGCGGCCGAGCCCGGCGAAGAACAGGCTCGCTCCCTGAATGAGCACGAAATAGATGACCGCGATGGTGATGTAGACCTCGAAGCTGCGGAACGTATCCATGACGAGGTTGTTGGCGATGGCCGTCAGTTCCTCGGCGGCAATGGCACCCACGATGGATGTGCCCATCAACTGCAGGATGAACTGCGCCGAAAGGGCCGGATAAACCGCGCGAACGGCCTGCGCCAGCACCACGTGCCGGATGATGCGGTAGGGCTTCAGGCCGAGAGACCTGGCGGCCTCCAGCTGTCCCTTGGAGACAGATTCCACGCCGGCGCGCAGGATCTCGGTGGCATAGGCTCCGAGATGCACCGACAGGGCGATGATCGCCGCAGTGTGGCTCGAGAACCTGAGCCCGAGCAACGGCAGGGTGAAGAAGACGAAATAGAGCTGGATGAGCAACGGCGTGTTGCGGATCAGTTCAACATAGGCGGCGATCGGCAGGGACACCCAGCGGGGTCCGAAACTGCGCCCGACGGCACCCAGAATGCCGATGATGGCACCGAGAATGATCGACCAGAATGACAGATACAGGGTCTGGACTACACCGTGCATCAGCCGGTCGAAATGGACCAGCACCGGGCCGAACTGCAGGGCGGTTTGCATTGCCATCCCGTCGTTATGGGGAAGTGAGGCGGCGGGATCCTTTGTGATCCCGCCGTTTTTTCGGATCAGAATACCGGCAGCGCCGGCAGCGGCTGGTTGCGGTACTTCATCGACAGCGCATCAAGCACGCCATCGGCCTTCTGGATCATCAGCCAGGTGTTGACCCACTGGCGCAGATCGTCAGCTTCCTTGTTGAAACCGATACCGAAGAAGAACGTCTTGAGCGGGTACTTCTGCTCGAAGTCGTCGCCGCCTGCCGACTTCTTCAGGTAGATCTCGCCGTAGTCGCCGCCTCCCATGACGTCGATCTGGCCCGACAGCATGGCCTGCATGAGCGAGGGATAGTCGTCAAAGCGCAGGATCTCGATGCCCGGATTGGCTGCGGCGGCCGCGGTCAGGATGGCGTCCTCAGCGGCGCCGCGCGTCAGGCCGACCTTCTTGCCGACGAGGTCGGCGTGCGACTTGATCTCGGTGCTCTTGGGCGCAATCACCACGGCCGACTGGCCGGCATAGGGGATCGAATAGTCGATCTGGATGGCACGGGCCGGGGTGATCGAGAAGATCGACACCACCATATCGACCTGCTTGGTGAGCAGCGACGGGATACGGCCCGGCGAGGTAACGGTCACGAACTCGACCGGCACGCCGAGCGCCTCGCCCATCTTGTTGGCGACTTCGATGTCGAAGCCGGTCGGCTTCAGATCAGCATCGAGGAAGGCGTAGGGCGGCGTCGTGGTGTCGATGGCGACGATCAGCTTGCCGCGGGCAATGATCTCGTCGACGGTCTGTGCAAAGGCGGTTGTCGATACGGTGGCAAGAGCTGCCGCGGCGAGCCCGATTGCCGCCGCGATCTTCATGAACTTCATGGTGTATTCCCTCCCAATGCGCTCAAACTTCCTGAGCCGCCAAAGCGCCCGGCGGCGTTCGAATTGTTCCCGAGAGCCGAACTCTCCCCCTCCACGCTTCGCGCGGCATCCTTCTTATGATCGTATACTATTATAATCTCTTGGCGGCGTCCATAACCCCACCGAGAGTTGGGACCGGTATCAACCGGCCTGTCAACGGGCCTCACGACGCATAGCGGGCGAGCTTGGCACGCCAGCCGGGGCGGTCGAGCACATCGGGATTGACGATGTTCTCCGGCACGAGGCCCTGCGAAGCCCGGATCATGCCGCGCGACATGGTCTCCATCGTCATCCGCGCGGCATCGCGGGTCGAAGGCAGCCAGTGCGGCGTGAGGATCACGTTGTCGAGGGTGAGCAGCGGATCGTCGAGGCCAATGGGTTCGTGCTCGTAGACATCGAGCCCTGCCCCGGCGATGCGGTGGGCGCGGAGGATTTCCACCATTTCCGCCTGCCGCACGATTTCGCCACGCGCGACATTGATGAAGTAGGCGGTAGGCTTCATGAGGTTGAATTGCGCCGCCCCGAGGGTTCCGCGGGTCGTGGCGTCGAGCCGATTGTGGAGGCTGACGAAATCGGAGGCCCGCAGCAATTCGTCGAGCGTCGGGACCAGCGTGACACCGAGCGCCGCAGCGTCGGCCGGGTTGGCGCGCGGCGAGTAGGCGATGAGCGTCATGCCCCAGGGCGAACAGAGGCGCGCCAGCTCGCGGCCGCTGGCGCCGAGCCCCACAATGCCCAGCGTCTTGCCCGGCAGGTCAACGCCCATGGTCTGCGGCTGCAGGTCCCAGCGGTTGGTGCGCAGGAGCCGCTCCTGATCGGTGAGGCGCTTGGCCAGCGCCAGCATCAGCACGAAGGCCGATGACGCGGTGGCGTGGGTGAGCGTGTCGGGCGCGTTGAACACGGCGACATCGTTTGCCGTGCAGGCCGGCAGGTCGATCTTGTCGGTGCCGGCGCCGGCACGGCCGATGACGACGAGATTGTCGGCGCCATTGGCGAAGGCGGTCGCCGGTACCCACGGCCGGAAGATGACGATGCCGTTGGACGTGGCGACATGGGGGGGCTCGATGCGCAGCGAATAGAGCCGGTCCCAGTAGGTGGCATCACCCGCCACCGGCGACTGATCGCGCAAAAAGTCCTGCGCGATCGAGGGGTGGGCGGCATACATGTCGAGGGCAATATCGCCCAGCCCGACACGGCCCTCCTCGTTGAGATAATCGCCGGTGTAGTTGACGCTGAACTGAGGCATAGAGGTTACCACTGCTTGAGGTTGTCTTCGGTCGTGATCTCGACCCGCGCATTGGGGCGAGAGGTGAAGTCATCGCGCAGGCGCGTGCCGAGGCCCGGACGGTTGGGCAGCGACAGGTGGCCATCGGCGAAGGGGATGCGGTCGGTGACGACGTCATCGTACCAGCCGTTGATGTAGCCGCGGACGGTCTCCATGATCAGCCCGTTGGGAACGTGCAGCATCATGTGCGTCGCGGCCCACAACGCCACGGGTCCGATGGTGTCGTGGCAGGTCAGCGGCAGGTAGGACGTATCCGCCATCGCCGCGATCTTGCGGCCTTCGGTGAGACCGCCGCCCCATGAAAGATCCGGCATGATGATGTCGGCCGCAGCCTTCTCGATCCATGGCCGGAAGCCGAAGCGGGTGAACACGCGCTCGGACTGACAGATCGGGATGCTGGTCTCGGTCTTCAGCCGCACATAGGCATCGACATTGTCGGGCGGCATGATTTCTTCGAGCCACATGACGTCATATGGCGCGAGGGCCTTCGCGATCTTGACAGCCGAGGGCAGGTCCCAGCGGGCGTGGCCCTCGATGGCGATCTCCATCCTGTCGCCCACCGCTTTGCGGATATCGGCTACGATGCCGACGCCGCGCTTCAACTCGTCATTGGTGATCTGGTGGCCGAGCGTGCCGGCGGCAGTCACGGCGCCCCACACGGTCATCGGCTCGCGGTCCTTGCCGACGCCGGAGAGGGTCGGGCCAAACTGGTCGAACGGCCAGATCTTCATCGCCGTTGTGCCCTGCTTCAGCAGGTCCGCGGCGAGTTCCCCGGCCTTGCCGTTCTGCCAGTCGTCGAGATCGGTGTATTTGCCGGAGCTGACGCAGGTGTTGTAGGCGC
>DAORUH010000009.1:0-39298 GCA_035433065.1 Devosia sp. | reverse complement strand
CTGATCGGGCTTGCAGAACCGCTGGCCGAAGTGTTTCCGGACGCGCTGTTCTGTGCTCCCAACGCACCCACGCGATGCGCGCAGAATCCCTTTGGCTACGAGTGGTTTCCGATCGCCTTCGAAGCGATGCAGGAAAGCGTTGAGACCGGCGCGCCAAGGGCTAGGGCGGCGATTGTCGAATATCTGGAGGGCCTGTGGGCGCGCACGGGACTCGGGCCGGCCGACACGTTCCTCGTCGGCTTCAGCCAGGGCGCAATGATGGGCCTCCATGTGTCGCTGTCGCTGCAAAAGCCGGTGCGCGGCGTCGTCTCGTTCTCCGGCGCGCTGGTGCCGCCCACGGATTTCGATGCAGCGCCAAAACCCCCGGTCTGCCTCGTGCATGGCGAACTCGACCAGGTGGTCGATCCGGCGCGCACCGTAGAGGCCGCGGAAATCCTCAGTGCCCGCGGCTACGAGCTCGCCGTGCACTTTTCGCCCGGCCTCGCGCACGGGATTTCCCCCGACGGACTGCAGTTCGCGACAGGCTTCATGGTGGGACGGATGAGCGCCTCCGCAGATTAACGCACCCGCTTCACAGTGATGTCACAACCGGCGTAGAATATCCGGGCAATGGCTAGCTGTGATTCCTGTACCGGGGGCCTCAAGTGACCGTCCATCTGTCACCCGAGTCGTGCCCGGCTCTCGTGCTGAACGCCGATTTTCGTCCGCTCAGCTACTATCCGCTGTCGCTCTGGAACTGGCAGGACGCCATCAAGGCGATCTTTCTGGAACGGGTGAACGTTGTCTCGAGCTACGAGCGCGTCATCAAGAGCCCGAGCTTCGAGATGTTCCTGCCGAGCGTCGTGTCGCTCAAGGAATATGTGAAGCCGGCCCGGCACCCGGCGTTCACGCGCTTCAACGTGTTCCTGCGCGATCGCTTCCAGTGCCAGTATTGCGGGTCAAAGGACGATCTGACGTTCGACCATGTCATTCCGCGCTCCAAGGGGGGACGCACCACATGGGAAAACGTGGTTGCCGCGTGCGCGCCGTGCAACCTGAGGAAGGCGAACCGGCTGCCGCGCGAAATTAACATGCATCCGATGCAGGCCCCGTTCCAGCCATCGGTGCACGACCTGCACAACAACGGCCGCGCCTTCCCGCCGAACCACCTGCACCAGAGCTGGCTCGACTATCTCTATTGGGACATCGAGCTCGAGCCGTAAGCCGTTCAGGCCCTGTCGCGCCGCACGCGGTCGAAGATGGCGATGAGCAGCAGGCCGACGACGGCGAGCGAGACCAGGGCGTTGTAGCCGGCCAGCGAAATGCCGAGGAAGCGGAACTGCACGTGGTCGCAGGGGATCACGCGGGCGGCGTTGATGTTGTTCAGGTCGCTGAGGCTGATGCTGGCGCCGGTGCCCGTGCAGGCGGTGGGGCCGGGCCAGAAACCCCATTCGACGCCGGCGTGATAGACGCCCATATAGGTGCTCCACACGAAGATCGCCGTGGCGATCAGCATGGCGATGTACCAGACCGGCTGGGGCAGCCGGTTCCACAGCAGCAGGATGGCGGCGAGCACCGGCAGGCCCCAGTAATAGGCCAGGCGTTGCTCGAGGCAGAGTTCGCACGGCTGCAGGCCGCCAAAATACTGGCTGCCGAGCGCCCCGAGGATCGTCGCGAGGCCGAGCAGGAAGGCCAGCAGAGTTGCCTTCTTGTCGAGGGCGCGAAAGTAGGTCGGCGGTGCATCGGGTGCGGTGGACTCGGCGGTCATTGCGGCCTCGCTGTCGGGTTGCTCGGGATTAGGCCGGTGTGTCGCCGCCGTCAACAAACGCCCGGTAAATCCTCCGTCAGCCGAGCTTTTCGGCAAGCCTCATGGCATTTTTCGGGGCGTTCTTCTTGTCGGTCGAAACGAAGTGCGCGAACACGTCGCGCGGCTTCGGGCCGGTTTCGGCGGTGGTGATGAACGGCCCGCTGGTCATTGGCTGACCGGACGCCCAAAGCCGGATGCGCTCGGCCCAGGCGTCGAGATCGGCTTCGGTGTAGTGGTCGCTCCCCGGCGCGCCCTGCAGGCGGCAATAGATGAAATCGGCGGTGGGATCGATGGTCGGCCATTCGGCCGTATCGGCGACAACCAGCGCCACGTTGTGAGCGCGCAGCATGTCGATGAAGGCCGGCTCGGCAAAGCTCGTGTGCCGTACTTCGATGGCGTGGCGCACCTGCTCGATGCCGGTAAGATCGAGGTAGGGGTTGGCGGTCTTTTCGTCGTGACGCCCCGCGAGGGCCAGCAAGTCGTCCGGCGTCTTCGGCAGGAGCTTCAGGAAGGTTTCCATGCGCGCCGGATCGTATCTGGCGTTGCCGGGCAATTGCCAGACGAAGGGGCCGAGGCGCTCGCCCAGCGCGAGGACTCCCGAGGCAAAGAAGTTGGCGAGCGGAAGTTCGACGTCCTTCAGCCGCTTGATGTGGGTGATGCCCTGATGTCCCTTCACCGGGAAGACGAAGGTCTCGGGCGTCTGCGCGGCCCATGACTCGAAACTTGCCGGCTTCTGGTGCGAGTAGAAGGTGGCGTTGATCTCGATGGCGCCGAGGTGACGGCTTGCGTAGCCGAGCTCTTCCTTCTGCTTCAGCCCCTCGGGATAGAAGGCGCCGCCGCGCCACTCATCGAACACCCAGCCGGCGATGCCGGTTCGCACTGTTCCGCTCATCTTCGTCTCCTTCAGGCTTCCGGCCGAGTGCGTCCGTCAGGAAACGCCCTCGTGCCGGGCGGTGATCGCACCGCCTGGTGTCCGCGTCGAGGCCACCGGGCGCGACAGGCCGGCGAGCAAATCCGTCTGGGTCAGCAACCCTATGACGTCGCCGGCGGGCGCGGTGATGATGACAGCGTGGCAGCGGCCGTCGGTCAAGACCGGCAGCAGCGTGGTCGCGAGATCGCCCGGTGCGGCGGTCACCGCCGGAGAGACGAGCGCGCGGACGGTCGTCGGGGCCTGTCCCGCAAGCTCGCGCAGGCCGATGGTGCCAGCAAGCCGGCCCCCGGCATCGAGCACCGGCAGGGTGCGGATGTTGTGGGACAGCAGCGCCGCGAGCGCGGTTTCGGTGCTGTCATCAAGACGTACTGCGATGACATCGCGCGACATGATGTCGGCGCATTGCAGCGGGCCGCGGCTGTGGCTCAGTGCCTGGATCTCGACCCGGCGCAGCAGGCGGGCGAGGTCGTCGCGGTCGATGTCGAAGGTTTCGTCGAGGGCGGCGAGCGCCGCGTCCACGTCGGCATCGGTGAAGCCGACGCGGGCGTCGGCGGGCCGGTCCGCGGTGTTGTGCTGGTTGACCGCCGGGCGGGCCGGGACGTGCGGATAGTTGCGCTTCGTCAGGCGGTGGAAGGCGATGGCGCAGAGGACCAGCACCACCGAGTTGAGGGCAACCGGGACGACGGCAAACATAAAGCCGGATGCGGCAACCGCTGGCCCACCAATGACGGCGGTGAGGGCGGCCGCGCCGCCCGGCGGATGGAGCGAGCGGGTCAGCGACATCGCGGCGATCGCCAGTCCGACGGCGAGCCCGCTTGCCAGCATCGGGTCATGCACCAGTTGGGTGACGGCGACGCCGACGAGGGCGGCGATGGTGTTGCCGCCGATCACCGGCCAGGGCTGGGCTAGGGGACTCGAGGGGACGGCGAACAGCAGCACTGCGGACGCGCCCATCGGCGCCACGATCAGCGGCAGCGGCACGCTCCCGCCGGTCGCCAGCGACGAGATGAATCCCGTGAGGCTGATGGCGAGCAGCGCGCCGATGCAGCCGATGATGCGCTCGCGCAGTGTCGCGCCCGCGAGAATGGGCTGGAACAGCCGGAAGGGGGGACGGGGATCAGTCACGTGTCAGTGCGGCGAGCCGCCTCGGGGCTGGCGTTCGACTGGCAGCGTGTTCCGGTGGCCCGGGTCTGTTTGGTCAAACGGGGTGGATCAGGCCGGCGCAGTCTCCAGCGCCCGGGGGCATTTCTAGTCAGCCGGTGCGGCGCAGGGAAGGGGATCGCGTTCCATAGCGTGCAATCGGGAAACCCTAGCGTTCCGCGTCCGGCTGTAATATAGGAGCGCCGCTACCGGCGGCACGCGATGTGCGTTGGTCTGCGACGCGCGGGCGTGGCGGAATTGGTAGACGCAGCGGACTCAAAATCCGCCGCCGAAAGGTATGTCGGTTCGAGTCCGACCGCCCGCACCACTCACTCAACATTTCTGCGCGCCCGCCAGCCGGCGACGGCTCGTGGAACCTTTCCCAACGTTTCTGCCTTCTGGACAGGTCGGGCGCTTCCATTGAGTGGACGCGCCGCGACCCATTCCAATGGAGGCGGCGATGCCTGCAAACATCGTAAACTGGTTCGATATCCCCGTGAGCGACATGGATCGGGCGGTGAGTTTCTATGCTGCGGTCATCGGCCAGAGCCTGAGCAGGTACAGCCTGCCAAACCTAGAGGGCGCGACGTTTCCTGAAACGGGGGTCTCGGGGACGCTGCTCAAGGGCACTGGATTCGTGCCCAGCACGGATGGCGCCGTGGTCTATCTCGATGGGGGCGACGATCTTGCCCCGATGTTGGGCCGCGCCGAAAAGGCTGGCGCGACGGTGATCTTGCCCAAGACCGAGATACCGGGCGGCCGAGGCTTTTTCGCCTATTTTCTCGACACCGAGGGAAACCGGATCGGGCTTCACTCGCGTGGCTGACGCAAGCCGCGGTGCTGCCATGCCGACTCCGGCATAAACGCCAACGGCGAAACGCGGGCGCGTTTCGCCGCGCACCGTCCTATGCAAATCTCCCGCCGCCGGTTCGCTGAGGGGCCGGGTTCTTTGCCTTGAACAGGAGCATATGGTGCGGATTGCGATCGGGGAATTTGCGCACGAGACGAACACGTTCTGTCCGGGCGTGACGGGGATCGAGGACTTCAAGCTGCGCAACTGGAGCGTCGGCTCCGAAATCTTCAGGCGCTACCGCGGCGTGCGCAACGACCTCGGCGGCATGATCGATGCGGCTGAGCGGATCGGGGGCATTGAGCTCGTGCCGCTGCTTGCCACCGTGACGCAGCCGTCGGCGACCGTGGCGCGCTCGGCCTACGACGAAATTCGCGACACCATGTTTGCCCAGATCAAGGCGGCGGGCCAGCTCGATGCCATCTGCCTGGCCATGCATGGGGCCGGTACGGTCGAGGGCATGGAAGACCTCGAGGGCACGTTCCTCGGCGAGTTGCGCGAACTTGTCGGCAATGAGATTCCGGTTGTGCTGTCGCTCGATCTGCACGGCAACACCACCGAGGCGATGCTGCGCCACAGCAACGCGCTGTTCTATTGCCACGAATACCCGCACATCGACACGTTCGATGCCGGGGTGCAGAACCTCGAAACCGCGGTGAAGATCATCAACGGCGAGGTCAGGCCGCTCAAGTACCTGATCAAGTTGCCCGTGGCAGTTCCGCCGGCGACGACGTTCGAGGGGCCGGGGAAGGTCATCAACGACCGCTGCTATGAGTGGATGAAGGAACCGGGTGTGCTCGATTGCAGCTTCACCCACGGCTTCCCGCACACTGACGTGTCGGTCATCTGCACTTCGGTGCTCGTCATCACCGACAATGACGAGGCGCTGGCGAAGCGGGTGGCCGAGGATGTGGCCGAGCTGATCCTTGCCACGCTCGATGATTTCCTCTCGCCCTTGCCGGGCGCCGAAGAGGCGCTGAAGCAGGCGCTGGCGACGACGGCGCAGCCGGTGATTGTCGCCGAAGTCTCGGACAATCCGGGTGGCGGTGCGCCGGGCAGCGGCACGCACCTGTTGCGCGCCATGCTGGCGGCCAATGAGCCGAAAACCTGCTTCGGTTTCGTGTGGGACCCCGAGACTGCCAAGCAGGCGCATGCCGCCGGCGTCGGCGCGAAGATCAAGGTAAAGATCGGCGGGTTCACCGATGCGCTGCATGGCGCGCCGATCGAGACCGAGGCCTATGTGAAGGTGCTGAGCGACGGCCAGTTCATCCTGAAGAACCCCATGGGGGCGGGGCGGCTGGTGAACCTCGGACTTATGGTGCGGTTCGTCATCGGCAATGTCGATGTGCTGGTGGGCAGCCGCCGCGAGCAGACGCTCGACGATGGCACGTTCGAGCTGCACGGCATCGACGTGCGCAAGATGCGGGTTGTCGGCATCAAGTCGCAGCAGCATTTCCGTGGCGGGTTCAAGCACATTGCCGGGACCATCATCCGCACCGATACGCCAGGACTCACGACCTCGAACCTGTGGGACCTGCCGTTCAAGAAGATCCAGCGCCCGATCTGGCCGCTGGACCAGCTGCCGATGGGCTATCGCGAGGTGATTTCGGTCGGCCCGGCGTCGTGACCCGAGGCGGTCCGGCATGCGTGTGCCGGGCCGCGTCACTGCTCCGTCGGGAGCCCGTCAGAGCCCGATGAAGGTGCGCGCCAGATAGACGGCCAGCACGCCGCCGACCATGGCGACGAAGAGGTTGCGGGTCACGAGGAAGGCGAGCGCCACGACGGCGGCGGCGATTGTTTCGGCAACGCCTCCCGTGGCGATTGCCGGCGCGACCAGTGCCGCGAGTACCGCGCCGGGAATATGGCGCATCCACGCCGCGGCGAAGCCGGTCGTCGGCAGGCGATTGGCGAGCAGCAGGCCGCTGGCGCGAATGGCGTAGGTAACGGCCGCCATGCCGATGATGGTGAGGAAGGCCTCAAGCGACATCGCGGCGCTCCTTCATCGTTTCCACTACGGCCCCGGCAAAGCTGCCCGCGAGCCCGCCGATGATGATGTACCAGTTGCCCTCGATCAGACGTGCGGCAGCGATCGCCGAAAGCGCCGCGACGGCCCAGGGCACGATGTCGATCCTGCCCTTCCACATGCCGAGCAGCAGGGCGAGGAAGGTGGCGGTGAAGGCGAAATCGAAGCCGTATTTCGTCGGATCGTCGATGAGCGAGCCGGCCAGCCGGCCGCCGATGGTGGAGATGAACCAGCTCAGCCAGCAGGCAAGCGTGGTGCCGAGGAGGAACGCAATCGAGCCGCGCCCTTCGCGCATCTCGCCCATGGTCAGCGCCCATTGTTC
Source organism: Devosia sp. (assembly GCA_035433065.1). GTDB lineage: Bacteria > Pseudomonadota > Alphaproteobacteria > Rhizobiales > Devosiaceae > Devosia_A. Next base: position 32,246 of record DAORUH010000009.1, on the reverse strand, counting down.
GTCGGAGACGCCCGCCACGACGAGGAGCGAACGGCTGCGCGGCAGCGGGGCGAGCAGCGGGTAGAGCGTGCCGCTCATCAGGAGGAAGCGCAGGTTGACGATGGCCGTGGTGACGACGATCGACAGGATGGGCAGGTTGCCCGGCTCCCACATGTCGAGCGCCACGAACTGGCTGGCGCCGGCGAAGACGGCGCCGCTCATCAGCGCGACTTCGAGGACGCTCATCCCCCGCTGGCCGGCGAGCACGCCCCAGACGATGCCGTAGGCGGCGATGGAAATGGCAAGCGGCACGAAGGCGCGCATGCCGAGCATGAATTGCGGCCAGGGGCGGGAGGGGAGGGCGGTGGTCGACATGGTTGCGGCGATGTCTATCCTATTCGCCGCTGAGGGGCGCATGGAAATGCGTGATGCCGGGATCACCCAGATTGATCCCGGGAGACGTTGACGCCCTGCTGGCGGAGGGCTACGCGTCCGATCCTGGTGCTCCGCCCACCGGCATCTAGATGTGAAGTGGTATCGGACCCGTGACCATCCTATCCTGCCTGCCTGCCGCCCCTGCATCCCGGAGCTGATCCATGTCTCCTGCCGCAAAACCACTCTGGCAGCGGTTTCTCGTGTTTCTCGTGCCGCTGATGATCAGCAACATCCTGCAGTCGATGTCGGGCACCATCAACAACATCTTCATCGGGCAGATGATCGGCGTCGACGCGCTGGCGGCGGTGTCGACCTTCTTTCCGATCATGATCCTGATGATCAGCTTCGTCGTTGGCCTCGCGTCCGGCGCGGCGATCCTGATCGGGCAGGCCTACGGGGCGAAGAATTTCGAGAAGATTCGCGAAGTCACCGGCACCACGCTGACGGTGACCTTCCTTGCGGCGCTGGTCATTGCCGGGGGAGGCTGGTTGCTTGCGCCGCAGCTGATCTCGCTGCTCGGCGCGGCCGACAATATCGCTGCAACCGCCTCGGATTATGCGCGTGTGGTGTTCCTCGGCATGCCGTTCTTTTTCGTCTTCATGGTGCTGACATCGATGCTGCGCGGGGTCAGCGACACGACGACACCGCTGTGGACGCTCGGCTTTTCGATTCTCGCCGGCCTCGTCGTTACGCCGGCGCTGATCGAGGGCTGGTTCGGGCTGCCGAAGATCGGGGCTCTGGCGGCCGCCGTCGCCTTCATCACCGGCACGGTGCTGGCGCTCATCTTCCTCTACTTCTACCTCGATTGGCGCAAGAGCCCGCTGGCGCCGAGCACGATCATTCCGCGCTATCTCAAGATCGATCTCAAGCTCCTTGGGATGGTGCTCAAGCTGGGTATTCCGCAGGGCGTGGCGATGATGGTTTCGTCGCTGGCGGCAATCGTCGTCGTCGGTATCGTGAACCGCTTCGGTTCGGACGCGACGGCCGCCTTCGGCGCCGTCAACCAGGTGATGAGCTACGTGCAGTTCCCCGCCATGTCGCTGACCATCGCGTCCTCGATCTTCGCCGCGCAGGCGATCGGCGCGAAGCGCATGGACGAGGTCGAGCACGTGACGCGCACCGGCCTGATCATGAACGTGTTCATCACTGGCGGCCTCATCCTGATCGCGTACCTGTTCAGCGAGAACCTGGTGCGGCTGTTCATCACCTCGGAGAGCGTGGTGGTGATGACCCAGACGCTGCTTCACATCGTGTTGTGGAGCGTGATCGCGTTCGGCTTCGGCAGCGTGTTCTCGGCGGTGATGCGGGCGAGCGGCGATGTGTGGATCCCGATGGGTATCTCGCTTGCGGCGATCCTCGTGATCGAAGTGCCGGCGGCGCTGATCCTCAGCCGCCTCATGGGGCTCGAAGGCATCTGGTTCGCCTACTGCCTGAGCTTCGTCGCCATGCTGATCATGCAGGCCACGTACTACTTCGTGTTCTGGCGCAAAAAGGAGATCAATGCGCTCGTCTGAGCGCTTTCGATCACCTGATGTTCGCTTCCATCCACGCCACGGCGAAGGCGACGACGGAGCGGGCGTCGACCAGCACCGTCTCGGCCTCGCCCACCCTGCCGACCGTTCCCGCGCCGGTCGCGAGATACTGCGTGACGATGGTCGCAAAGTAGTCGTCGGGCTGGCCGTCCGGCGGCTCCGACGTGTCGAATTCCTCGAACCAGCGCCAGACCGTCTGCCCGTTAACAAGGATCGGCGTCTCGTAGCGGCGGATGCGCTTGTTGGGGAAGTTCGCCACGTGCTCGGCGTGGTGGAGCAGCGTCATTGTATCGCGCGGCGCGCCCAGCAGCATGGTCTTGCCGCCGGCCTCGACGAGCTTCCCCAGCGGCGAGTGCTGGCCGTAGCCATAGTCGAGCGCGTGATCGGAGGTGAACCACTCCGCGCGGCCGCCGAGCGCCGCCATCGACGCGCCGGGGCTGGCGCTGCGCAGCGCGCCGGGCGTTGTCCGCAACAGTTCGGGAAACGCGCCAACGTCGCGGATGGAACGGGAGCGCAGCGGATCGAACGGTGGGACGTCGGCACGGAGCGCGGGGGTGGCCAGCACCTCGTCCTCAAGCTGCCAGTCGGTGTAGCCGAGCAGGGTGCCTTCAGGCCCGATGACATCCATGATCGCGGCAATGATCGTGTCCGGCCCGCCGAGGACCGGGCCGACCTTGCGCAGTGCCGCGTGGGTGAGAACGGCGTCGCCGCGCGCCAGCCCCAGCGCGGAAAAATCCGCGGCAAGGCTGCGGCGGGTCGCCGGCATGTCAGACGGCGCCGGCGTAGCGGCGCTCGGGTGGCCGCTGCTCGGCTGCTTCGGCGTGCTGGTTGTCGTAGCGGGAGCGGGCGTGCTGGACCTCACCCTGGTGTTCCGACGCCCAGTTCCACAGGGCATCGAGCGGCTCGGTGAGGGTGCGGCCGAGATCGGTCAGCGCGTATTCGACGCGCGGCGGAATTTCCGGATAGACAGTGCGCGTCACCAGCCCGTCGCGCTCGAGGTTGCGCAGCGTCAGGGTCAGCATGCGCTGCGAAATGCCGCCGATCGCGTGGCGCAATTCGTTGAATCGCATGGTTCTTTTCGTGAGATAGCCCACGACCATGACGCTCCATTTGTCACCGATGCGATTGAGAATATCGCCCATCGCGGTGCACACATGGGCGCTGCCATCGTCCTTCCGAAAAACCATCGTCGCGACCTCGGTTGCCGTAATAGGCAAAAATATAGTGTTAGTTACCTTCTGTGCCTAGGGGTGAGATGAACCGCCGTACTGGGCGGCGTGCATCGCGACGAACGGCGCAAGCTGATCGTCGGCGAGCCCGGTGGCCTTCATCACCTCGGCCATGAAGCTCACCGGCGCTGTCCCGGGGGCGGTGACAATGCCGTGATCGGTGACCGCGTGCGGCACGTTCTCATAGCGCGCCTTTCCGCCATAGCCGGTGCCGTCGAGATGACCGGCGCCGTTGCTGGTATGCCGCACCGCATCGAGAATGCCGCTTCGGGCAGCGGCGATCGTGCCGTCGCAGATCGCGCCCACCACCTTGCCACGCGCCCGCGCGCCGGTGAGCAACGCCGTCAGGTCGGGGGCGTCGGACGTCTGCCAGATGGTACCGCCGCACACGACCAGCGCGTCAATGGCGTCGCGATCGATGGCGTCGAGCGCGAGGTCGGGTGTGACCGTCATGCCGCCCATCGAGGTCACCGGCCGGGCACCCGGGGCGGCATAGCGCACCTCGGCGCGGTAGTAGCTGCGCGCCACCGCGCCGAGCAGCGTTGTTTCCCATTCGGCAAAGCCGTCCGCCAGGGCGATCACGATTGTCGTCACTTCCATCTCCTTTCGGTGAACAGGCGCAGGGTGGGCCAAAGTCCTGCCAGAATGTGTCAGCATGAAACGGGCGCTGCCGCGGCGGGGTCAAAACCCTGCCGTTCGGTTGAGCTTCACCGGCCCTGCTGCTAAAAGCGGCCCGCTTTCTCGACGACGCACGGAGACGCTTTGCGTACGTATCTCGTTCGGCGCCTATCTGCCTTTGTTCTCCTCACTGTCATGCTGCTCGCCAGCGCTCCGGCGCAGGCGATTCCCCTGCTGCTCGTCGACGCGCAGTCGGGCGAGGTGCTCTACAATGAGGAAAGCGGCCAGCCCTGGCATCCCGCGTCGCTGACCAAGTTGATGACGGCCTACGTTGCCTTCGCGGCGATTGCCAATGGCAAGGTCTCGCTCGATACGCCCGTGGTGATCTCGAAGAACGCCTGGAATCAGGCGCCGAGCAAATCCGGGCTTGAGGTCGGCGCATCGATCTCGATGCAGGATGCGCTGTACATCCTCCTCGTCAAATCGGCGAACGATGTGGCGGTCGCCGTCGCTGAGACAGTCTCGGGCTCAGTGCCGGCGTTTGTCGAAGAGATGAACGCGATGGCGTCGGCCATGGGGCTGACCGCGACGCACTATGTGAACCCGCACGGCCTGCATAATGAGGGGCAGGTGACGAGTGCCCGCGACCTCGCGGTTCTGGCGCTCTATATCCGCCGCGACTACCCGCAATATCTGCCTATCTTTGCCACCGAGGCGGTGACGCTCAACAGCCACCTGCTCGAGAGCAACAACAGCCTCTTGCAGCACTTCGCCGGCACCACCGGCATGAAGACCGGCTATGTCTGCGCGTCGGGTCTCAACATCGTCGCGACCGTCAACCGCGAGGGGCGCGAAATGATTGCCGTCGTTCTTGGCGCGCAGTCGCCGCGTGAGCGCAACGAACTGACGGCCGAATTGCTGCTGCGCGGCCTGTCGGGGGCGGCGCACGGCACCGGGGGCAGCGTGGTGGACGTCGCCAATATCGCGGCCGAGCCGGTCAACATGCGCGCGCAGATCTGCGGCAAGGAAGCCAAGACCTATGCCAAGGAGCGCGAGCAGGCGTTTTCGTTCGGGCTGAAGGGCAAGCCGAGCTACCTGACCGACCAGATCCCCGGCGCGACCTACGAGGCGACGGACCTCAGCAAGATGCGTGACGTACCGCTGCCGCGCCCGCGGCCGACCTATGTGCCGGTCGCTTCGGCGTCGCTGAACTAGAGCTTTTCGCCCGATTTGCGGATGTCGAAGCGCATCACCTCACCCTCGGTGGTGAGGGTGCATGCGTGCCCCTGCTGGCGGCAGTAGAGCGGGATATCCACCTTGGCCATCGGGTCGGTGGCAAGCACGGTCAGCATGGCGCCGGCGGGCAGCGCCGCGAGCCGCTTCTCGGCCTTGAGGACCGGAAGCGGGCAGCGCAGGCTGCGGGCGTCGATGACCTCAGTCGTCAAGAAGCAGCACCCAGTAGACGCCGTAGGACGAGTTGGCGTCATAGGCGACGCCGATACCGGCACGGCTTGCGGCCGCATTGCCGAGCGCGCGGGCATCGTCGGGCGAATTGCGCCAGCCCGAGAAGGTTTCGGCGAAGTTGGCATAGCCGGCGCTGAGCCGCATGGCGACGACACCGCCCGGCGACTTCGGCTGCGTGCCGCGCGCGTATTCGTTGGCAAGGCCCTGCGCGGTGGCGTCGAGGCCCGCATCGGCGCTGAGCGCCGGTGCGCCGACGGTCGTGCGGTAGTGGTTGAGGATGCCGAGGGCCTCGCCGCGATTGAGGTTGGCGCCCGGCTGGTCCATGCGCTGGGTCAGGCCGCCCGAAAGCGCCGCGCCTCCGCCGCCGCTGCAGGCGGCGAGCGTCAGAGCGAGCAGGGTCGCGGTGGCGGGCAGGACGAAACGGGCAAACCTCAATACGGCATCCTCTTCATGAAATGGGATCAGTTGCGGCCGAGAAACCGGCGGAGGCGGTTCACGCCTTCATCGAGCCGCCCGGGCGCCACAGCGTGGCACCAGCGCAACCAACCATTGCCTTCTGGCCCAAATGCGGCGCCGGGCGCGAGGCCGAGGCCCACGTCCTGAACCAGAGCCTTGGCGAGCGCGAACGTGTCGTTCTGCCCGTTGACGCGGAAAAAGACATACATGGCGCCGCCGGCCTCGGGCACTTCGACGCCGGGCAGCGCGGTCAGGGCATTGACCAGCTGCGTGCGTGTCGCGGTCAGCCGGGCGCGCAGCGCCGCCACTTCGGGTTCGCCATGCTGCAGGGCGGCGGCGGCGGCGCGCTGCGTCGGCTCGAGGATGCAGGAGGTGTTGTATTCGATGATCTTGCCGAGGTCGGGCATCAGCCGTTCCGGCGCGACGATCCAGCCGGCGCGCCAGCCCGTCATGGTCCAGGCCTTGGAGAAGGTGTTGACCGAAATGATCCGGTCGTCCGGTTCGTAGCGGGTGAGGAACGAGGGCGCCGAGCGCAGCGCCGGATCGTGCACGAGGCGCTCATAGGCGTCGTCGGCCAGCACCCAGATGCCGTGCCGGCGGCAATGCGCGAGGATGGCGTCGATGCCGGCGTCGTCGATGGTCCAGCCCGTCGGGTTGTTCGGCGAATTGATCAGCAGCATGCGCGTGTCGGGCGTCAGCGCTTCGAGCAGGCGATCGAGATCGAGCGTCCAGCGATTGTCGCGCACCACCAGCGGGACACGCACCACGTCGGCCCCGAGGATGCGCGGAATTTCGACGAGGTTCGGCCACAGCGGGGTGATCGCCACGACCCGGTCGCCGGGTGAAACCACCGCCTGCGCGGCCAGCATCAGCCCCGAGACGCCCGAGGCGACGGCGGCGACGCGGTCTGCGCCGATCGGCCTGCCGTGGAGCCTGCTCAGACAGGTCGCGAGACCCTCGCGCAGGTAGGGGCGGCCAAAGTTCTGCGAATAGAAGGTTTCGCCGGACTGCAGCGAGGCGATGGCCGCATCGCGGATGAACTGCGGGGTCGGCTGATCCGACTCGCCGAACCAGAACGCGAGCACGTCGTCGCGGCCCATGCCGGCATTGGCGACCTCGCGGATCAGCGAGCTGCCGAGCGCCCGCACCGCTGGCCGGGCCTCGGCGGAAAATCCCGGCGCGATGGCCCCGACTTGCGTGGACGACATGAGAACTCCAGATGCTGGTGACCCCGACGCGATTCGAACGCGTGACCTCAGGATTAGGAATCCTGCGCTCTATCCTGCTGAGCTACGGGGCCGCGGGCCGACGCTTAGCAAGAAACCGGTGCTGTCTGCAAACGGCGAAAGCGTCCAGTCACTGTCGCCGGAAGAACCGCACGATCCGCGGCGCGATGAGAAGCGCCGATACGATGAATACGGCTGTTTCGGCAGCGAGCCGGGCGAGGCTGAGCGCCAGGTAGTCCATGTCGCGGAACGCCAGCAGGGCTAGGATCGCCACAATTGCCCCGAGCGCCACGGTCGGCAGGTAGCCCCTCGTGATGCCGAGGGGCAGCGCGGTGCCGCTCCAGATGATGGTTGACCAGAAGCCGAGGATGCTGGCGCCAACCACAATGGCCCCGCCGAGGTCGAGGCCGTGAAAGTTCGGCCCGAAGAGGATGGCGATGAGCGTTCCGCCGGCGAGGGCGAGCGGAATGCCGACGGCGGCGGGCAGGACAATACCGAGAAGAAACACGCGGCTTGCCAGCGGCTTGAGGCCGGCTCCGTCCGTTCGCGCCCGGACGAGCGCCGGCGCGAGCCACTGCGCCGTCATGATGCCGATGATTCCAAGGACGCTGCCGAGCTTTTCGACGGCCACGTAGTGGCCCACGGCGGAGGCATGCACGACGACGCTGCCAATCGGAATGAAGGCCACCGTGTAGGCCGCGACCACGACCCGCCCCAGCGTCACATTCGCCTGTGTGGTCAGCAGCGGCCAGATCGCTTGAAGGGTTTCGCGGGGCTCACGAATCCAGCTCGGAATCGACAGTTGCAGGGGGCCGATCAGCGCTCCCGCGGCACCCGCCAGAAGCACAAGCGGGGTTGGAACATGGAAGAAGAAGACCAGCAGCGCGGCGGCGACCATGGCCACCACGGGCAGGCTTTCATAGAGCAGGAGCCGGCCGGACTGCTTGCGCCAGTTCATGAACCACAGGGGCGTGCAGCCGAGCCCGATGGCATAGGCGCATGCCGCGGCCGCGAACGGCAGGCTCGAGGGCGCCACCACCAGCACGATGCCGATGACGACAAGAGCCAGAACAACGCCGACCAGCAGCCGCGTCGCGGTCGTGCGGGCAAAGAACGATCGCTGATCGTCGGCCTTGCTGGCGAGGCCGTAGCCGGTGAACGAGAAGCCGAAATCGACGACGACCGAGATGGCAAGGCCGAGGGTGAGATAGAACACATACTCGCCGAAATCGGCCAGCGAGGTCGATCTCGATAGCAGCGGCAGCGTAGCCAGTGGCGCCAGCGCCCGGATGGCCTGAGCCGCAATGATCGCGAGGGTGTGCCGCATGCTTCTGGTGAGCTGTCCTTGAGTTCCTGCGGAAGGCATGCAGGCAGCGGAATATCGAACAGGATTGCGCACCGGTTCCTACCGCGTTATGCGCGCCGGGTGAAAGCCCGAAACGTCCGGTCGCCGTTCAGACGATGGAAACGGTTCATCCGCTTCGGTGCCGGCAGTCAGCGTTCAGAGGCGGTATCCATGTCCGGGCAATTCGAACTCGCGATCGACTGCAGGATGGCCCTGCACTCGGGCATCGGCGTGGTCATCCGCAATGTCATCGGCGAGCTTGTCCAGTTGCGGCCGGACTGGCGCCTGCGCCTGCTGGGGGCGCCGGCGGAATGGCGCGAGGGGCGTCCGGCCAGCGACAATGTCAGCAATGTCGACATGCGGTCGGCGATCTATTCGCTTTCGGAGCAACTGGAACTGCGGCGCGTGTCGGCGGGCGCCAGTGCCCTGTGGTCGCCGCATTACAATGGCGGCGTGCTGGCGGGCGTCCCGCTGGTCGTCACCATCCATGATGTGACGCATCTGGTGATCCGCGATTACGTGCGCCTGCCGCACAAGCGGCTCTATGCCGAACTGATGTATCGCGCCGTGCGGGCCCGTGCGGCCGGGCTGATCTTCGTGTCCGATTTTTCCCGCCGGGAATTCGAGCGGGTCGTCGGCCCTGCTTCAGGGGAAACCTATGTGGCGCACAACGCGGTGGACCAGCGCTGGTTCGTGCCGCCCGCCAATGCAGCGGCGACTCTGCCGGACGACTACGTCGTGTTCGTCGGCAACGTCAAACCGCACAAGAACCTCTCTGGCCTGCTCAAGGCCATGAAAATGGTGCGCGAAAAGCTGGACGTTTCGCTGGTGCTCGTCGGCAAGCTCGATGGCTTCATCACCGGCGATGCCGAGGGCGCGGCAGAGGCGCGCGAGCTCAGCCAGTGGGTCCACGTGGTCGAGGCCGCGAGCGACGAAGAACTGCGCGCCATCGTCGGGCACGCCAAAGCCCTGGTCTTTCCCTCGCTCTATGAGGGCTTTGGCCTGCCGCCGCTTGAGGCGATGGCCATCGGCTGCCCGACCATCGTGTCGGATGCAGCCTCCATCCCCGAAGTCTGCGGCGATGCCTCGGCCTATTTCGATCCGCAGAGCCCCGCCGATATGGCGAGAACAATCACCGCGGTCCTGCAGGACCCCGAGCGGCTGGCCGGCATGGTGGCGAGGGGCAGGGCGCGGGCGGCCGAGTTCAGCTGGAATGCCGCCGCCGAGACGGTGGCGACAGCTATCGAGCGGGCGGCCGGGCGGTAGCGGCATCGGCCTCACGCCGCGCCTCTGCAGCCGCCATGCTGTTCCATGCCAGCCTCACGGCAAAGCCCGCGGCGAAGGTGAAGAAGACCAGCACGATGAAGATGCCGTACTGGAACAGGAACACCCGCCAGAACTCCGCGAAGGCGTAGCCGATGACCCCGGCGCCCGCGACCATTTCCAGCCGCGTCGAGAAATAGGCCCGGACATAGACGAAGGCGCATACTGTGGTCAGCGCCAGTTCGATGAAGAGGCCCGCATGGCCGTACTGCTGCATGCCCTCGAGCAGGCTCGAGTTCGTGGTCAGTTCGATGCTGATGCCGGTGGCGTTGTGGAAGTTGCCGGTGAGGATCCCCGACATGGCCGCGAGCGCCCCCTGCGCGGGTGTCGCGACGTAGCTGATGGCCTCCGACAGGGCGGCCATCAGCGGGTTGTTGATGCCGAGGCCGGAGTAGAAGTTGGCATTTCGCGATGCGTTCAGCACGGTCAGGAGGGCGATGACCAGTCCGGCGCCGAGGGCAATGGTGCGCCACGCCAGCCGCCCGCCGGAGCGGAAATGCAGCACGGCATAGACGACGATCGCCGCCGCCACGGAGAGACGGTGCGAGATCACGGCGTTCAGCAGCAGCGAGGAGACCGCGACGGCGAGCAGGAACAGGCTGAAGCGCGTGCGCACGCCGAGCCGCAGCACCAGCAGTGCCGCCGCGGGCGCGGCGATGATCGGGCAATAGCGCAGGCTGGAAAGGCCGATCGAATAGTCGTCGTAAAGCGCGAATTTGAGCTCGTTCGCCTGGTTGGTGGCGAACGCGTTGATGATGCCTGCGAGGCCCAGTCTCGAAATCAGCACCGCCACGGTTGCCGCGACCCCGAGCGCGCCCGCGGCCGTCACGACAGCAAGCCAGGCATAGCTCGCCCGGTCGAAGACAATGGCTCTGGCGCTCTGGCGCAGCCCCGGATGTGCCGCCTCGGATGCCAGCCACCAGGCGCTGTAGAAGATCAGATAGACGAAGCAGAGCAGGGCAACTTCGGCCAGGCCGAAGCTGACTCCGCCGACGCCCCAGAAACGCCCGTACCATTCCTGCGGAATCTGCAGCAGCGCGACACTCAGCAGAACAATGGCGAAGGCGATGTTGGCGGGATGCGAGAGCAACTGCCCCCAGATCGACAAGGGCACCCAATCACCGGCCGCCGGGCGCGGCTTTTCGTTGCCGTCATGATCGGTGGATGTACCGGCTGTTCTGGGGTAGTCAATTTGCCGCACGGGTCTGATCCGCTGGATTGGAATTCGCTGCGTCGGTATGCTTCAAAAAACGTCTCAAAATGAAAGACTTGGATGCGCAAGCTGGTAATGGTTACGGGAGGCTTTGGCTTCGTTGGGCGGTCGGCAACTCAGTTGCTGAGTGTAGACCATGATGTCGTGGTTGCCGATATCGCTGATCCCGGTCCGCTGGGTCTGCCGCAAGGGGTCAAACACGCGCGGGTCGACATCCGTGACGAGGCAGCCGTCGCCGAAATGTTCCGGCAGTACCAGCCGAGCGCGATCATCCATCTCGCGGCGATCCATTTCATTCCCCTGTGCGAGCGCAATCCGGCCCTCGCTGTGTCGACCAATACGCTGGGCACGGTCAACCTGCTGAAGGCAGCCCCGGAAGGGTGCCGGTTCGTGTTTGCAAGCAGCGCGGCTGTCTATGCGCCGTCGTCTGATCTGCATGTCGAGGAGACGAGCGCCATCGGCCCGATGGATGTCTACGGCTTCACCAAGCTCGATGGCGAGCAGTACGTGCGCTACTTTGCGGCGCTGCGGCAGCTGGAAGCCGTCAATGTGCGCCTGTTCAATGTGGCTGGGCCGGGCGAAACCAATCCGCACCTGCTGCCGGATATCCTTGCGCAGGTCAAAGCCGGGCAGCGGGAGATTTCTCTCGGCAATCTCTTCCCCCGCCGCGACTATATCCATGTCGACGATGCGGCCGCCGGTTTCATCGCGGCAGCGACACAAGGGCAGGTAGCGCGCGGAACGACCGAGACGGTCAACCTCGGAACATCGGTGCAGCACTCGGTGGTCGATGCCATCAACCTGCTGCAGGAAGTTGCCGGCGTCGACCTGACCATTGTCGAGGATGCGTCGCGTCTGAGGAAGGTCGACCGGCCGTATCTCGGCGCGGACATCACCAAGATCGGAAAGACCTTTGGGTGGGCGCCGAAGCACTCGCTCCGCGATGCCCTGAGCGATGCCTGGCGCGAGCCGCGCTTCAGCGCCGAGCTCAAGCGGACATACGGACTGGCATAGCCCATGCGCATCGCGATCATGACGGAGCTCTATCCGCCGAGTGTCGGCGGACAGGAGTTCTTCTTCGCCGGGCTCGGACGGGAACTCACCCGCCGCGGCCACGAGGTCGAAATCTATTGTATCGGGCACGAACTGGGCCTGCCGCCCCGCGAGTCCGAGGACGGCATGCTGGTCGTGCGCAACCCGATTGCGCCGACCTACAAGAAGCCCACCATGAAGTGGACCAAGCGCAGCCTCCGCGCGATGTTCCGCTACGCCGTGTTCACACGCAGCATTGCGCGCGAACGGCGGCACGACGTCTACCTGCTCAACGAGTGGCCGCTGCTGCACATGCCTTTTCTTCCCGCGGCGGCGCGCCAGCGGACCATCCTGCACTGGTGCGAGATCCGGAAGGGCAGGCTCTTTTCGTTCCTGCAGGCCCGGCTTCCGAGGCTTGCCGCGAAAAACGCGGCCATCAGCGCCAGCGTTGCCGCGGAGATCGAGCGGGCGAGCGGGCGTGCCGCGGTCGTTTTCCCCAGCGGGCTTGATCTGGAGGCCTACCAGGTCCTGCCGAAAAGCGAGCGCAGCGGCATCCTGTCGATCGGGCGTCTCGCGCCGCACAAGAACCTGTTCTTCCTGATCAGGAGTTTTGAGCAGTTGCGCGCCCGGGGCTATACGGGACGCCTCATCATCGCGGGATCGGGGCCGATCGAGGCCGAAATCCGCGCCGCGGCGCGCGCCTCGACCAGTGCCGCCTTCATCGATGTCCTCGGTGAGGTCAGCGATGCGAAAAAGATCGAGCTGCTGGCGTCGAGCGAACTGCTCGCCATGCCGAGCGAGCGCGAGGGTTTCCCGCGTGTGGTCGCCGAAGCGATGGCCAGCGGCCTGCCGACGGTCACGATGGACTATCCCGAGAACGGCACGAAGGACGTCGTCCGCGATCGCGGCGGCGGCATCGTCACGGCGAGCGATGTGAATGCGTTCACGACCGGCATGCAGGACGCGATGGCGAACTGGCAGAGCCTGTCGTCCACCGGTATTGCGGCGGCCATTCCGCTCAGTTGGTCGGTCATCGCCGCCGAGTTCGAACGCGTGGCGGGCGACCTGGTCCGCTAGAATCTGCCGCTGCCCCGCACGGGGGCAGCGGATATTGGTGCGGTCTCGCTAGGTCTTGCGCGTCGCATAGTACGAAGAGTACCGGCCGCCGTACGAATGCCGCGTCGCCGGCTGGCCGTTGAGGACCATCAGCAGTTCCGCAGTCTCCGGCATCGACGACTCGAGCTGCGCCACCGCCTTGTTGACCTCGCGCTGCGGCGTCGAGGACCAGCGCACGACGAACAGCACGAAATCGGCCAGCGGCGCGATGAAGGCAGCATCCGTCACCGCGCCGATCGGCGAGGTGTCGAGGATCACCACATCATACTGATTGCGGCACTCCGCAATGAGTTCGGTAAGCCGCGCGCGCGTCGTGGTCGAGCTGAGAGCCGCCGTCGTTGAAGTCGAGGCCATGACATGGACCGGACTCTTCGGATCGGTGACAGCGGGCGGGAGCGGGCTCACCGGGGCGGTGGTGTCGCGCAGGATCGGGTCGAGCGGCATCCCCGCCTTCATGCCGAGATAGCGCAGGACGCGCGGACGCCTGAGGTCGCAGTCGATGAGGACCGTCCGCTGCCCGGCCAGCGCGAAGGTTCGCGCGAGGCCAATGGCAACTGTCGATTTGCCTTCGCCCGGCGCCGTGGAACTGACCATGACGACATGCCCTCGTCCCGCCACGGCGGGTTGGGTCGGCGACTGCTCAATGGCGACGCGCATGCGCTGGAACGAATCCGCCAGCGCCGAGGCCGGGTAGCGGATGATGTTGTCGAGGAACTTTCTGCCCGAGCGGGCGCCCGCCTTGGGCAATACGGCGATGACGCGCCGCGCGCCGTACTGGGACAGTTGCTCCTCATCGCTGAAGCCGCCGAGATAGCGTTCGACGAGCAGCGCGAGGATGCTCCCGATCAGCAGCCCGCCGATCAGGCAGAGCGCAATGATGAAAGCCGGTTTCGGGAACGACGGAGCGCTCGGCGGCAGCGCCGGTGAGACGATGCGGCTGTCCGCGACCTGCAGCGAGGCCTGGGCGTCGAGCTCGCTGATGCGCGAGAGCAGCAGGCTGTACTGGGTGCGTGAGCCTTCGGCGCTTTTTTGCAGCCGGTAGAGATTGGTGAGATCGTCGGCCGGCAGCGGTCCCTTGAGCACGTCGGCGCGCAGCTGGGTGCGCAGGTCGCCCAGCTGGCGCTGGTCGCTGGTGACCGACTGCTGCAGCGTGTCGATCTCGCTCTGCGCGGTCGTGCGGACGCGTTCCGTTGCCGCGGCCAACTGCTCCTGAAGGTTGAAATAGGTGGGTTCTTCCCGCGGCGTTGCGCTCAACTGGCGGGCCAGCGCCGTGCGCTGCGATTCCAGCGTCTCGAGAGCCTGCGACTTGAGGGAGGAGAGGACAGTGTCCCAGTCCTCGCCGGCCAGCGCGGCGGATGCCTGCCTTACGGCGTCGTCGCCTGTGGTGGTCGTCGCTTCAAGCTTCGCGACCCGGTCGCGCAGGTCGAGGAAACTGGCTGTCGTGCCGCTGGCGCCGAGCAGGCCGATCTGGCGATCAATGAAGTCATCGATGGCGGTTTCCGATGATTCGACCGCGGCGGCCGCATCCGCCATCCGGCCTTCGATAGCGTTTCGCGAGGCGAGGACCGCGCCGACCTTGGCGTCGAGCTGCTGGGCGATGTAGGCGCCGGCGACGCTGTTGGCGAGCCGGGCCGCGCCCTCGGGGCTCGGGGCCTTGGCCGTGACGCCGACGACGTAGGTGCCGCCCCGCCGCTGGAAGCTCAGCGACTCGCGGACATTGGCGATGACCTCGTTGACCGCTTCCGATCCGGTGGGCAGGGTCGGGGCCGGCATGCCGGCGAGCGTCAGCAGTTGCGAGATGATCCCCGCCTTGACGCCGAATTCCGGGTCCTTGACGAGGCCAAGCTCATCGATGACCCGGATCAGCACGGCGTCGGTGCCCATCAGTTCGATTTCGCTGTCGACCCGGGCGTCATCGTCGTTGCCGAGGACGGTCTCGCTGGCGAGCACGTTCTTGGGCGCGGGGTCCACAAAGATGACCGCGCTGGCCGAGTAGATGGGCGCCATCAGGAACAGGGCCAGGACCCCAAGCCCAAGGGCAATGACCAGACTGCTGAAAATGACTCCGGCGTGACGGCGCATGACGCGCAGCAAACCAAGGAGTTCCAGTTCCCGACCTTCCAACGTGACTACCTCAATTGTCTACAACTGCCGGGTGCTGCCCTGCAGGAAATATCAACGACCCGTCCAGTCTAGCGATGTTTCCTGCCCTGCCGGTTAACCGGTGCGGTTGCGCAAGGTTCCGAAGCTCACTGCGCTAGGCCTGCGGCCCTGCCCGGCGGCCCGACAGCCCGATGCCGATCAACAGGATGGCGAAATAGGCGTTCGCCGGAATTTCGAGCTGGAAATCGATCAGGCTGTGCAGTCCTGCCGCAACCAGCGCGCCGATCGCAGCGAGGTTCAGGTACCAGCTTTCCCGCTGAAAGGCGCGCCTGATGAGACTGAAAAGAGTGCCGCCATAGAGGAGCAGCGGCACGCTGCCGGCCACGAGGCCGAGTTCGAACCACCATTGCAGTACCGTTGAGTGTGCCTTGGTCCACTCGACATCACCCAGAAGCGGCGGGTGGGCAAAGGGCGCGAAAGACCAGTAGAAGCTGCCCCCGCCATAGCCAAGGAGCGGACGCTGCAGGATGGCGTCCCAGACCTGGCTGTAGAGGGCCCAGCGGGAATCGAGCGAGATGTCGATTCCAAAAGTCCGCGCCAGCAGATCGTCGCCCGCGCCAACGGCCAGCAGGATGCCGCCGCCAAGCAATGCGGCGAGCACGATCATCCCCACGGCCCGATGTCCCAGCCGCGTCAATCCGATGAGGGTTGCAACCACAGCGCCGGCGAGCGCCGTCGCCACGCCCATGCGGGAAACCGTCGCCAGCAGCGCCGTCCCCACGACTGCGAGGCACAGCACGATCATGGCGGAATAGGCGAATTTGCCCGATTTCGGGAGTTCGGAGGCAAGCACGGCAAAGAGGCTGGCAAGGCCCGCGCTGAGGCCCATCGCAAGGAACGCGGCGAACGAGTTGTGATTGACGAACGGCCCGGTGGCGAAGCCCTGATACACCCACTTCTGGACCCCCAGGATGGTATCGCCGCCATGCACCAGCATCAGCAGGCCCAGCCCGGCATAGATCACCGTCACACCAAAGCCGATGTGCAGCAGCGTGGTCGCCCGGCGCGGGTTGGCCGATATCGTCAAGACGATCATGAGGAACAGCCCGTACCCTGCCAGCCTCAGGATCATCAGCGCGGTTGCGCCGGGGTTGAGGCTGAGAGAGTCCGAGACGATCTCGTTCCCGCCGAGGTCGAAGGTCAGCGGCCAGATCCGTCCGATCGGCAGAACCTGACAGACGAGCGCCAGCAGCAGCAGGGCGCCCAGTCCCATCATCCACCCCGGTGGGCGGCTGACGCGCCGCCCACCGGCGAGAATGAACAGGACGAGCGCCAACCCGGTCGCCGCAACGCAGGCCGACCAGGCGAGGGGCCGGACGCTGCCGAAGGGCAGGGGCGCGAGCGCCACGAGGGCGGCGACAAAAACCACGAGGCCGGTGGTTACGCGGGGTGAGCCGTATTCCGCCCGATCGTTCACTCTGCGCCCTCGGCCAGCCGGATGGCGTCTACGAACGCCTTCTGGACGGGTGCGGGGGCGGTGTCGACAACCGCGAGCAACTTCTGGGCGAAGGCCGTGTCTGCGAGATAACGCCTTGCCAGCCCCTGCTGCCCGGCCGGCGTCGCCAACAGGTCGTTGATGTCGCGCGTCATGAGCAGGGCCGCGTCGTCGGGCAGTGCCTCGCTAGCGCGGCTGATATCGAGACGCCGCAGGCGCAGCCAAGTTGAGTTCGGGGAGACTCGAGCGCTCTCCTCGAGGAGAGCGCCAGCAGTTGCGGAGCCGGTGATGACGCCGATCTGCGCCAGGACCAGCCCTGCCGCACCGTGGGTCGGTACATTGCCTGTCAGATCCGACATGGCCGCTTCGCAGGTGTCCAGAACCTGTTGCCGGCGCGGCGTATCGAGCGCGGCGAAATAGGTCGATCTGAGCGAGCGATAGCAGCTTTCCGCCACTGCATCCTGCGCCCGCTCCGACAGGGGGGCGGGCATCGAAGCCAGCATCCGGGCGACCTGTGGCGGCTTGGCCTGTCCGAGCTGTTCATGCTGCGCTTCGCCGGGCAACACGAACAGCGCGGCGGCAAACACGATCACGCCGGCTGAGAGGACGCCAAACTGGCGGGAAAGCCGTTCAAGCAATGCGGATCAGGCGCCCGTATCGCTGGCGATCTCGCGGAGGGCGCTCAGGTCAATCGCCTGCGTGGCGCCGAGCTGGCACGCCTCGATGGTCTCGGCGATGCGGATAATGCGCTCAACCTGCTCCGGGTCCTTGGAATAGGTGCTGGCAAGCCGGATTGCCTGGGGGATCTCGGTCTCCACCAGCTTGCACTTGACCTCTTCCTCGACCAGCAGGGCGAGACGGGTGGTCACGTCGGCGACGACGGGCTCGATCGTATCGGGAGCGGTCTGCATGACGCCGCCGAGGAACCCGCCGGTACCGCCGACGCACCGGCCGTCGAGGCTGGAATCGTCCTGGATCTGGGCGTCGCGGACGGCGTGGCACACTGTCTCGAGCGCATCAGCCGTGGTTGGGTCGATGCCGGGGCTCTCCAACGCGTTGGCCGGAAAGGCCAGAGCTGCGGTCAAGGCAAATACAAAAATACGTCCGCGCACCAAGATCACCTCGAAATTTCAATCGCCTGCTCTAGCGGGAACATCCCTACGTTGCTGCCACCCAAGCCGTCAACGTCTGGTTCACAGGTGGTTAACCGGCGAGTTGCCGGACGGTTCCAAAGGCCCGGCTCCGTACCTTAACAGCGGCTTAAGGTTACCGGCCAATACTGAACCCGTCGCAAGCGTGAGCCTCGGTTGGAGTCGGGCGCCGCACGGGAGAACGGCGGAATATGAGCCTGTCCACAGAGGCCGCTCATCGGTGGTACTCGCATCGGGCCCTGCCTCGATCCAGCAGGCGTTGCGCCGGCGCAACGGTAGCGGCCGATTGCGGCCGGGCGGAAGATTTCTGCCGCATTTGCGTGCACCCTGAAGCTGTTCGAGGGGCCTCAGCTTGTTTTCCAGATTCGTGTCGGGTGTTGTCGTGGCGGCTCTGATGATGACCGTACCGGCGAGGGCGTGCGAAGCTCTCGCCGATGGTCCGAAGGGCACCGTGACCGCGGTGACCGATGGCGACACGGTGGTGCTGGACACCGGCATGGTGATCCGGCTCATCGGCATGCAGGCGCCCAAGCTGCCGCTGGGGCGCGAGGGGTTTGACGCCTGGCCGCTGGCCGAAGAGGCGAAGGCGGCGCTCGAAAAGCTCGTGCTCGGCCAACCGGTGCAGCTCCGCTATGGCGGCGAGCGCATCGATCGGCACCACCGGGCGCTGGGCCAGCTTTTCGTCACCGGACGGGATGAAACCTGGGTGCAGCGGGAGATGCTCGCCGGTGGCTGGGCGCGGGTTTATTCGTTCCCCGACAATCGCAGCTGCCTCGCCGAGCTGATGGCGGCGGAGGGCAAGGCGCGGTCAATGACGCTTGGAATCTGGGCCGATCCCTACTACATGGTGCGCCGTGCGGACCGGCCGGACGCACTGCTCCCCCGCTCCGGCCAATACGAACTGGTAGAAGGTCGCGTTCTCCTCGCCGAAAAGGCGGGGCCGCGAGTCTTTCTCAATTTCGGCCGCCACTGGAAGGAAGATTTCACTGCCGTGATCGAAGCTCCCGCGCTGCGCCTGTTCGAAGAGGATGGTCTTGATCCCGTCGTCCTGTCGGGCGCGCTGGTGCGGGTTCGCGGCTGGGTAGACGACAATGACGGGCCGCGCATCGAAGTGACGCATCCCGAGCAGATTGAGGTTTTGGCAACGAGATGAATACGGCGTTGCGGCAGGTTCTGGTGCAGCTGGGCGGCGGCGTTTCGCTTGCCGCGCTGCTGGTCGTTGCCGGCTGTTCGAGCCTCATGGGGCCGAACGTGGCCGTCAAGCAGACGGGCTCGGACGTGGCGCCGGCGGTCAATCCCTCTGCCGATCCGGACGAGGACGCGATCGGGGCACGCGAACATCCGCGCATCATCGCCTCCTATGGCGGCGTCTATCAGGACCGGCAGGCCGAGATCGTCATCGCGCGCATCGTCGGGCGGCTGCTCGGCGCGGCCGACCAGCCGAACACCAGCTTTACCGTCACCATCCTCGATACGCCCGAGGTCAACGCGTTCGCCCTGCCGGGTGGCTATGTCTACGTGACGCGCGGCATCCTCGCGCTCGCCTCCGACACGAGCGAGCTCGCCGCCGTTCTGGCGCACGAGATTGCCCACGTGACGCTACGCCACGCCCGCGCCCGCACCAATCGGGTGCGCACGAACGAGATCGTCGACAAGGTGGTGACGGGCGTCTTCGGCTCCGACAGTTCCACCGACCAGAGCTCGAATCGCGCGCGCCTCTCGCTTGCCGCCTTCAGCCAGCAGCAGGAGCTGTCGGCCGACAAGGAAGGCATCCGCATCGCCGGCAAGGCGGGGTTCGACCCCAATGCGGCCGCCCGGTTCCTCGGTGCGATGAGCCGTTTCGCGACGTTCTCGGCCGGCACGAGCGAGCAGGGCGACGATTTTCTCTCTTCGCACCCCTCGACGCCCAACCGGATCCAGCAGGCCGTCGAAACGGCGCGCGCGGCGTTCGGCACCGCGGGCAGCGGGGAGACTGACCGGGCCGGCTACATGGCCGGGATCGAAGGGCTCAGCTTCGGCGACAGCACGAGCAAGGGCTCAATCTCGGGCAAGCGCTTTATCCAGCCGGTGGAGAATTTTACCTTCACCGTCCCCGCCAACTACACGCTGCAGTCCTCCAAAGGGGCGGTGGTGGGCGTTGCCGGCGATGGCGAGGCGGTACGCTTCGACAGCGCCGATGTGCCGGCGAACATGGCGCTGACCGACTACCTCAAGTCGGGTTGGATCGCGGGGCTCAGGCCCGACACAGTCAAGCGCGAGCAGAACAACGGCATCGAGATGGCGTCGGGCGTCGCGGCCACCGACCAGTGGAATTTCCGCGTCTCGGTGGTTCGCCACGGGGGCAAGGTCTATCGCTTCATCTTCGCGGCCCGCACCGACTCGCCGGAGTTTGCGCGCGGCGCCGAGCAGACCCTGCGCAGCTTCCGTGCCACGACTGCCAAGGACACGAGCTCGATCCGCAAGCTGGTGGTCCGCACAATAACCGCCTCGGGTGGCGATACCGCCGACACGCTGGCCCGCCGGATGTCCGGGCTCAGCCGCGGGGCGGAACTGTTCTATATTCTCAACAACCTCTATCCCGGCGATCCGGTCACGGCCGGCGTGCGCTACAAGATCGTCGCCATGCAATAGGCTGCGTGCCAGACAAACGAAAAGGGCCGGTCGCATGGACCGGCCCTTTCGATTCTGGTGCTGCCAGCCGAAAATCAGGCGGCAGCTTCCTCGGCGTCGGCGGCGTCGGCCTTGGTGCGGCGCGGCGACTTGGCGAGGTTCTTCTGAATGACCTGAATCGCCTCGGTCAGCGTCAGCTTGTCGACGGCGGCGATTTCGCGGCTCATGCGGTCCATGGCCTGCTCGAACAGCTGGCGCTCGGAGTAGGACTGCTCCGGCTGGTCGTCCGAACGGTAAAGGTCGCGGACCACTTCGGAGATGGCGATCAGGTCGCCCGAGTTGATCTTCGCTTCGTATTCCTGGGCCCGGCGGCTCCACATCGTGCGCTTGACGCGGGCGCGGCCGGTGACGGTCTCGAGCGCCTTCTTCACCAGGTCTTCTTCGGCGAGCTTGCGCATGCCGACGGACTTGATCTTGGCAACCGGTACGCGAAGCGTCAGCTTGTCCTGCTCGAACGAGATGACGAACAGTTCAAGCGTGAGCCCGGCAATTTCCTGCTCTTCGATCGAGGTGATCAGGCCCACACCGTGCGCGGGGTACACGACGTACTCGCCGGTCCTGAAACCGAGCCGCTGCACTGACTTCTTGGCTACCATAAAGATACTCCTGTTCAACGCCCGCCGGATCGTGCCATTGCGGATGGCCGTCCGTTGTTACTTGCCAGCATCCTGCTGGAACAGTCAAAAACCCGCCGCACGCCGGGTCCGCAACCTGGCGGCGCTGCTACTTCTTCCGATCGGACAAAAAAAACGGCGCCCACGGGCACACGTTTGAAATGGGGCGCACCATCAATTTCGGGACCATAGCACAAATTTTCAGCAAAATCAAAATTGCCGAATCAGTGAGTTAACGCCAGTCGCGAAGTCCTGAAGTCTGCCGGAAATGGGGAGTGCGCCCCGCCGGTTCAATCCCCCTCGCCGGGGGCCTCCGAGAAATACTTCTCGAATTTGCCGGGGACGCCGTCGAATTCCTTGGCGTCAGGCGGCGGATCGCGCTTCTCGGTGATGTTGGGCCAGGCGGACGCGTATTTCGCGTTGATCTCCAGCCACTTGTCGAGACCGCCCTCGGTATCGGGCTTGATCGCCTCGGCCGGGCATTCCGGTTCGCACACGCCGCAGTCGATGCATTCGTCCGGATGAATGACGAGCATGTTCTCGCCTTCATAGAAGCAATCAACCGGGCACACCTCGACGCAGTCGAGGTATTTGCACTTAATGCAGTTGTCCGTGACGATGTAGGTCATGCGGCGAGCGGGGCTCAATTCTCCCGGAAATGCCAAGTGGCGCGGGGCGGGGAGGCACCCAAGCGCTGCCGGTTGCTAACGCGTTTTGTCCGCCGGGGCAAGGCCGCGCCGGGGTATCGCCGTGCCGGAAACGCCGACCCGGGAGCAGGCTATTCTCCTCGTCCGCCCCGCGGCGGGAGCAGCGGCGTCAGGTCTTCGTAGAGCTGGGCTGCCTCGCCGGCAGGGCCGCGGCGCGAACCGGCGTCGAGAACGCGCCAGACGAGGAGCCGCGCCCCGAGCGTCATCGTCAGAACGTCGCCCGGGCCAACCGGCTGGTCGGTCCGCAGCGTTCGCTGGGAATTCACGCGGATGCTGCCGGCCTCGATCAGCTTTTGCGCGAGGGTGCGTGATTTTACCGCACGTGCGAAGAACAGCCAGCGGTCGAGACGCTGTCGCGTCCCGGCGCCGGCCTGTTCGTCAGACGGCAATGCGCACCGTCATTCGGACTTCGGATTGCGCAGCGCGGCGAGCGCGGCGAACGGCGAATCCGGGTCGAAGGTGTCGCGCTTCTCACGGCGCGGACGATCCTCGAACGAGCGCTCCTGGCGGGGCTTGGCCTCCCAGGGTTTGGCACCGGCGTTGGCGTTGCCGTTCCCATTGGGGCGCCCGCCGTCGCGGCGCGGGCCACGATCCTTGGCGTCCGGACGCGGGGGGCGCGCCTCGCGGCCCTGGACCTCGCCGACAGCGTCGCGGCGCGGCCGGTGGTGCCGCTCGCGCTTTTCGCCTTCCGGCGCGGCCGGCGCGCCATCGGCTGGCTGCGGCCGGCGGTTGGGCCGGGCATGCCGCGCATTGTCGGGACGGCGGCCGGCCGGCGACCAGATCTCGTCGAATTCGGGTTCGACCGGCGATTCCCCGCCCGTCGGGGCAGGGCTGCCGAGATCGGCGGTGGCGTCGCTCACATGGGCCGCTTCCGCAGCCTCGGCGGCGACAACCTCGGGTTGCGGCGTCACGCCCTCGACCGCATCCATCGCTTCGACGTTGATGACGGCATCAGCGGCGTCCGATTCTGCCTGGGTTGGCTCGGCCGTTCCGGCGACGTCAGGCGCCGCGGTTTCGTCCGGCGGAGCCGCCTCGACCGGGGCAGCCACCTTTGGAACCCGTCGCACGCGGTAGCCGAGCGAGGTCAGGATCGAGGCAAAATCTTCACCCGCCGTGCCGAGCAGCGACGTCATTTCCACGGTCACGCGGAAGCCGTTGCCTTCCGCCGCGCCGGTGGGAATCGTTCCCTGGTAGGGCTTGCTGGCGTCGAGCGAGATCAGCGGCCGGATGATATCGGCGAGGCGCTCGAGGATATCGACGCGCACGGCGCGCCGGCCGGCTACCTTGAAGCCCGCGATTTCGTAGAGCTTCGTGTCGACCTCGGGGTCGATCACGAACGAGGTGCGGCCCGACAGCACGATCTGCGGCAGTTCGCTGACGCCCGGCTGGCGGATGCCGCCGTTCTTCAGCGCAAACAGAATCAGCGCCAGTTCGCGCGGCGCGGGCTTGAGGCTTGCGGGCACATAGATGTGGTAGGCGCCGAACTTGATCCCCAGCTTGCGCATCTTGCCGCGCACGTCCTGGTCGAGACCCTTCACCTCGTCGGCGATCGCCGCGCGGGGCATCAGGCCAAGGTGTTCGAACAGCTGGAAGGCGATGCCGCGGCCCGTGCCTTCGAGATCGGCCGGCTCGGCGAGCGAGACGACGGGCTCGAGGTGGGTGTTGATATGGTGCCTGAGCCACAGGTTCAGCCGGTCCTGCACCCGCTCGAGCTCCGGGCCCGACAGGCTCTCGTCAGCAAGCACGAGAATGCGCGGCGACAGCAGCGTCTCGCCTTCGGCAAGGTTGGCCACCACTTCGCCGCGCCAGCGGACATAGCCGTCGGTGCCGAGGACGAATTCCTCGTTGGGCGCCCCGGTGATCCGGTCGGCGCGTTTGGCGATCTCGGGCGCCACCGCCTGCGAGGCAGCATTGCGCAGCCCCTTGGCGTCGCCGTCTTCCGATCTGGCCAGCGTGAACCGCAGCCCTTCGATGGAACCGATCAAATGACCTTCAAGGCTCACTTCGCCGCGGTCGTTCACTTCAGGCGATACCATATGCTTGTCTCTCAGATGGCGCATCAGCACGCTGGTGCGCCGGTCCACAAATCGTTGCGTCAGCCGCTCATGCAGGGCGTCGCTGAGGCGGTCCTCTATGTTGCGCGTCTTTTCGCGCCAGTGCGCAGGGTCTTCAAGCCAGTTTTTTCGGTTTGCGACAAACGTCCAGGTCCGAATCTGACGCATTCGGTTCGAGAGGGTGTCGATGTCGCCAGTCACATTGTCGCAGAACCGAATCTGCTCGGCAATCCAGTCGGCGTTGACATGCCCTCGTCTGGCCAGGTCGGTGAAGACTCTGGTGATGATCTCCCCATGCTGCGCCGGCGACACATCGACATAGTCCGGAATCTGGCAGCACGACCACAACAGTTCGATTGATGCCCGATTTGTCGCCAGCCGTCCCGCCTCGTTCCGCGACAGGAACTCCACTGCATGTTGATCGGTGGCAATTGGGACACGAGTGAGGCTGCGGTGCTCCGGCACGCGTTCGAGGCTGCCAAGCAGCGCCTGGACCGAGGAAAAATCCAGCTCGGTGTTGCGCCATTGCAGCATGCGGATGGGTTCGAAATCGTGGGTTTCGAGCCGCTGCACCAGTTCTTCGTCGAACTCGTCGCACTGCCCGGTCACCCCGAACGTGCCGTTGTGCATGTGGCGGCCGGCGCGGCCGGCGATCTGGCCCAGTTCGGCCGGAGTCAGTGGACGGCTCTGGTGGCCGTCGAACTTGGTGTTGTCGGCGAAGGCCACGTGATGGACGTCGAGATTGAGCCCCATGCCGATGGCGTCGGTGGCGACGAGGAACTCCACATCGCGATTCTGGTACAGCTCGACCTGTGCGTTGCGGGTGCGCGGTGACAGTGCCCCCATCACCACCGCCGCGCCGCCCCGCTCGCGGCGGAGCAGTTCGGCGATGGCGTAAACCTGGGTCGCCGAAAACGCGACGATGGCGGTGCGGTGCGGCTGGCGCGAGATTTTCTTCGACCCGGCATAGGTCAGCGTCGAGAATCGCGGCCGGTGGATGATCTCGGCATCGGGCAGGAGCTTCCTGATCACCGGCGCCATGGTCGCGGCGCCCAGCAGTAGCGTTTCGCTCAGCCCGCGGGCGTGTAGGATGCGGTTGGTGAAGACGTGGCCGCGGTCAAAATCCGTCGCCACCTGGATTTCGTCGATGGCGACGCACTCGACCGGCACATCGAGCGGCATGGCCTCGACCGTCGCCACCCAGTAGCGCGGCGCGGCCGGCACGATCCGCTCTTTGCCGGTCACTAGCGCCACATGCTGCGCGCCGATCCGGTCGACCAGCTTTTGGTAAACCTCGCGCGCCAGCAGCCGCAGCGGCAGGCCGATCATGCCGGTACGATGCGCCAGCATGCGCTCGATGGCGAAGTGGGTCTTGCCGGTATTGGTGGGGCCGAGGATCGCCTTGAGCGACGATGAGGCGAAAGAGGTCATTACCCTTGGCTTCTAGGAGAGGATTCTGGCGGGAGCGAGCCTGTGCCAGTCTGGCACGCGTTTCGACTTTCCCCGCTATCCCCGTTAATCACCGGAACGCTACGAGAACAAATCAGAACCGAATCGGCGGCGACTCACAGGTCCGTGGTTTGTTCTCCACTACATCTAGTTGGTGTGCCGTAACCGTCAGCGCAAGGCGCGTCCGCCGGCGCGCGCCGGGGGCGAAAAACAATTCATCTGTATCTCCAAGCACTTAAATCAGCCTCGAATCGACACTTTGTAAACCGATCGTAAACGCGATCGGCGCAAAACAAAGTGCGGGCTTCAGCTGTCGGCCCCCGCGGCCCGGCGGGTTGCCGGCGATGAATTGTCAAAAAAGCCGTTGACCGTCCCGTTTCGGGACGGCCGGGAAGATTACGTCTCGTTAACCATGTTTTTCGCGGCGCCCGCCGTGCCGGTCAGAGGCAAGCGGTCAGCGGCACCCAGTTCGACACAACGGGCGTGCCGGCAACCACGACGCGGTAGCGGGTGTCGGTGGGCGCATCGATGGCAAAGCCGGTGTTGAGCGAGCCCATGACCACGCCGCCCGAGCCCTTCGACGTCTTGACGGGGTAGGGGCCGAAGGCGCCGCCCTGCTCGTTCACCAGGGTGACCTGGACGGTGCCGGGCTTGTTGGTGAACACCCAGGCGCTGACCTTGGCGTTTCCGGGGCAGACGCCGTCGGCGGGCGAGACGATGCCAAGCTGCGCCTTGGTCGGCTTCACCTTGACCTGCCCGCCGCCCTTGAGGTCGAAGGTCTGCTCGAAAGCCGGGGTGAACGCCTGCGCGGCGCCAGCGAAGGTCACGAGGGCAGCCGCAAGCGCGACGCCGAGTTTTACAGTGCGGTTCATTTTCTTGCGTCTCCAATGGGTGAGTGGCCGCATACTGGAGAGAAGCGATTGAACGGCCCGTGATCCGCCCGTTCAGCCCGGCTTCATGGCCGGAACGGCGGCGGGACCGCTATTGCTCGAGCTTGTCGAGCACCACAGACAGGTCGCCCGCGCTGGTCGAGATCAGGGCGCGATAGGGGATGAAGTAGCCCGCTTCATTGAGCGGCGCATACCAGATCAGGATGCGCCCCTGGCCCTTGAGGTAGTTGGTGAATTCGGACGTCGTGTAATGCCCCGAGACCGGCGCATAGGCGACGTTGCACAGCACCAGCGGCCCCTGGTAGCCGGTACGCTTGGAGGTCGCTTCCTCCATGCGTGCAAAGCTCATGGTCAGGTTGAAGCGCTCGGTCCCGGTAAACACCTGCTCGCGACGCTTGCACAGGCCCGCATCGAGCGCTCCGCCGCGCACCACCAGCGCCGCGAGGATGTCGTTGACGCCGTGCAGGTGCCGGCGCTCCAGCGCCACCCGGTCGATATTGTTGATGATCGGCGGGGTGACGATGAACTGCGTCACCTCCTTTTTGGCGAAGGCGAGATCGACGGTGTAGTCCACGTCGCCGGACCGTGTCCGCATGTCGAATTTCTCCGACACCAGCCCTGCCGGGGTTGAGGCGCCGGCGGAGTCGGCCTTGATCGAGCCGTTGGTGACGAGCTGCGCGAGGCCCGTGATGCGGGCATTGAGGCCCATCGAGTAGCGCTCGCCGGAATCGGTGAGGCTGATCGAGACGCTGGCGATGCTGGTGCCGCCGAGGCTCACGCCATAGGTCGCCACGGCCTTTACCCCGGCAAGCGCGGGCAGTGTCAGCAGCGCAAAAGCCGCAGCCGCAAACGGCCGGATGAGGAAATGGGCTGACACGGGCAGCAAAAACCCCGACAACAGGCCTCTTGGGGCCGACTCATGGGAGCCCAGAATTGACTGGGACTTTGCGGCCTGTCCAGCCGCTCGGCTTGACGGGATCGGCCGGTTTCATTATGGAAGCCACAACTTTCAGAACAGGCTGGCCCATTGCGGGGCTCGTTTCCCGCCTCAGGCCGCCGTTGCAACAGGATTTCGACAATGGCACGCCGCTGCGAACTCACCGGTAAGGGCGTTATGACCGGTAACACCGTGAGCCACGCGCTCAACCGTACGCGCCGCCGCTTCCTCCCGAACCTCGTGAACGTCACGCTGATTTCGGACGCGCTGGGCCGTTCGGTGAAGTTCCGGATTTCGGCCAACGCGCTGCGCACCGTCGAGCACCGTGGCGGTCTCGATGCCTTCCTGCTCAAGGCCAAGGACGACGAACTGTCGGCCAACGCGCTGAAGGTGAAGCAGGAACTGCGCGCCGCCCTCGCGGCCTGAGCTTTGGCTCACTGAGCCGGACGACGATGCCCGCTTCGGCGGGCATTTTCATTTGCGGCGCTTGTGTGTAGAACGCCTCATCCGCCCCGGTCTCCTGCCGGTCAGCGGGTTTGATAGAGGTGCATGAGCATGCTCGCTCGCTTTCTGGTGGCCGTCGCCGCCATGGTCGTCGTCGTCGCGGCCTCCAATTTTCTTGTGCAGTTTCCGGTTCACGCCAGCCTTGGCCCGGTGGATCTCAGCCAGATCCTGACCTGGGGGGCGTTCTCCTATCCGGTCGCCTTCCTCGTCACCGATCTGACCAACCGGCATTTCGGGCCCAGCCTCGCGCGGCTGGTGGTGGTCTGTGGCTTTGCCGTCGCGGTGGTATTGTCGATCTATCTGGCCACGCCGCGCATCGCCATCGCCTCGGGCAGCGCGTTCCTCATCGCGCAGTTCCTCGACATCTCGATCTTTGACCGGCTGCGGCGCGGGGAGTGGTGGCACGCGCCGCTATTTTCCTCGCTTGTGTCGTCGGCGCTCGACACCGTGATCTTCTTCAGCCTCGCCTTCGCCGCGCCCTTCGCCATGCTCGATACGATGTTCGGGCGCCAGGACGGCTCGCTGGCCTTCCCCGCGGCGTTCCTCGGCGTCGGTCCCGAAACCCAGCTCTGGGTATCGCTCGCCGCCGGCGATTTCTTGGTAAAACTGCTGCTCGCGGCGCTTTGCCTTGCGCCCTATGGCGCGCTGATCCGCTTCCTCACCGACCGGGTGGCGGCGCGGGCTACTCCGGCAGGCTGAATTCCAGCAGCAGGCTGCGTTCCCAGTCGTTGAAGTTGTTGTCGGAAACGATGGTGATGCGGGTCGAGCCATCGGGGGCCGTGTGCACAGCCACGGCCTCCATGTTGTCGATGTCGGCGCCGGTCGATTCGAGCAGGGTCTCGCCGACCATTTGCGCTCCTGGCCTCACCTCTGCCGCCGGCACGCGCTTGAGGCGCATGTGGAAGCTGATGAGTTGGATGCCGCGCTCCAGCACCACGAGGTCGCCATTGGGCAGGAAGGCGCAGTCGGTCGGATCGGTGCCGGCGCCCGACTGGTAGCTCAGTGGCCCCCGGTCGTTGCGGCCGAGCAGATATGCGGAGTGCTGGCCATCGTCATCGATGACGCCTTCGGTCAACAGCAGCGTCGACCCGGCGACCGGTGAGGTGGATGGCGCGATGCAGACGGCTTCGAGCGTCTGGTTGGTGCGCGTATCGCTCAGCCAGTCGGGAATGGTCACCGGCCGCGCCGCGCCGTGCGGCACGCCGTTGACGAGATCGAAATCGGCAACGCGCGTCAGGTTCTCGAACCCGACCCGGACGCCCGTCGCCACCCCATCGCGGGTGATCAGCGCCAGCGCCTCGGCGTCGCGCGCATAGGCGCGGGGCAGGTCGGCGCCCTTTGAATTCTGGATGGGCGTCGTCGTGACGCCGACGAAGCTCAGCGGGCGGACCTGCTCGTCATAGATCAACTGCCCCGACACGAACCGCCCGCGGTCGGAGACCATCACGGCCCGGCTGTCGTTGTCGATGAAGCGCAGCCCGGAGAGGCCGCCGAAGGTGTCGGAACTGCTGCGCAACTCGATGCCGCCGCGCCAGATCACGCCCTGCACACGCTGCCCGGCGCCCGCGCCCATGAAGCTCGGGATCTGGTGCGCGCTGACCGTCGCATCCTCGGCATGGGCCGCGTGCGGCTGCAGGCTCGCCGCCAGAAGGACCGCTGTCACTGCACTCGCGACCAGCAATCCCGCTGCAAGGATCGCCGGCGTTTTCATCCGAACCTGTTCCGGCGGGTTTCGCGCGGTGGCTGTTCGTCGAACAGCGCCGCGAGTTCGTCGGTCAGCGCGCCACCCAGTTCCTCGGCGTCGAGCAGAGTGACGGCGCGGCGATAGTAGCGCGTCACGTCATGGCCGATGCCGACGGCAACGAGCTGGATCGGCGAGCGCGTCTCGATGTCCTCGATGACCTGCCTCAGGTGCGCTTCGAGGTAGTTGCCGGCATTCACGCTCTGCGTCGAATCGTCGACCGGCGCGCCGTCCGAAATCACCATCAGGATGCGGCGGTTCTCGGTGCGCGCCATCAGGCGCTTACGCGACCATTCGAGCGCCTCGCCGTCGATATTTTCCTTGAGCAGGCCCTCGCGCATCATCAGCCCGAGGTTGCGCCGCGCATGCCGCCACGGCTCGTCCGCGGCCTTGTAGATGATGTGGCGCACGTCGTTGACGCGGCCCGGATTGGCGGGACGCCCCGCTTCCAGCCACGCTTCGCGGCTCTTGCCACCCTTCCAGGCCCGCGTCGTGAAGCCGAGGATCTCGACCTTCACGCCGCAGCGTTCGAGCGTGCGCGCGAGGATGTCGCCGCAGATCGCCGCGATGGTGATCGGGCGGCCGCGCATCGAGCCGGAATTGTCGAGCAGCAGCGTCACCACGGTGTCGCGGAAATCGGTGTCGCGCTCGACCTTGAAGCTCAGCGCCTGCAGCGGGTCGGTGACGACGCGCGTCAGCCGCGCGGTGTCGAGCAAGCCCTCTTCGAGATCGAACTCCCACGACCGCGACTGCTGCGCCATGAGGCGGCGCTGCAGCTTGTTGGCAAGCCGTGCCACGGCGCCCGCAAGGTTCTCGAGCTGCTTGTCGAGCAGTGCGCGCAACTGGTCGAGTTCCTCGGGCGGGCACAGTTCGCTCGCCTTGACGATCTCGTCGAACTTCTGGGTGAACACCTTGTAGGTGAACTGGTTGGTAAATTCCTTGGCGTTGGCGCCGGGCGGCGTATTGGGCGCGTCCTCGCCGGCCTCGGCGTTGTCGTCTTCCTCGGATTCGGCCATCTCCGATTCCGAGCCGTCGACGTCGCCCTCTTCCTCGGACGAGCCGGGGGTTTCGTCCTCGTCGGCGTCCGCGTCTTCGCTTTCGCCCTGACCCTGTTCGGGCGTCTTCTCGTCGTCCTCGCCGCGCTCGGGGTCCTGATCGTCGCCGTCCTCGGAGTCATCGCTCTCGCCATCGTCGAGATCGCTGTCGGGCACGAGGTTGAGGTCGCGCAGCAGCTGCCGCGTGGCGCGCGAAAACAGGTCCTGGTCTTCGTAGCGGGTCAGCAGCGTGGTCAGCGAATGGCCGGCCTTCTGCTCGATTTCCTTCTTCCACAGATCGACGATGGCGTTGCCCGAGGGCGGCACGGCAATGCCGGCGATCCGCTCGCGCAGGATCAGGCCAAGCGCCTCGGCCAGCGGCGCGTCGTCCTTGCTGGTGACTTCCGCGAAATTGGCGCGGAACAGCTTGTCCTCGAGCATTTCGTGGATGTTGGTTGCCATGCCCGGCATGCGGATGGCGCCCAGCGCCTCGACACGCGCCTGTTCGAGCGCGTCATAGGCCGCGCGGGCCTCGGGCTCGGCGGGGGCGCGCTTGCGGTGCGTTGCAGGGTCATGGCTCGCGAGCCGCATGGCCATGGCGTCGCCCTGGCCGCGGGCGATGGCGATATCGCGGCGCGTCGGCAGGCGCGGCAGGTTGGCGAGCCGCGCCTTGTCGGCGGTGAGGATCGGCCGGTCGGCCGAAAAGTTCACCTCAAGGCTCGGCTTGCCGGAAACGGCGCGCACCGTCGCCCCGACGGCGGTCTTGAATGCCGCCGTCGAGTCCGGCCGGTTCTGCTTGCTGCGCGGTGGAGTGGCCATTCTCGCTACTGTGCCACGCCCTCGTGGTTCGACAAGCGCACCATGAGGGCTACTGAGAATTCCGAGAGGGCCCCATGGTGAACCACGAGGCCCAGGTTCACTAGGCCGTCACCGCCAGATTGGCAGCCGACTCCGGCAGGTCCTCGCCAAAGACGCGCTGGTACAGTTCAGCGACCACCGGCCGCTCCAGCTCATCGCATTTGTTGAGGAAGGTGAGCCGGAAGGCAAAGCCGAGGTCGCCAAAGATCTGCGCGTTCTCGGCCCAGGTGATCACCGTACGCGGGCTCATCACCGTCGACAGGTCGCCGTTGATGAAAGCCTGACGCGTCAGGTCGGCAAGGCGCACCATGTTCGAGACGGTCTTCTTGCCCTTCTCGTTCTGGTAGGCCTTGGCCTTGGCGAGCACGATGCCCGCTTCCTTGTCGTGCGGCAGGTAGTTCAACGTCGTCACGATCGACCAGCGGTCCATCTGGCCCTGATTGATCTGCTGGGTGCCGTGATAGAGGCCCGACGTATCGCCGAGACCGATGGTGTTGGTCGTCGCGAACAGCCGGAATGCCGGGTGCGGGGTGATGACGCGGTTCTGGTCGAGCAGCGTCAACCGGCCCGAGGCTTCGAGCACGCGCTGGATCACGAACATCACGTCCGGGCGGCCGGCGTCGTATTCGTCGAAGACGAGCGCGATATTGTTCTGCACGGCCCAGGGCAGGATGCCGTCACGGAACTCGGTGACCTGCTTGCCATCCTTGAGGACGATCGCGTCCTTGCCAACGAGGTCGATACGCGACACGTGGGCGTCGAGGTTGACGCGGACCAGCGGCCAGTTGAGGCGCGCCGCGACCTGCTCGATATGGGTCGATTTGCCGGTGCCGTGATAGCCCTGCACCATCACGCGGCGGTTGAACGCGAAGCCCGCGAGGATTGCGAGCGTGGTGTTGCGGTCGAACAAATAGTCCGCATCGACCGGCGGGACATGCGGATCGGTTTCAGCGAAACCCATCACCTTCAGGTCGGAATCGATGCCGAACGTCTCGCGAACGGAAAATTCCTTGTTGGGCAGGTTGGAATAATCAGTCATCTGGGTTGGCTTTCAGAGAGATAGGTCAAGAC
>DAORUH010000008.1:0-40389 GCA_035433065.1 Devosia sp. | reverse complement strand
CGGCACCGATGTCTGCGTCTTCACGCCCGAAGTGACGGAAGGCCCCTACTATTTCGATCCCGCGCTGGAACGCGCCGACATCACCGAAGGGCGGCCCGGCCTGCCGACCACAGTGCGCCTGCAGGTGGTCGATGCGCAGTGCAAGCCGATGGGCGGTGCCCGGGTCGACATCTGGCACTGCGACGCCTCCGGGTTCTATTCCGGCTACGCCCGCCAGACCGGCGGCGTCGACACGACCGGCGAGACCTTCATGCGCGGCACGCAGTTCGCCAGTGCCGATGGCGTCGTCGAATTCGAGACCATCTATCCCGGCTGGTATCGCGGCCGGACCACGCACATCCACTTCAAGGTGTTTCTCGACCAGCAGACGCTCCTCACCGGGCAGTTGTTCTTCCCCGAGGACGTCAACGAAAAGGTCTACGCCACGGCCCCCTATACCGAGCGCAAAGATATACGCGACACGTTCAATGACGGGGATAACATCGCCCGGCGGGCGGGGGCGGCTTCGGTGGCGAGCGTCGCGGAACTGCCGGAGCGTTACGTCGCGCAGATGATCATCGGCGTCGCCTGAGACGGCACGGGCGGCCCGAAGGCCGCCCGTGGAATTTTAGGCTGAAGCGCGGCTCTTGGCGGCCGCCTTCTTCTGCGGCGTGGTCCAGCGCTGCTTCTGCTTGGGCGCTGCATTGGCCCCGCCGTCACCGGTCTTGCGTTCCCACCAGGCCGGACCGCTCGCGGTCTCACCAGCAGGGACGGCGCCGTCAATGCGCGGCCTGGCGGGACGATCGCCCCGCTGCTCGGAAATCGCGGCTTTCTTGGCGCCGGAGAAATGGCGGCCGGCATTTTTCTGCGGGCGCTGCTGGCCGTCGGTCTTGTGACCGTCGGTGCGCTTGCCCTGCGGGCGGCCGGCAACATCGGGACGGGCGCCCTGCCCGCGATGCGACTTGCGCGGCTCGGCCGGTGCGTCCGGCGGGCCCTTGAGCTCGCCGCTGACCGGCAAGGTGCGGCGGATCAGGCGTTCGACGTCGCGCAGCTTGCTCCGCTCCTCGCCGCTCATCAGCGTGATGGCGGTGCCCGAAGCGCCGTTACGACCGGTGCGGCCGATACGGTGCACGTAGTTCTCAGGATCGTCCGGCAGTTCGAAGTTGATGACGTGGGTAATGTTGGGCACGTCGATGCCGCGCGCCGCGATATCGGTGGCGACGAGGATGCGCGCCTTGCCCGACGAGAACGCCTTGAGCGCCGCCTGGCGGGCATTCTGGCTCTTGTTGCCGTGGATGGCTGCGGCGTCATGGCCATCGATCGCGAGGTTCTTGGCCACGCGGTCGGCGCCATGCTTGGTACGCGAGAAGATGATGACCCGCTCGAGCGCCGCATCGGCGAGGAGAGTGTTGAGCTCGTCACGCTTCTGCTTCGAGTTGGCGAGGATCACCCGCTGCTCGATCTGCACGACCGTGGTCGCCGGAGCGGACGCCTCGACGCGCACCGGCTCCTTGAGGAGCGACTGGGCGAGCTTGGCGATTTCGTCGGCCATGGTTGCCGAGAACATTGCCGTCTGACGGCGCGGGCCGATGGCCGCCGCGATCGATTTCACCGCGCCGATGAAGCCCATGTCGAGCATGCGGTCGGCTTCGTCGAGGACCAGCCAGCGCGTCTCGTTGAGGCGGAGCTTGCGATCGTCGATGAGGTCCTTGAGGCGGCCCGGCGTCGCGATGACGATATCGACGCCCTTGGCGATCTTGGTCACCTGCGACGAGCGCGACACGCCGCCGAGGACGAGCACCGTCGTCAGCTTCATGCCTTCGGCGAGCTTGTGCAGCACTTCATCGATCTGCACGGCGAGTTCGCGGGTCGGCGCGAGGATCAGCGCACGGGTCGTCAGCGGCGACGGCCGGCTGGTGAGCTGCGAAATACCGGCGAGGATGGGCAGGCCGAACGCGGCCGTCTTGCCCGAGCCGGTCTGGGCGATGCCCATGATATCACGGCCTTCCAGCTGCGGGCCGATGGCCTTCTGCTGGATGGGAGTGGGGTTGTGGAACTCGGCCTTGGTCAACGCGGCAACGAGGTGCGCGGGAAGTCCGAGTTCGGCGAATGACTTGGTCAATATAAGTCTCATGTTTGGCCGCGCACCAGCCAATCGGCGCGCCGGGCGTGCCCGCACATTTCGCGGGCGTTCAGATCAAAGCGACAGGAGATTGCCGCGGTTGCGATTCACTCGGACATCTGACGCGCCCCACTGGGGCACCATCCGAGGCACTTCGCCGCTCACCGCATTGGCCGATAAGAAGAGAAGTCCGTCGCCATTCTGGCTGCACGCCCACATGAGGTGGACAAGTTGCGCCGGCGACTGAGCGGCATATGGGCCATGCGGGACCAAAGTGCAAGGGATTTCGCGGATCTGGCGCGCATGGCTGCCATCCGGAGCGGCAGGCCGCACCGGGTTTGCTGGGTAGACGGGGCCCCGGGACGCATGCGTCCCTGAGATTTGTTTTAGTGAGACGCAGGCGTCCCGGGGTGACCGGATTTCTTACGCGCGGAACGCGAAACCCGGGGGCCCATACCCCGCGCTTCGTCCGGCACGCACAGGGGCCTGATGCGACCATCTACCCCCTCCGATCTGTCCCACCGCCGCATTCGTCGTACGTCCCGCCTGCGCGGTGGAATGGGGGGAGTATGGGCGGCCCCGGTGGGTGGGGGGATAAGATTCTTTTGGGGGGGGTGGATTGGGCCGTTTCCGCCGGCGTCATTCCGGCGGAGGCCGGAATCCAGGGCGCAGGTTTTGAGTGGGTTTGGTCTATCGGGCCTGTCTGGGGTGATGGACCGGTTTGGGCGCTCGGTGATCGCCTCGCCCCGCACCCTAGCTCTGCTACGTCCCCCGGGTCACGCCCGGGGTCCTAGCGGCGCTATCCTCCCCGCGATGGAGGAGGGTAAGGGAGGCGTGGGGAGGGGTTGGAGCGCCATCTTTACCACGCGCAGTGAATGTGGGGCGGCGCGGCTGACACGCACAATACTTGATGTGTACTGTACTCCCATGCACTTCTGCATTTGGGGGTTTGAATGAGACTGTTCTGCGTTGCGTTTGGGTTGCTTTGTACCGTCTCGTCGACGATGGCAGCGCCCCCGCTCTGTTTCGATGCTTCGTACTATAGGTCAACCGGCGCGCACGGGAGCACGGCCACCCACTGCCTGTTCTCACCCAAGCTTGCCCGCGCGTGCCCCGATACATCGCCCGGCGGCTCCCTCGTCGCTCCCGTCACGCCGCAGGTCCGGGTCGAGCAGCACGCCTTCGGCAAATATGACGAGAGAAGCTACGTGAAAGCCCATGCCGCCTGGCAGAAAGACCCGAAGTCAGGCGCCGAACCTCAGACCGCTGACTTCATAACCTATGAACAGGTCCTCCCCGGCCATTGCCCGGCTGATTAGCGGCGCAGAAGGCTACCGGCAGCTCAAATCCCGCCGTACCAGTCGTAGCCGTGGTCTTCCCAGTAGCCGCCTTTGCCGCGGCCCGTGCTGGTGAAGTTGTCGACGGCTTCGATGGTGTGGACGTATTTGGGCTGCTTGTAGCCCAGCGTGCGCTCGATGCGGACGCGGATGGGGGCGCCGTTGGCGACCGGGAGGGCTGCGTTGTTGAGGCCGTAGGCGAGGATGGTCTGCGGGTGGTAGGCGTCGATGCGGTCGCAGCTCGTGTAGTAGGGCTCGGGGGCGCTGAGGCCGCCGCCCATCGCGTCGTAGCAGTGAAAGACGATGTACTTCGCGCCGGGCTTTAGCCGCGAGGCATTGAGCAGCGGGCCGAGCGGGGTGCCGGACCATTTGGCGATGCAGCTCCAGCCCTCGACGCAATCGTGTCGGGTGATCTGCGTGCGGTTGGGCATGTTCATCAGTTCGGCCAGCGAATAGGATTTTTCCTGTTCGACGAGGCCGGTCACCTTGAGCCGGTAGTTGGCGAAGTTGCTGGCGCGGAGCGCGGCGTATTCGGAGTTCGTCTCGGCGGGATCAATGGAGCCGTTGGGCCGCTGGCCCTGCCGGATTTCCGTTTCGGCATATTCGCGGGCGAGAACCGTGTCGCCGATGATGGCGCGCTGCACGCGATAGGTGAGCTCGTTCGCCTGTTCGAGGAAATCGCGGGCCGGGTGGTCGCGCTGCCCGAGAAAATCGAACTGGTCGCAGCCGGCGAGCACCAGCGAGGAGGCCGAGACGGCGCCGAGCCCAAGGAGGCGGCGGCGGTTGAGGATGAGATTGCTCATTTGACGTCCTCCGGCGCGGCGTCGGGGCCGACCCGGTAGTAGCCGGTGATCATCGAGCGCAACTCGTTGATGGGGCCGGCGAGCACCGCCATGATGACGTGGACGACGAAGAACAGCGTCAGCCCCATCATGGCGACGAAGTGCAGGGTGCGGGCCGTCTGCCGGCCGCCGAAAAGGTCGAGCAGCCAAGGCCAGGCGGCATCCATGCCCGGGCTCATGGTGAGGCCGGTGAGGATGATCAGCGGGAACAGGATGATGAAGACGACGAAATAGGCGAGCTTTTGCAGTGGGCTGTAGGCGCGTCGATGGTGGAAGCGGAAGCGGATGTGATCGGCGATATCGCGCGGCAGGTCGCGCAGATCGCGTGGTTTCAGGATGATATCGCGCCACAGGTGCCGGTTGAAAAGGCTCGCGACGAGCCACACGGCGAGCGCGGCGACGAGCACCCAGGCAAAGAAGAAATGCACCACCCGGCCGGTGCCGAGGTCGCGGTAGGAGGGGATGGTGGCCCAGCCGGGGAAGCCGACGTAATCGGGCTGCGTGGCGCTGCCGCTCATGCCGAGGAGGCCGGTGGTGTCGAACTTGTTGCCGAACACGGTGGTGTAGCCGCGCGGACCGGCGAGGGTGTTCTCGGCGCCGATCTGAAGGATGGCGTTGTCGAACTCAAAACCCGACTGCTGGCCGATATAGAGCGCCGGATGCGCGTTCCAGACCTGCAGGCCCGAGAGCAGCAGGAAGAACAGCGCAACCGCCCAGACCCAGTGCGTGAGCCGGGTGAAGATCGACTGACGGTAGATGAGGCGCGTCTGGTCCCTGGTGCTTGCCATCGTCCCCTCGGCATCCCTTGCCAGCGAAAGAACGGCACTGTTTCGAACAAAGTTTCAAGTCACGTTGGCGCCAACCAGCCCAACGCGGGGCGGCAATGCCTGCAAATGGCGCAACCCAGTACCGCATCCAATTGTCTTGGGTTGGCGGCCAATGGGTGATAGGGCGTGCAACATGACCCACGACATTCCCATGGCGCCGGGACCGGCAGCCATACATCCCGCCCTCGCCGCGGCGCTTCAGGCACGCGGTTATACGTCCCTCACTCCGGTGCAGGAGGCGGTGATCGCCGACGGCCATGCCGGTGCGGACCTGCTTGTTTCCGCGCAGACCGGCTCGGGCAAGACGGTGGCCTTCGGCCTCGCCATCGCGTCGACGCTGCTCGGCCACGATGCGCGCTTCGGCCTTGCCGGCCTGCCGCTCGGCCTCGTCATCGCGCCGACGCGCGAACTGGCGCTGCAGGTGCAGCGCGAACTCGACTGGCTGTATGCCGATGCCGGCGTCGTCACCACCTCGTGCGTGGGCGGCATGGATGCGCGGACCGAGCGCCGGGCGCTGGAGCGCGGCGTGCACATCGTCGTCGGTACCCCCGGGCGGTTGCGCGACCACATCACGCGCGGCGCTCTCGACCTGAGCGGCCTGCAGGCGGTGGTGCTCGACGAGGCCGACGAGATGCTTGACCTCGGGTTCCGCGAGGACCTCGAATTCATTCTCGCCGCGGCCCCCGAAGAGCGCCGCACGCTGATGTTCTCGGCCACCGTGCCGCGCCCGATCGCGACGCTGGCCAGGACCTTCCAGCGCGATGCGGTGCGGGTGACGGCGACGGCGGCCACCGAGGCGCATGCCGACATCGAGTACCAGATCATCCTGGCGCAGGCCAACGAGCGCGAGAACGCGATCATCAACACCCTGCTCTACTTCGACAGCCTGTCGACGATGGTGTTCTGCCATACGCGCGAGGCGGTGAAGCACCTTGCGGCGCGGCTGCACAACCGCGGCTTCTCGGTGGTGGCGCTGTCGGGCGAGCTGACGCAGTCGGAACGCACCAACGCGCTGCAGGCCATGCGCGACGGGCGGGCCCGCGTGTGCGTGGCGACCGACGTCGCGGCGCGCGGCATCGACCTGCCGAACCTCGACCTGGTGGTGCATGCCGATGTGCCCTCCAACCCCGATACGCTGCTGCACCGTTCGGGCCGGACCGGCCGGGCCGGGCGCAAGGGCGTCTGCGCGCTGATCGTGCCGGTGCACCGGCGCGGCGCGGCGCAGCGCGTGCTGAAAGCCGCCAACCTCACCGCGACCACGCGCACTGCCCCGGGCAGCGCCGAGATTGAGGAAAAGTACCGCCAGCAGATTCTCGATGGCGCGGCGGCGACCCTGCCGGCCGATGAGGTCGAGGCGCCGCTGGTGGCAAAGCTGCTCGAAACCGTGCCGCCCGACCTGCTCGCCGCGGCGTATCTCCGCCAGCAGATGTCGCTCAGGCCCGCGCCCGAGGATATCGCCGCGATGGCGGTCCCCGCCTATACCGAGCGCGCGCCGCGCGCCGAACGCACGTTCGAGGGACAGGGCGAGCGCGAGCCGCGCCGCGACGACATGAAGGACGGCGTGTGGTTCACGCTGTCGCTCGGCCGCAAGCAGCGCGCCGATCCGAAATGGCTGCTGCCGATGATCTGCAAGGCCGGCGGCGTCACCAAGCGCGACGTCGGCTCGATCAAGATCGAGGATACCCAGACGCGGTTCGAGATTTCCGCCGACAAGGCTGCGGACTATGCGCGGCTGGTGGCCGAGAACGGCAGCGGCGAGAACAACGTCACCATCGCACCCGCCAGCGGCGGACCGGAACGGTCTGCCCCGTATGCGGGCAAGAAGGCCGGCGGCGCGAAGTCGAAATGGCAGCCCAAGTTCGATGGCGAAGCCCGCGACAGCGGGCCGCGCTACAAGGTGCGCTCCGAGCGCGGCGACAAGCTCGGCACGCAGCCGGTTGCGGCTCCGGCCGCCGCTGCCGAGCCGGCGCGCGCGCCGCGTCCGCCAAAGTTCAATCCCAAGGACAAGGGCAAGCCCAAGTACAAGGGCAAGCCCGCGCATGCCGGTGACGGGCCGCGGCCCGAAAAGCCGAAGAAGAAGGCCGGCTGGCAGCCCTGACGATCACTCGCCTTCGCCGCGCGCCGCCCAGTTGAGGCCGCGGCGAAGTATGGTCGCCATGTTCGGGTTTTCGAACTCGGTCGCACGGTGGCCGAGCGCCGAGTAGAAGACGCGGCCCTTGCCGTACATCTTCTTCCACACCACCGGCATGACGACGCCATCGATCCATGACGCATGCTCGCCGGTGAAGGTGGTGGTGGCCAGCACCTCGTTGGCCGGGTCGACGTGCATGTAGTACTGCTCGGACGTGTAGGGGAACGACTTGATCCCCTGCATGATCGGATCGTCGGGCTTCACCACGTCGACGGTGTAGTCGATGATATTGCCCGGATGGGCGACCCACTGGCCGCCGGTGATGAACTGGTAGACGGGTGAATCGTGGAACGAGTCGCCCATCGTGCCGTGATGGCCGGCCATGCCGGTGCCGCCCTCGATGGCGGCGGCGAGATTGTTCGCCGCGTCCTTGCTGATCTTGCTCATCGTGGTGCACGGAATGATCAGCGACAGGTTCTTGATGTCGGGTTCGAGAAACACTTCCGGGTCGGTCTCGACGCGGACCGAGAACCCGTCCTCATGCAGCCAGCGGCGGTAGATCGACGCCGCTTCCTCGGGATCGTGGCCAGCCCAGCCACCCCATACGATCAAGGCACTGCGCATGCCATGCTCCCCGGTTATCAAATCGGCGGGAGCTTAACCGAATGCGCCCTCAAGGAAAGCCCCCAAGGGATACCCCCGAGGGAAGCGTCAGCGGGCCGGCGCGCGCGCCCGCAGCAGGGCGACGAAATGCAGGTTGCGGTCGAACAGCCATGAGAACGGCGGCGGGTAGAGGGCGAGCCGCTCGACGTTGGAAACGGGCGCGAGCCGGGCGCGGTAATAGGCGTTCTGCCATTCGTCGCGCGTCAGGTAGTGCTGCGGCGGCACCGCCGCGCGGCCCCAGCTTTCCACCCAGTCCATGAAGCGCAGGGTCTGTATGGCCAGCGCGCCGTCGGCCAGCCGGTCCTTGACCACCACACCGTAGCGCGCGACCCGCGCCGCCTCGGCGAGGACGACCGCCGGCTCGCTGGCGCGATGCAGCTGGTCGATGATGGTCACGTAGTCAAAGCTCTGGTCAGCGAAGGGGAGCTCCGTGCCGTCGTAGGGGGTGATCGCGATGCGGGCATGCGGCGGAACGCTGACGTCGACGCCCTCGATCCTCAGATCGCGCCGCAACTGCATCAGCGCCTCGGCCACGAGCCCCTCGCCCGCCCCGATATCGAGCACCGTGCCGCGCGTCGGAATGGCCTGCGCGAGGTGCCCGGCGAGCCTGCGCACGCGCCGGTTGCGCACGGTGACCCGGCCGACCGCATCGAGCAGCGACTTCGGATCGAGCCGGACCATGACGGCCGAGTCTACCATCGGCCGGGCAAAATATCGCCGGCCAAAGCTTCGGCTTTTGCACTCAACGCACGGACCTCCGGGGCGATGGACGGATTGGTGGCCACCGGCAGTTGTGGGGGCGCGGACCGCGCCAAGGGGGGATTTTTCGCCCCTGCGGGTTGAGAAAGCGTGAAGAAATGGTTTCCGCGCCGCCCTTCCCGCCTCCCGCGTTCTGATGTTTACTTCGCATTCTGCGGGTTCGCGCGCGCCACGGGAGGAACCGGGGCACGCCGTAGCGGGGATGTCGCATTCTAGTGCCAGAAGCAGGCCGGACCTTCACCGGCCGACAGAAAAGGACAGGGACATGAAACGAGTCTTGTTGGGCGCCGCCTCGGCGCTGTCACTCAGCGCGGGATGGGCGCTGCCGGCCCAGGCCGCCGACTACACCCTCAACATCCTTCACATCAACGATTTCCACTCCCGCTTCGAGTCGATCACCGGGAGCGACAGCAACTGCAACGCCGAGGGTGAAACCAAGGGCGAGTGCTTCGGCGGCATCGCGCGGCTGAAAACCATCATCAACGACGAACGCAAGAAGCTCGTCGATGCGGGCGAGAATGTCGTGCTGCTCAATGCCGGCGACAACTTCCAGGGCTCGCTCTACTACTCCTTCTACAAGTCCAAGGTCGTCGCCGACTTCCTCAACGAACTGGGCTTCGATGTTGTCGCCGTTGGCAACCACGAATTCGACGACGGCCCGCCGGAACTGGCAAAGTTCCTGTCCGAGGCGACCTTCCCGATCATCGGCGGCAACTTCGATGTGTCCAAGGAACCCGAACTCGCCGGCAAGCTCAACGGCGTGATCGTGCTTGAGGTCGGCGGGCAGAAGATCGGCGTCATCGGCGCCCTTGCCGAGGATACGCCGGAAATCGCGGCGCCCGGGCCGAATGTCGAGTTCTTCTCCGTCGCCGACTATGTGCGCGGCGCGGTGGGCGCGCTCGAAGGCGCCGGGGTCAACAAGATCATCGTTCTGAGCCACATCGGCTATGCGGCCGACCAGAAGCTGGCGGCGGCGGTGCCGGGTATCGACGTGATCGTCGGTGGCCACTCGCATAGCCTGCTCTCCTCCACCGACCCGAAGGCGGAAGGGCCCTACCCGACGCTGGTCAAGAACCCCGACGGGGTCGAGGTGCCGATCGTCCAGGCCAACCAGTACGGCAAGTACCTGGGTGAGTTGAAGGTCACCTGGGACGACGCCGGCAAGGTGACGGCCGCCACCGGCGCGCCGTACCTGCTCGACGTCAACGTGAAGCCCGATGAGCCGACGCTCGCCAAGCTCGCCGAACTCGGCAAGCCGCTGGAGGCGATGAAGGCCGAAGTTGTCGGCACGACGACCGCGCTGATCGAGGGCGACCGCAATGTCTGCCGCGTCAAGGAATGCAGCATGGGCGATCTGGTCGCCGATGCGCAGCTCGACCGCGTGGCCGACCAGGGCATCACCATCTCGATCGCCAACTCGGGTGGCCTGCGCGCGTCGATCGATGCGGGCGAGATCACCAAGGGCGAAGTGCTGACGGTGCTGCCGTTCTCGAACACCCTCGCGACGTTCCAGATCAGCGGCAAGGATGTGCTCGCCGCGCTTGAGAACGGCGTCAGCCAGATCGACGAAGTCGCCGGCCGCTTCCCGCAGGTCGCGGGGCTCAAGTACACGTTCGACAAGTCGAAGCCGGT
Source organism: Devosia sp. (assembly GCA_035433065.1). Taxonomy (GTDB): domain Bacteria; phylum Pseudomonadota; class Alphaproteobacteria; order Rhizobiales; family Devosiaceae; genus Devosia_A. The sequence continues at coordinate 30,097 of DAORUH010000008.1, read as the reverse complement.
GGGCTCGCGCGTGAGCGACGTGGTGGTGAAGGAAGGCGACAACTGGGTGCCGATCGACCCGGCCAAGACCTACGGCGTCGTGTCCAACAACTACGTGCGCGGTGGCGGCGACGGCTTTGCGATGTTCAAGACCAACGCCACCAATGTCTATGACTTCGGCCCGCCGCTCGAGGACGTGCTGCGCGACTTCATCGCCAAGCAGGGCGGCACCTACACGCCGTACACGGACGGCCGCATCACCGATGCATCGCCGGCGGCTCCGGCTGAGGCGCCTGCGGCAGCGGCAACGCCTGCTGCACCGGCGGCGGCAGCGCCTGCGGCTCCGGCCGCGGCTGCTCCTGCTGCTCCGGCCGCGGCTGCTCCGGCTGCAGCGGCTCCTGCTGCTCCGGCTGCGGCAGCGCCTGCGGCCCCGGCTGCGGCCGCCCCTGCAGCGCCGGCTGCTGCGGCTCCGGCCGCTCCTGCGGCTCCGGCGGCTCCGGCAGCGCCGGCCGCTCCGGCCACCAAGTAGGCAGACCGGCCATCCACAAACACGAAGGGCGCCCCCCGGGGCGCCCTTTTCATTTCGCGGCGGAGCGCTCGAACAGGATGATCGGGGCTTCCTTATAGGTCGTGCGCGCGAACTCGCGAAAACCGAGCCGGTTGGCGACCCGCACCGATGGCAGGTTGTCCGGGTTGATGATGCAGGTCATGCGCTGCCCGGCGAAGGCGGTGTCGGCCCAGCCGATGACCGCGCTCATCGCCTCGGTCGCATAGCCCCAGCCCTGCCCCGTCGGCAGCAGCGCCCAGCCGGCTTCGAGCGAGCCTTCGATGCTGGGCGTCAGGATGCGGCGCACCTCCTGAAAGCCCGCCTCGCCGAGGAGCACGCCGGTTTCCTTCTCGATGATGGCGAAGTAGCCAAAGCCCATGTAGTGCCACTGGCCGACATGGCGCGCGAAGCGCCCCCAGCTCGCCTCGCGGTCGAACGGCTTGCCGCCGATGAAGCGCACGACGTCGGGGTCGGACCACATCTCTACATAGGCGTCGAAATCGCCGAACTCGTAGGGGCGCAGGGTCAGGCGGTCGGTTTCAAGCGTGGGAATCATGACGCGAAACCTAGCGCGGGCGGAGCACCTGACGCCAGATCAGGAGGATCACGATGGCGCCGATCACTGCGCCGATGAAGCCGGCGGTATCGCCTTCCGGAATGATCCCCACGGCGCGCCCGAGAAACGTGCCGACGATGGCGCCGACGACGCCGAGCACCGTGGTGAGAATGAAGCCGCGCGGCTGCGGATCACCCGGTGTCAGCAGCTTTGCCAGCACCCCCGCAATGAACCCGATGACGATTGCCCAGAACCAGCCCATGGACGCCTCCGCTGTTGCGGGAAATGTGGCGCGGGGGCGAGGGGGATGCAAGTGGGGGGTGGGGGTCTGGGGGGCGTGGGTGGGGGGCGCCCCACCCTCATCCGCCCTTCGGGCACCTTCTCCCATCAAGGGAGAAGGCGTGACTGCGAACTCTCAGTCGGGATTCCTTCTCCCTTGATGGGAGAAGGTGGCGCGCAGCGCCGGATGAGGGTGGGGCAGCAGCCTCTACCGCGTCGGCAGTTCGCGGCGTTCGCGGTCGGTGACGGTGGCGAGGTCGAGGACTTTTTGCAGGTTGGCGGCGTGGCGGAAGGTGGGCTCGAGCGTCTGGCCGGTTCGCACCGCTTCCGCAAAGCGCTCGTAGTTGGTGGCGACGGGATCGACGTCCATGTCCTGCCAGGTGGCGGTTTCGGCGTTGTCGCCGAGGACGACGCGGAGCTGGCTGCCGTTGTGGCGGTGCTGCACCTCGACGCCGCCCTTTTCGCCATAGACGCGCAGGCGCAATTCGTTGAAGTGGCCGGTGGCCCAGCGGGTGGCGTGGATCACGCCGAGCGCGCCGTTGGCGAAATCGACGGCCATGGTGAAGCTGTCATTGGCGTCGAGATCGTAGTCGCCGATCTTGTTGCCCGGCGCCTTGTCGAAGGTCTTGAGCCGCGCAAACACGTGGTCGATATCGAGGCCCGAGCCGTAGGACGCGAAATCGAGGATGTGGACGCCGATGTCGCCGAGCACGCCGTTGGAGCCGTGCTTTTTACTCAGCCGCCACAGCCACTGGCTTTCGGTGCGCCAGTCGCCCCAGGCTTTGCTGACGAGCCAGCTCTGCAGGTAGCTCGCCTCTACGTGCTTGACCGCGCCGATGGCGCCCGAGCGCACGATCTCGCGCGCCTTCTGCAACTGCGCGACGTTGCGATAGGTGAGGTTGACCATGTTGACGAGGCCGGCCGCCTCGGCGACCTCCGTCATCTCCATCGCCTTGGCGTAGTCGGTGGCGAGCGGCTTTTCGCAGAACACGTGCTTGCCGGCTTTCAGCGCCGCGATGGACGTGGGGTGATGGATGGCGTCGGGCGTGACGTTGGCGACGGCGTCAAAGTCGCCCCATTCGAGCGCCGCATCGAGCGAGCCGAAGCCGCGCTCGATATTGTGCTCGGTTCGGAACCGCTCGAGCCGCCCCGGATCGACATCGACACCGCCGGCGAGAGTCACGCCGGGGATCGCCGCGAAGTGCTTGGCATGCTGGTTGGCCATGCCGCCGGTGCCGAGGATCAGAAGGCGCATTGGAGGTGTTCCGTGCTCAGAGCCGGTGTTCGGCGCGGTCGTGGTCGGCGACCAGCGCCAGGTCGAGGATGCGCTGCAGCCCGGCAGCGTGCCGGAACGAGGGCTCGGTCTGGATGCCGGCGCGCACGGCCTCGGCAAAGCGCTGGTAGTTGGTCGGCACCGGATCGGCCGCGACCTCGCGGAAAGTGCCGGTCTTGATGTCGTCGCCGACGCAGATGCGCAGCAGCGAGCCCCAGTGGCCGTGGCTCAGTTCAAGCCCGCCCTTTTCGCCCCAGACACGCAGCCGCTGGTCGTTGGTGTGGCCGGAGGCCCAGCGCGACGAATGGATCACCCCGATGGCGCCATTGTCGAACTCGGCGCTGATGATGAAGCTGTCATTGGCGTCGAGCACATACTCGCCCATGCGGTCGCCCTCGACCTTCTTGAAGGTCTGCAGCCGGCAGTTCATCGAGGCGATGGCGGTGCCGGTGGCGAAGGTGGTGAAATCGAGGATGTGGATGCCGATATCGCCCAGCGTGCCGTTCGAGCCGTGGCCCTTCGACAACCGCCACAGCCACGGGCCCTCGATCGAGGGATCTGCCCAGTTGTTGGCGGCAACCCACCCCTGCAGGTAGCTCGCCTCGATGTGCTTGACCGTGCCGATGGCGCCGGCGGCGATCAGCTCGCGCGCCTTGTGGAGTTCCGCGACGTTCCGGTAGGTCATGTTGACCATGTTGATGAGGCCCGAGGCTTCCGCGGCCTCGACCATTTCCATCGCCAGCGGCCAGGTGGTGGCGAGCGGCTTTTCGCAGAACACATGCTTGCCCGCGGCGATGGCCGCGAGCGTCGTGTCGTGATGGATGGCGTCCGGGGTAACGTTGGTCACCGCATCGAACTCGCCCCAGGCGAGGGCATCGTCGAGCGAGGCAAAGCGCTCCGCGATTCCGTGCTCAGCCGCGAAGGCCGCGAGGTTGGCCGCGTTGGTATCGACCGCGCCATCGAGGGTGACGCCCTCGATGGCGGCGAAGTGCCTAGCGTGGGTAGCCGCCATGCGGCCGGTACCGAGAACGAGGAGACGCATGTGTGACGCTGGCTACTTCTTGTTGGAGGTGGCGGCGGACCATTCGATCGCCGTCTGCTGTTCGTGACTCTTCAGGCGCGCACCGCGCTCGGTGATCTTTTCGATCGCCTGCTCGACCGGGCGGTTCGGGGCGCGCTGCAGTTCGGCGTGGCGTTCGGCATTGAAGGCCCAGTTGACGGCGTTGCGAAGCACCTGGCCCACGGTCTTGTCGTGATAGGTCGGGTAGGTTTCGTGGCCGGGGCGGAAGTAGAAGATGTTGCCGGCGCCGCGCCGGTAGGTGAGGCCGGAGCGGAAGACTTCGCCACCCTGGAACCATGAGATGAACACCGTCTCGAGCGGCTCGGGCACGGTGAAGGGCTCGCCGTACATTTCTTCGTTTTCGAGCTCGAAATACTGCGGCAGGCCCTTGGCGATGGGATGGCCTGGATTGACCACCCAGATGCGCTCGCGCTCGCCGGCTTCGCGCCAGTGGAGGTTGGCGGCCGAACCCATCAGGCGCTTGAAGATCTTGCTGTGGTGGCCGGAGTGGAGGACGATGAGGCCCATCCCTTCCCACACCCGCTCCTGCACCCGCTCGACGATCGCGTCATCGACCAGCGCATGGGCGGCGTGGCCCCACCAGATCAGCACGTCGGTCGCATCGAGCCTTTCGACGGTGAGGCCGTGCTCGGGGTCCTGCAGCGTCACGGTGGAGGCGAGGATGTTGCTGTCTTCCGAGATCGCCCTCGCGATCTGGCCGTGCATCCCTTCGGGATAGTTTTCGGCGACGGCCTTGTTCTTCTTTTCGTGGACGTTCTCGCCCCAGACAGTAACCCGGATCGGCATGCGGTTTCCTCAGCTTGCTTCGTGCAAAAGGCCGGAACTGCGGTCCGGCCTTTCGCACCAAAATGTTTTAGCAGCACTGCGGAATCCCTGCACCTCGGCCGGGAAAAAAACAAGGGAGTGCGCGCACCCGGCGGACACCCCTTTGCCACCGGAGCGAGGTCCGGCCGGAGCGCTGGGTCCCCCCGCGCTGCCGCATTTTTCATCGATGCCCCCTCGACTCGACGGCCTTCCGCATGCAACGTGGCAAGTGCAACATATTTTGTTATGAGTTGCAACATTTCGCAGATTGAACATGGGCGACATTCGGCTTGGCGCAGCGCGAAGGTGCTTGTCATCCGGCTGTTAATAGGCGTGACTAGCAACGGGCAGCCATCCCGGCGCGATGCGCTTGGGAGGGGCACCCCAGGGGAGAACATCAAGATGATAGTGACCAAAGCGTTTGCCGGCGCCATCTCGGTCGTCGCGCTTCTTTCCACCAGCTTTACGACAATGGCCCAGAGCCTCCCGGAGATCGAGGCTGCGGCCAAGGCCGAGGGCATGTTGAGCGTCATCGCCCTGCCCGACGACTGGTGCGGCTGGCGCGGCGTGATCGACGCCTTCAAGGCCAAGTATCCCGAAATCTCCGTCAACGAACTCAACCCCGATGCGGGCTCCGCCGACGAAATCGAGGCGATCAAGGCCAATATCGGCAACAAGGGGCCGCAGGCTCCGGACGTTCTCGACGTCGGCCTCTCCTACGCTGCATCGGCGACCAAGGAAGGGCTGCTGCTGCCCTACAAGGTCTCGATGTTCGACAAGATCCGCGACGATGCCAAGGATGCCGACGGCCACTGGTACGGCGGCTACTACGGCGTGCTCGCCTTCATCGTGAACAAGGACCTCGTCAGCAACCCGCCGCAGGATTGGGCCGATCTGCTGAAGCCCGAGTATGCCGGACAGGTCGCTTTCGGCGGCGATCCGCGCACCGCCAACCAGGCGATCCACGGCGTGTGGGGCGCGGGCCTCGCGACGACCGGCGGCGACAAGGACAAGGCCGCGGAAGCGGGCCTCGAGTTCATGAAGAAGCTCAACGAGGCGGGCAACTTCGTGCCTGTCGAGATCAAGTCGGCCTCGCTGGCGCAGGGCACGACCCCGATCGGCGTTGCCTGGGACTACAACGAGTTGGCCTGGCAGAAGGGCCTCAACGGCAATCCGCCGACCGAGGTCATCGTGCCCAAGTCCGCCGTTATCGGCGGCTTCTATGCGCAGGCGATCAGCGCCCACGCGCCGCATCCGAACGCCGCAAAGCTCTGGCTTGAATACATCTATGGCGAGGAAGGCCAAGTCGGGCTGCTGCGTGGTTTCTGCCACCCCATCCGCTTCGATGAACTCGTCGCGGCCGGCAAGGTGCCCAAGGAACTGCTCGACGCCCTGCCCCCCGCCGAAGCCTATGCCAACGCCGTATTCCCGACGCTCGACCAGCAGGGCGCGTTCAAGGAATACATCAGCAAGAACTGGGACTCGGCGGTTGGCGCCGATGTCAAATAGGACGACATCCGGGGCCGCCCTCGCGGCGGCCCCGACCCTGCCATCTCCCGAACCTGCCGCCACGCCGCGGCGCTTCACCGTCCCGCGCGTGGCGCTCGGTGAAGTGCTGGGGGTCGCCCCGTTCGTCATCTTCGCGCTGATGTTTCTGATCCTGCCGACGATCTACCTGATCGTCGCGGCGTTCACTGACAGCAGCGGCGGTTTTACGCTGCAGAACATCCGCGACCTCGGCACCGACCGCGTCGTCAACGCCTTTGACGCCTCGCTGCGGCTGTCGATCGTGACCGCGGTGCTGGGCGCGTTCTTCGGCCTGCTCATCTGCATCGCCATCATCCGCGGCGGTCTGCCGCGCGGGCTGCGCGGCATCACCATGACGTTCTCGGGCGTCGCCTCGAACTTTGCCGGCGTGCCGCTGGCCTTCGCCTTTCTCGCGACCTTCGGGCGGCTCGGCATCGTCACGCTCATCTTCAAGCTGGTGGGGATCGATCTCTATCGCTCGGGCTTCAACATCCTCAGCTTCTGGGGCGTCGTCGCCACCTACCTCTACTTCCAGATTCCGCTCATGGTGCTGATCATCGCGCCGGCGGTCGACGGGCTGCGCAAGGAGTGGAATGAGGCAGCGGCGACGCTGGGCGCAACGCCATGGCAGTTCTGGCGCCATGTCGGCCTGCCGGTGCTGTGGCCCAACCTGCTGGGCACGCTGTCGCTGCTCTTTGCCAATGCCTTCGGCGCCATCGCCACGGCCTATTCGCTGGTCGGCTCGGGGCTTAACATCGTCCCCATCCTCTTGTTCTCGCAGATGGGCGGCGACGTGTTGCACAACCCCGGTCTGGGGGCAGCGCTGGCGCTGGCCATGGTCGTCGTCACCGGCATCGCCAACGTGATCTATCTCATCGTGCGGGCCCGGGCCGAGCGGTGGCTCAAATGAGGCGCGGCAAACCCTGGGCATGGATCATCTTCGGGCTGGGCGTGGTCTATTTCATGATCCCGCTCATCGCGACCTTCATCTTCTCGCTGCGCATGCGCCGCGACGGGCTGTCGTTCGACGCCTATCTCTCGGTGTTCGGCGATGCGCGCTTCCAGTCGACGCTGACCTACTCGGTCGTTGTCGGCATCCTCGCCATCATCGTCGGCGTCGCCATCGTCATTCCCGCGGCCTATGTGGTGCGGCTGCGCCTGCCCTGGCTGCGCCAGACGCTCGAATTCATCACGCTGCTGCCGCTGATCATCCCGCCCATCGTTCTGGTGTTCGGGTACCTTCGGATGTACAACACGTCGTCGCTGATCCCGCTGACCAGCAGCGCCTTCGGCACCGACATCCTGCTCACCTGCGCCTATGTGGTGCTGGCGCTCCCCTACATGTACCGCTCGGTCGATACCGGCCTGCGCTCGATCGATGCGCATGTGCTGTCGGAAGCCGCCACCAGCCTCGGCGCGGGGCCGGTGCGCATCATCTACGAGATCATCGTGCCCAACATCTTCGTGGCGGTGATCTCGGGCGCCTTCCTGACCTTCGCCATCGTCATCGGCGAGTTCACCATGGCAAGCCTCCTCAGCCGGCCGGCCTTCGGCCCCTACCTGCAACTCACCGGCACCAACAAGGCCTATGAGCCTTCGGCACTCGCCGTCATCTCCTTCATCATCACCTGGGGCGCGATGGGCATGATTCAGCTGCTCACCCGCTTTGCCCCCAGGACAGCAGCACGGACGGACTGACGCATGGCCGAAACCTTCCTCTCGCTCGAAAACCTGGTGAAGACCTTTGGCACGACGACCGTCGTCAAGGACGTGAGCCTGCCGGTGGGGCGCGGCGAGTTCGTGTCGCTGCTCGGGCCATCGGGCTGCGGCAAGACCACGATCCTGCGCATGGTTGCGGGCTTCGAGCGGCCGACCTCGGGCCGCATCCTCGTCGAGGGCAAGGACATCACCGGGCTCAGCGCCAACCAGCGCAAGATCGGCATGGTGTTCCAGGCCTATGCGCTGTTTCCCAACATGAGCGTTGCCGGCAATATCGGCTTTGGCCTCAGGGTTGCCGGGGCGCCGCGGGCGGAGATCGAGTCTCGCGTCACCGAAATGCTCGGGCTGATCGGGCTCGCGGGCTACGAGAAGCGCTTTCCGTTTGAGCTGTCGGGCGGCCAGCAGCAGCGCGTGGCGCTGGCGCGGGCGCTGGCACCGCGGCCGCGCATGCTGCTGCTCGATGAACCGCTGTCGGCGCTCGATGCGAAAATCCGGGTGAGCCTCCGCGAGCAGATCCGCGAGATCCAGCGCGAGCTCGGCATCACCACCATTTTCGTGACTCACGACCAGGAGGAGGCGCTGTCGATCTCCGACCGGATCGTGGTGATGAACGCCGGCAATGTCGAGCAGGTCGGCGCGCCGTTCGAAATCTACAACCGCCCGCGCACCCGGTTCGTCGCGACCTTCGTCGGCCAGCTCAACACGCTGAGCGGCACGGTCGTCGATGCGGCGCAGCGAACGGTTTCGATCGATGGACAGGTGCTCACCGTTCCGGCCCTGCCGGGCAATGCCAGCAACGGCTCGCCGGTGTCGTTCACCATGCGCCCCGAAGCGGTGCGGCTGGGCGGCGGCGAGGGCGACATCGTGCTCAACGGCAAGGTGGCCGAGGTGAATTTCCTCGGCTCGGTGATCCGGCTGAAGGTCGACCTCGGGCAGCACAACCGGCTCGACCTCGACACCTTCAACGACCAGCGCACCCCGCCGCCCGAATATGGCGCGCCGGTGCAGATCGGCATCGCATCGAGCGACATGCTGGTGCTTGGGGACTAGCGAGTAACGAATGGCGAGTCGCGAACGGGGAGTAGTTGATGTGAGTGACTAGACACCTGCCGGCGCGCGCTGCATCCCTATTCGCCATTCGCTATTCCCCACTCGCTCCTTCGAAGATCCATGAACATCCTCTTCATCACGGCCGACCAGTGGCGCGGCGACAGCACCGGCTATGCCGGGCACAAGCTGGTCAAGACGCCGAACCTCGATGCGCTGGCGGCCGACAGCGTCGCCTTCCTCAACCACTATTCGCAGGCGGCCCCGTGCTCGCCATCGCGGGCGTGCCTCTATACGGGCCTCTACCAGATGAACAACCGGGTGTGCCGGAACGGTTCGCCCCTGAGCGACCGCTTCGACAACCTGGCGCGGGCGGCGCGGCGCGTCGGCTATGACCCGACGCTGTTCGGCTATACCGACCAGTCGCCCGACCCGGCGGTACACGCGCCGAACGATCCGGAACTCACCACCTACGAGGGCATCCTTCCCGGCTTCAGCGTGCGGGTGAAGATGCAGGATCATCGCAAGCCTTGGCTCGCCTGGCTGCGTGACCGCGGGCTCGATTTCGACAACGAGGCCGAGGCGCACCTGCCGGTCGGCGCCGCCCCCGACGACTTCACCAACGCCCCGCCCGGCTACGACAAGGACCAGACCGAGACGGCTTTCGTTGCGGGTGAGTTCATCCGCTGGCTGGGCGAGCGGCAGGGCGAGAAGCGGCCGTGGTTCGCGCACGTTTCGTTCATTCGCCCGCACCCGCCCTTCATCGTGCCCGCGCCCTACAACACCATGGTCGACCCGGCCGAGGTCGACGGCTTTGCGCGCGCCGCGACGCCCGGGGCCGAGGGCGAACAGCATCCGCTGCTCGATTACCTGCTCAACCACGCGGGCGCGAAAAGTTTTGTGCCCGGCGCAACGGGGCTGGTGCGCGATCTCGACGAGCACGCCTTCCGCCAGATCAAGGCGACGTATTACGGCATGATTTCCGAGGTGGACGCGCAGCTCGGCCGGCTGTTCGATGCGGTGAAGGCGACGGGCGCGTGGGACGACACGCTCATCGTCTTTACCTCCGACCACGGCGAAATGCTGGGCGACCACTACGGGCTCGGCAAGGGCGGCTACTTCGACGGCAGCCAGCACGTGCCGCTGATCGTGCGCGACCCGAAGGGGTCCGCTCGTGGCGTTCGGGTGGAGACGTTCACCGAAGCCGTGGACGTGATGCCGACCATTCTCGAACGGCTGGGCGTTGCGCCGCAGAACCATGTCGATGGGCATTCGCTCACCGAGTATCTCGATGGCGGCGCGCCCGCCGAGCCGCGCGAAGAGGTGCACTGGGAGTTCGATTTCCGCGAAGTCGCGACGCAGCGGGCGGAAAACTGGTTTGGCCTGCCCTCGACGAAGCTGAGCATGGCGGCGATCCGTTCGGACAAGTGGAAATATGTGCACTTTGCCGGCCTGCCGCCGTTGCTGTTCGACCTCGAGAACGACCCCGGAAACCTCACCAACCTTGCTGATGATCCGGCCTTTGCCGGGGTGCGGCTGGAGATGGCGGAAAAGCTGCTGAGCTGGCGGGCCGAGCACCTCGACCAGACGCTGGCGCTGAAGCAACTCACTGCCGACGGGGTGGTGACGGCCCCGGCACTGCGCTAGGACGAATGCCATGACCCAATTTGTGACCACCGACTGGCTCGCCGAGCACCTGCACGATCCCGACGTCGTCGTCATCGACGCGAGCTGGTACATGCCCAACGAACCGCGCGACCCGCGCGCCGAATTCCTCGCCGGCCATATCCCGGGCGCGGTGTTTTTCGGCATCGACGAGATCGCCGACAGAAAGACCGACCTGCCCCACATGCTGCCGCTCCCCGAACAGTTCGGCGCGCAGGCCGGGGCGCTTGGCATCGCCGACACTGACACGCTGGTGGTCTATGACGAGCGCGGCCTGTTCTCGGCGCCGCGCGTCGCCTGGACGCTGGAAGTGATGGGCGCGCGCGACGTGCGCATCCTCGAAGGCGGCGGCCCGCAATGGCGCGCCGAGGGGCGGGCCATCGAGGCCGGTGACAGCCGCCGCAAGCCGCAGGTGTTCAACGCCGTCTACGATGCGCGCCGGGTCGCGAAGCTGATGCAGGTGGCGCAGTATGCGAGCGCCGGCTCGCGCCAGATTGTCGATGCGCGCTCTGCCGAGCGGTTTGCCGGCATCGCGCCCGAGCCCCGCGCGGGGCTGCGCGGCGGCCACATCCCCACGAGCCGCAACGTGCCGTTCCCGCGGGTGGTGCGCGACGGAAAGCTGAAGCCGGTTGAAGAACTGCGGCAGGTTTTCGCGGAGGCAGGGGTCGATCTCGACAAGCCGATGGTGATGTCGTGCGGATCAGGGCTGACCGCCGCGGTGATCGGGCTCGCCGCGGAAGTCGCGGGGGCGAAGCAGGTCGCGGTGTACGATGGATCGTGGACCGAATGGGGCGGCAACGCGGACGTGCCGGTGGCGACGGGTCCGGCTTCGGGGTGACGGGGCGGCCTCTCCCCCCGGGGTGTCATCCCCGCGCAAGCGGGGACCCAGCGATCCGTCGGCGGGCGTGGCGCCATCCGTGGGTTCCCACTTTCGCGGGAATGACATCGTGGGGTGGGGAGATGCGCGTTGCCCGCACCCTCAATCCCTCGACGCAGGGGGAGGGAAGCCCCCTCGCACCCTACCCGTGGTTGATCATCACGTGGCGGACGGCAGTGTAGTCCTCCAGTGCGTACATCGACATGTCCTTGCCGTAGCCGGATTGCTTGAGGCCGCCATGCGGCATCTCGTTGACCAGCATGAAATGGGTGTTGATCCACGTACAGCCGTACTGCAGGCGCGCGGCGGTCTGCATGGCCTTGTTGACGTCCTTGGTCCACACCGATGAGGCGAGGCCGTAGTCGGAATCATTGGCCCAGGCGATGGCGTCCTCGGGGTCGGTGAAGCGGGTGATCGAGACCACCGGGCCGAACACCTCGCGGCGCACGATCTCGTCTTCCTGCAGAGCGCCCGCGACGACCGTGGGCTCGTAGTAAAAGCCCTTGTCGCCGGCGGTGTGGCCGCCGGCCGTGATCTTGATGTGCTTGAGCTCGGAAGCGCGTTCGACGAACGAGGCGACGCGGTCGCGCTGGCGCTTGGAGATCAGCGGGCCGATCTCGTTTTCCGCATCGTCCTGCTGATTGTACTTGATGGTCGAGACGGCTGCGCTGAGGTCGGCAACGAGCTTGTCGTGAATCTTGGGACCGGCGTAGATGCGGCAGGCGGCGGTGCAGTCCTGCCCGGCATTGTAATAGCCGAAGGCCTTGAGGCCGGTGACCACGGCGTCGAGATCGGCGTCGTCATAGACGATCACCGGGGCCTTGCCGCCGAGTTCGAGATGCGTGCGCTTCACCGATTTCGCGGCAGCCTGCAGCACCTTCTTGCCGGTCGCGACGTCGCCGGTGATCGAGATCATGTTGATCCTGGGGTGGTTGATGAGCGCGTTGCCGACACTCTCGCCGCGGCCGAGGACGACGTTGACGACGCCCTCGGGCAGCACGTCGGCGAGCACCTTTGCCAGCTTCAGCGCAGTGAGCGGCGTCTGTTCGGAGGGCTTGAAGACCACGGTATTGCCACCCGCGATGGCCGGGGCGAGCTTCCACGCCATCATCATCAGCGGATAGTTCCACGGCGCGATCTGCGCGACGATGCCGATGGGGTCGCGCCGCAGCATCGAGGTGTGGCCCGGCAGGTATTCGCCCGCCACCTGCGCCGGCATGGTGCGCACGGCGCCCGCAAAGAACCGCCAGCAATCGACGATGGCGGGGATTTCGTCGTTGCGCACGGCGTTGACCGGCTTGCCGCAGTTGAGCGCTTCGAGTGCCGCAAAACCATCGGCATCGTCCTCGATCGCCTGCGCGATGCGCAGCAGGTATTGCGAACGCTGCGCCGGGGTGGTGCGCGACCAGTGGAGGAAAGCCGTGCTGGCGGCGGAGATCGCGGTGTCGATCTGGGCCAGCGATGCTTCGGGGATGGCCTCGACCAGTTCGCCGGTTCGCGGATTGAGCACCTGCTCCTCGGTTTCCGTGCCGCGCTCGAAGCGCGAGCCGATCAGCATTTCGGTGTTCATTTCAATCCTCCAAAATATTCTGGCGCGGTGGCACGCCTGCGTGGTTCGACAGGCTCACCACGAAGGCAGCTGAACGCTCTGAGTTCTTCATGGTGAGCCTGTCGAACCACGAAGAACGGGCGCACCGAATGCCCGGCAAACAGGGATTCCTGCTTTCGCAGGAATGACACGGTGGGTGGGTGGCAACGATCCGTCACTTCCCCATCCCCGCGACTGACTGTTCGCCGCCGCGCGTCAGATAGAACGCGGCGAGGATGGGGACGAAGGTGACGATGACGACCACCATGGCGACGACGTTGGTGACCGGGCGCTGGCGCGGGCGGATCAGTTCTTCGAGCATCCAGATCGGCAGCGTCTGCTGCTGGCCGGAGGTGAAGGTGGTGACGATGACTTCGTCAAAGCTCAGCGCGAAGGCGAGCATGCCGCCCGCCAGCAGAGCGGTGCCGAGATTGGGCAGGATGACGTAGCGGAAGGTCTGGAAGCCGTCGGCGCCGAGATCCATCGCGGCCTCGACCAGCGAGCCGTGGAGGCGGCGGAAGCGCGCCACGGCGTTGTTGTAGACGACGACGATGCAGAACGTCGCGTGGCCGAGAACGATGGTCCAGAAGCTGAACGGTATCTCCATCAGCGAGAAGGCCGAACGCAGCGAAATGCCGGTGATGATGCCGGGCAGCGCGATGGGCAGGATGACCAGCAGCGAGATCGTCTCGCGCCCAAAGAACTTCGTGCCCGACACCGCCGCGGCGATCAGCGTGCCGAGGACCAGCGCGATGGCGGTCGAGATCGCCGCGACCTGCACGGAAAGCGTCAGCGCCTGCCAGACATCGGCGCGGCCCCAGGTCACCGCGAACCACTCGGTGGTCAGCCCCGGCGGCGGCCAGCGATAGGTCCGCTCCTCGGTCGAGAAGGCATAGAGGAAGATCAGCGCCAGCGGCACGAGCATGAAGGCGAGCCCGAGCCCGGCGGCGATCTTCAGCCCCAGCGGGGCGCGGGGAGCATCAGAGCGCATGACCATGCCCTCCTGCGCGGTGCGCCGGTTCCGGCGCACCGTTCCCCTTTGGATGGGGGTGGTTCAGTGGGTCGCTGATGGACCCCCACCCCCGACCCCTCCCCTCAGGGGGGAGGGGAGCCCGACTGCGAATGCTGCCTTTACAGGGCATCGAACGCCCCCGCGCGTTTGGCGAGCGTGAGGTAGATACCCATGATGACGATGGGAACCACGGTGAAGGCGGCGGCCAGCGGGATGTTGCCGGCGGTGCCCTGATGTGAATACACCGCCTGCCCGATGAAGAACTGCGAATTGCCCACGATCTGCGGGATGATGTAGTCGCCCAGCGTCAGCGAGAAGGTAAAGATCGAGCCGGCGATGACGCCCGGCAACGCCAGTGGAAAGATCACTTTCCAGAATGCCTGCCGCGGGGTGGCGCCCAGATCGGAGGCGGCATCGAGGAGGTTGGTCGGCACCCGCTCGATCGCCGCCTGGATCGGCAGGATCATGTAGGGCATCCACACATAAAGGAAGACGAGGAAGGTGCCGGTATAGCTGATCGACAGCGAATTGCCGCCGATCACCGGCAGCGCCAGCCATGCATCGAGCAGCCAGGTGAGGTGCAGTTGCTCAAACGTCCAGTTGAGGATGCCTTCCTTGGCGAGGATCAGCTTCCACGCATAAACCTTGACGAGATAGCTCGCCCAAAGCGGCAGCATGATGCCGAGGTAGAACAGCGCCTTCCAGTGCCCGCGCGCATAACGTGCCGCGACATAGGCGATGGGGAAGGCGACGATGGCCGAGGCGACGGTGACGCTCGCCGCCATCACCACCGTGCGGATGATGATGTCGAGGTTCTGCGGCCGCAGCAGTTCGGCATAGGTTTTGAGCGTGAACTCGTGGTTCACGAGGCCCGAGAATTCGTCGATCGAAAAGAAACTCTGGAGGAGGAGCGCGAAGAGTGAGCCGAGATAGACAATGCCGAGCCAAAGCAGCGCCGGCAGCAGCATGAGGAAGACGAGCACGCCCGGGCGGCGCCAGAAATAATCGCTGAGCGAGCCGAGGCGGCCCCGGCGATTGGGCAGGATGGCGCCAGCGCTGGCGACGGCCGCAAGGCTCATCCGGCGCTCTCCATCAGGTGCATGGCATCCTTGGCAAAGCCCAGCGTCACGCGGTCGCCGGCGAGCGGCACGTCATCGGCCGAGGGCACGACCGCGTCGATATGCGTGCCGTTGAGATCGATGCCGAGCCGGGTCGTTGCGCCCTGATAGGAGCGCGTCAGCACGGTGCCGGTGAGGCGCGACACGCCGGAGGTGGTCGCCTTGACCACGTGGATCGATTCCGGCCGGAGGCTCGCCCAGCGCTTTTCGCCCAGCAGCATGTCGACGAACTCGGGCTTCAGCACATTCGATGAGCCGACGAAATCGGCAACGAAGCGCGAGTTGGGCCGCCGGTAGATGTCCTCGGGCGAGCCGACCTGCATCACCCTGCCCTCGTTGAACACGGCGACACGGTTGGCCATCGACAGGGCCTCGCCCTGATCGTGGGTGACGAAGATGAAGGTGATGCCGAGCGCCTGCTGCAGCGCCTTCAACTCTTCCTGCATCGCCTCGCGCAGCTTCAGGTCGAGCGCGCCCAGCGGCTCGTCGAGCAGCAGCACCTTTGGGCGGTTGACGATGGCGCGGGCGAGCGCCACGCGCTGCCGCTGTCCGCCCGAAAGCTGCCCCGGCCGGCGCGCGCCATAGCCGGAGAGCTTGACCATTTCGAGCGCCTCTTCCGCGGCCCTCAGCCGTTCGGGCCCCGGTACCTTGCGCAGCATCATCGAGAACATGACGTTCTCGATGACGTTCATGTGCGGGAACAGCGCGTAGTCCTGAAACACGGTGTTGACGTTGCGCCGGTAGGGCGGCACGCCCTCCACCGCCTCACCGAAAATGCGGATCTGGCCCGAGGTCGGCTGCTCAAACCCGGCGATGAGCCTGAGGCAGGTCGTCTTGCCCGAGCCCGAGGGGCCGAGCATGGCAAAGAACTCGCCCTGAGCGACCTCAAGGTCCACCCCGTCGAGCGCCTTCACGAGCCCGAAGTGCCGGGAAACCCCCTGGAGCGAAACAGCGGATGTCATGGCTCCCCTCCCCATACCCCGATCACACAAACGGCCACAGCGTCATCCCTGCGTAAGCAGGAATCCCCGTTTGCAGGACTGCCCGAAAGCACGAAGAACAGAGATTCCTGCTTTCGCAGGAATGACCCGGTGTGGGTGAGAGAGCGCGGCACGGCCACGCCCTCCCGGCTCAATTCTATCGTCCCCCGATGACCCCGACATAGTCGGAGACCCAGCGGTAATACGGTACGCATTCGCCCTGTTCGCACTTGGCCACCGGGGTGCGCCAGAAGCGGATT
Source organism: Devosia sp. (assembly GCA_035433065.1). GTDB lineage: Bacteria > Pseudomonadota > Alphaproteobacteria > Rhizobiales > Devosiaceae > Devosia_A. The sequence continues at coordinate 13,785 of DAORUH010000008.1, read as the reverse complement.
TCGTCAAAATGGTCGGCGCCGTTGGTGGCGCAGCCTTCGTCGGTCAGGAGCTCGTTGCCCTTGCACGCGGCGGGGACGGACGGCACCGTGCCGAACCACGCGGAAACGTCGCCCTGCACTTTTGGCGAGAGCGAGTGCTCCATCCACATATAGGCGCAGTTGGGATGCGCACTTTCGGCGTGCAGCATGGTGGTGTCGGCCCAGCCGGTGATGCCTTCCTTGGGGAAGGTCGAGCCGACCGGCGCGCCCTGCGCCTTCAGCACGTTGACCATGAACGGCCACGACGAGGAGGCGACCACGCCCTCGTTGGTGAAGTCGTCCATCTGGATGAAGGCGTCGTGCCAGTAGCGACCGACCAGCGTGCGCTGGGTGCGCAACAGGTCGAGCGCGGCTTTGTACTGTTCCTCGTTGAGCTGGTACGGATCCTTGATGCCCAGCTCGGGCTTGTGCGCCATCAGGTAGATGGCGGCATCGGCGACGTAGATCGGGCCGTCATAGGCCTGCACCCGGCCCTTGTTGGACTTGCCGTCAGGCAGGTTCATTTCCTCGAACACGACGTTCCAGCTGGCGGGCGCGCCGTCCTTGAACACGTCGGTATTGTACATCAGCACGTTGGCGCCCCAGACATAGGGCGTGCCGTAGTGGACGCCGTCGACGGTGTGCCAGGCAGCATCGGCGATGCGCGGATCGAGCGTCGACCACGACGGGATCAGTGCGGTGTTGATCGGCTGCACGCGCTTGCCGGCGATGAGGCGGAGCGAGGCGTCGCCCGAGGCGGTGACGAGGTCGAAGCCGCCCTCGTTCATCAGCGCCACCATTTCGTCGGAGGTGGCGGCGGTCTTCACCGACACCTTGCAGCCGGTGTCGGCCTCGAATTTCGTCACCCAGTCATAGGCCTTGTCGGTCTCGCCGCGCTCGATATAGCCCGCCCAGGCGACGATCGAGACCTCCCCCTCGCCCGCGCCGAGCGATTGCAGCATGTCCTGCGCCAGAACCTGACCGGAGTAGGTCATGATCAGCGCCACTGCCGTGCACGTCTTCAGAATGGACTTCATGGCTTTCTCCCCTGTCGGGCAGCCGCGCGGGGTCGCGCTCGCCGGCCCTTGAAGGGGAGCTTATCGGGGCGCCGGACATTCGCAATTCCATTGTGGAGATGGGTGTTATCGGATTTATCGATATCACCTTCGGCCGCTGCCGCCGGAATGCTGGGCCTGTGCCAAGCCTATGAAATCGCGCGCTGATTGCGTCAGCTTCGAGCCGCGCCGCCACACCATGCCCACCTGCACCACCGGCAGCGCGCCCGAAATATCGCGGCTTTCGATGCGGTCGCCTTCCAGCGACCAGGGGCGATAGACGAGATCGGGGAGCAGCGCGATGCCCGCGCCGGTCGCCACCAGCGAGCGCACCGCCTCGACCGAGCGGGTGCGGAAGGCGACGTTGGGCCGGGCGCTGAAGGCGGCCAGCAGCTTGCCGGTGTTCTCCTCGGTTTCATCGACCGTCAGCATGATCAGCGGCTCGGGCACGATGTCGGCGACGCTGATGATATCGGCGCCGCCGAGCCGGTGCCCCAGCGGCAGCCACAGCCGATAGGGCGAGGTCTCGAAGATTTCGGCCTGCAGCGCCACCCGGTCGCGGAGGTTCGAAATCACCATCACCGCGACGTCGAGTTCGCCGCCGATCAGCAGGTGCTCGAGATAATCGCCATTGTCCTCGATGGCCGACACGGTGACCGAGGGGAAGGCGCGGCGATAGCGGGCCAGAAGATCGGAGAGGACATAGCCGGCGACCAGCGAGGTCACGCCGAGATGCAGCGTGCCGGGGGCCACCGCTGCCTCCGGCTCGGCGAAGCTGCGGCGGGCGTCGGAGACATCGGCAAGGATGCGCTGCGCGTGCCGGTAGAACTGGTGGCCCTTGTGGGTGATGGCGAGGCCCCGCCGGTGGCGCTCGAACAGGCTGACGCCGAGATCGCCTTCCAGCTCCTGGATCGCCTCGGTCACCGCCGACTGGCTGATCGAGAGACTCTGCGCCGCCCCCGAAACGGTCCCCTCCTCCGCCGCCGCGATAAAATACTGAAGCTGCCGGAGGGTGAACGCCATGCGGGGAGTATGGCGCGATGGGTGGTGGGTTGGGAAGCGGGGGGCGGGCGCGGGGAACCTCCACCAGTGTCGCGCCCACCCGACGTCCCCCGGTCAAGCTCCAATCCCTCAGTCGTCATGGCCGGGCGTGACCCTTCCATCCACTCGATGCGCCGGTGCGCGCCGTGAAATCGAGTGGGCCCCCGGGTCGAGCCCGGGGGTGACGCGGTGGGTGGGGAGGGGCTGGAACCCTGCACGCGACATTGCTATGTGAGCCGCATGTCGAGCCGCGCCCATACCAATACCGCCACCGAACGCCGCATCCGCCGCCTGGCCCAGCGCCGGGGATGGAGCATGCTGATCGCCCAGAAGCGCAACCCCAAGATCGATGCGCATGGCGGCTACATGCTGCGCGATGACGAGACGTTCGAGATCGTCTTCGGCAACAAGCTCTATGAGTTCTCGGCCGATCTCGAAGAGATCGAGGCATTTCTCATCGCCGGCGGGGAAGCCGAGGACTGAGTACCCGGACCTCGTGGCGGGCAACCGGTGCTGCTGTCTTCTACCGCCTGCGTCGGAGGACCTCGGCCCACCATGCGCGGACGGTGTGCCATGCGTCGCGGGCGGTCTGCCATGCCGCGCTGGCGCGGGCCCAGGCCAGCGCCCGGTCGCGCAGGCCGAGCAGCCAGGTCAGCAGCCGGTTGAACCAGCCGATCCGCATCAGCGGCTCATAGCCGGCGTGAAAGATGCGCTCGCAGACCAGCAGGCTGAGGCCGTGCGACAGGACTAACGCAATGCCGCCGGTGACCAGATGCCCGGTCGCCAGCCAGTACAGCGCCAGATACTTGGCCGGCTCGATCACGCAGAACGGCACGGCGAGAAGGACGAGCACCATGTAGGGCGGCTGCCGGCCGATCCAGCCGCCGATCAGCCGGAACAGGGTGAACCCGCCGAGCCAGAGCCAGAGCGGGCGCAGCAGCGGCGTGAAGATCGCGGCGGCGGCTTCGTAGATGACAACCACAACCGTAGCGATGGCCCGCAGCACAGCGGCGGCGGCGCGAGCGAGGCGGGAGCGGTGGTCGGGCGGGCTTAGTTCTGGGCGCATTTCGTTTGAGGGTGACAGAACGCGCGCGCCCCCGATAAGCTCCCCACGAGAAGTCTCCGTGGTTACTAGCGAGCAACCGGCCGTATGTCGATCAAAGCCGCCATCTACCATCTCACCCACTACACCTACGACCGCCCCGTTGTCCTCGCGCCGCAGATCATCCGGTTGCAACCGGCGCCCCACAGCAAGACCAAGGTGCTGAGCCACTCGCTGAGGGTGTCGCCGCCCAACCATTTCGTGAACCTGCAGCAGGACCCGTATGGCAACTGGCTGAGCCGGCATGTGTTCCCCGAGCCCGTGACCGAGCTCAAGATCGAGGTCGATCTCGTCGCCGACATGACGGTCTACAACCCCTTCGACTTCTTCGTCGAAGAGGAGGCGGAGACCTGGCCGTTCGAGTATCCGGAGACGCTGCGCGAGGACCTGTCGATCTATCGACGCGCCGAACCGATGGGGCCGCTGCTGCGCGGCTTCCTCGATGGCGTCGACCGGCGGCCGCGCAACACCGTCAACTTCATCACCGAACTCAATGCGCGGGTGCAGCAGCAAATCGGCTACATCGTGCGGCTCGAAACCGGCGTCTACGAGCCGGAGGAGACGCTGGCGCGGCGGCAGGGCAGTTGCCGGGATTCTGGCTGGCTGCTGGTGCAGGCGCTGCGCCATCTCGGCTTCGCCGCGCGCTTCGTGTCAGGCTACCTGATCCAGTTGAAGCCCGATGTCGTGGCGCTTGACGGCCCGCCGGGGACGTCGGTCGATTTCACAGACCTCCACGCCTGGTGCGAGGTCTACCTGCCGGGCGCGGGCTGGATCGGGCTCGATCCGACCTCGGGCCTGCTCACCGGCGAGAGCCACATTCCGCTGGCCGCGACGCCGCACTATCGCAACGCCGCGCCGATTTCCGGGAGCTATGCCGGCAACGCCAATGTCGGGTTCGACTTCGCGATGACGGTGAGCCGGGTGGCCGAGCACCCCCGGATCACGAAACCCTTTTCGGACGAAAGCTGGGAGCGGCTCAACACGCTGGGGCAAGCGGTCGATGCGGAACTCAAGGCCGGTGACGTGCGGCTCACCATGGGGGGCGAACCGACCTTCGTGTCGATCGACGATTTCGAGTCGCCCGAGTGGAACACCGATGCAGTGGGGCCGCAGAAGCGGGCGCTGGCGGATAAGCTGATCCGGCGGTTGCGCGACCGCTTCGCGCCCGGCGGGCTGATCCACCACGGCCAGGGCAAGTGGTACCCCGGCGAGACCCTGCCGCGCTGGACGTTTTCGCTCTACTGGCGGCACGACGGCAAGCCGCTGTGGAAGGACGCCTCGCTGATCGCGCCGGAGTCGGCGCAGACCTCGGCCGGGCTCGATCATGCGCGTGACCTCCTGGCGGGGATCGCCACCAATCTGGGGCTCAGCGGCGAGACCATCGACGCCGCCTATGAGGATCCGGGCGAGTGGTTGCTGAAGGAAGCCAACCTTCCCGACAATGTCGACCCGGCGAACTCGGAACTGAGCGATCCCGAGGCGCGGGCGCGTATCGCAAAGGTGTTCGAGCGCGGCCTGACGCGACCCACCGGCTACGTCATGCCGGTGCAGCGCTGGAACGCCATCGCCAGCCAGTCGCACTGGCAGACCGAAAGATGGAAGACGCGGCGCGGCAAGCTGTTCCTCGCGCCCGGCGACTCCGCCGCCGGCTACCGGCTGCCGCTGCAGGCGCTGAAGCATATCGGGGCGACGAGCTATCCGCATGTCGTGCCGCTCGACCCGTTCGCGCCGCGCGGCCCCCTGCCCGAGCCCGATGAGCTGCTCAAGGCGAGTCCCGATCAGCACCCGCAACAGGTCGCGAACTTTGCCGCCGACGCGACGATCCAGCAGGACATCACCGAGCAGGTGCTGAGCGAGATCGAGGGCGAGGTGCGCACGGCGATCACCGTCGAGATGCGCAACGGCAAGTGTTACGTCTTCATGCCGCCGACCGAGCGGCTGGAGGACTGGCTGGAGCTGGTCGCCGCCGCCGAGGCCGCCGCCGAAAAGCTCGGCCAGCCGATCCAGATCGAGGGCTATGCGCCGCCGCCCGATCCGCGCCTCAACGTCATCCGCGTCGCGCCTGACCCCGGCGTCATCGAGGTCAACATTCACCCGGCCGCGAGCTGGGAGGAATGCGTTGCGACGACCAACGCGGTCTACGAGGAAGCGCGGCTCTGCCGGCTCGGCGCCGACAAGTTCATGATCGACGGGCGGCACACCGGCACGGGCGGCGGCAACCATGTCGTCGTCGGTGGGGCGACGCCCGCGGACAGCCCGTTCCTGCGCCGTCCGGACCTGCTGAAGAGCCTCGTGCTGCACTGGCAGCGGCACCCGTCGCTGAGCTACCTGTTCTCGGGGATGTTCGTCGGCCCCACCTCGCAGGCCCCGCGCATCGATGAGGCGCGGCACGACAGCCTCTACGAGCTCGAAATCGCGCTGGCGCAGGTGCCGGGGCCGCATCTCGAACAGCCCCTGCCCTGGCTGACCGACCGGCTGTTCCGCAACCTGCTGGTTGATGTCACCGGCAACACCCACCGCGCCGAAATCTGCATCGACAAGCTGTTCTCGCCCGATGGGCCGACCGGGCGGCTCGGCCTTGTCGAGTTCCGCGGCTTCGAAATGCCGCCCGATGCGCGGATGAGCCTTGCGCAGCAACTGCTGATCCGCGCCCTCATCGCGCGGTTCTGGAAAGCGCCGCTCGAAGGTGGGTTCACCCGCTGGGGCACGACGCTGCATGACCGGTTCATGCTGCCGCATTTCGTCTGGCAGGATTTTCTCGATGTGCTCGGCGATCTCCGCCAGCACGGCTTCAACCTCGACCCCGAGTGGTTCGCGGCGCAGCTCGAGTTCCGCTTCCCGTTCTGCGGCGAGGCGCGTTACGAGGGGCTGACGCTGACGCTCAACCAGGCGCTGGAACCGTGGCACGTGATGGGCGAAACCGGCGCCATCGGCGGCACGGTGCGCTTTGTCGACTCTTCGATCGAACGGCTGCAGGTGAAGCTTGAGGGCCTCAACCCCGGCCGCTACGCGGTGACCTGCAACCAGCGGCTGGTGCCGCTGCGCGACACCGAGCAGGAGGGCGTCGCGGTCGCGGGGGTGCGCTACAAGGCGTGGCAGCCGGCTTCGGGCCTGCATCCACGCATTCCGGTGCATTCGCCGCTGGTGTTCGATGTCTACGACAAGTGGACCGGCCGCCCGGTCGGCGGCTGCCGCTACCACACGGCGCATCCGGGAGGGCGGAACTACGAGACCTTCCCGGTCAACGGCAACGAAGCCGAAGCCCGCCGCCTCGCGCGTTTCGAGGCCTGGGGGCACACGCCGGGCGCCTATACGCCGGCGCCGGAAGTGCCGAACCCGGAGTTTCCGCTGACGCTGGATTTGCGGCGGTAGAAGTGTGGTTGTAGCCCCACCCTCATCCGCCCTTCGGGCGCCTTCTCCCATCAAGGGAGAAGGCGTGACTGCGAGCTTTCAGTCGGGATTCCTTCTCCCTCGATGGGAGAAGGTGGCGCGCAGCGCCGGATGAGGGTGGGGCCATATGCACATGCCCGCCATTGACCAATTCCGCCAAAATGCCCTTGCGATTCCGGCCATAAGCGGTAGCAGCTAGCGCCATGGAACATGGGAACCAGCGCAAAACGGCCGGAAAGGGCGGCAAGCCGGGCATTATTGCCGACTATCGGCTGCTGCCGGGCGTGCCCGACGAAATGCTGGATTCGGACGGCAATATCCGGCCGGCCTGGACGACGCTGATCGAGGCGTTCGACCAGCTTGGCAGCAATGAGCTGAAGTCGCGCTTCGAGCACGCCGACCAGTATCTGCGCGACGCCGGGGTGTTCTATCGCAAGTATGACGGCGCCGAGGGCAAGGAGCGCGCCTGGCCGCTGGCGCATGTCCCCCTCATCATCGCCGAGGACGAGTGGGCCCATATTTCGAGCGGGCTGAAGCAGCGCGCCGAGCTGCTCGAAAAGATCGTCGCCGATATCTATGGCGAGGGCTCGATTGTCGAGCGCGGGCTGCTGCCGCCCGAACTCGTGGCGCGCAACAACGAGTTCCTCCGCCCGATGGTGGGCATCGCGCCGCAGAGCGGGCATTTCCTCCACTTCTGTGCCTTCGAACTGGGGCGCGGGCCGGATGGCGGATGGTGGGTGCTCGGCGATCGGACCGAGGCCCCCTCCGGCGCCGGTTTTGCGCTGGAAAACCGGGTCGCGACGACGCGCGCGCTGAGCGATATCCACGCGCAATTGCATGTCCACCGCCTCGCCGGTTTCTTCCGCGATTTCCGCGACACGCTGAACGCGCATGCCCGCCGCGGCGGCGACACGACTGGCGAGGGCCGCGTCGGCATCCTGACGCCCGGCCAGCACAACGAGACCTATTTCGAGCACGCCTATATCGCGCGCTATCTCGGCTTCACCCTGCTCGAAGGCGAAGACCTGGTCATCGAGAACGGCGAGGTGATGGTGCGGACCGTCTCCGGGCTGAAGCCGGTGACGGTGCTGTGGCGGCGCATGGACGCGAGCTTCATCGATCCGCTCGAACTGCGCTACGACAGCCGCATCGGCACGCCCGGCATGACCGAGGCGCTGCGGCAGGGCAGCATTTCGATGGTCAATGCGCTGGGCTCGGGCATTCTCGAAACCCGCGCGCTCTCCGCCTTCCTGCCGCGGCTGAGCACCGAGCTCATGGGCGCGCCGCTCGAACTGCCCACGATCGCCACCTGGTGGTGCGGCGGCGATGCCGAGCGGCAATACGTCATCGACAACTTCGACCAGATGATGATCGGTCCGGCCTTCGCCACCGGCCTCGCCATCGACGATCACCAGTCGACCATGCTCGGCTCGACGCTGGAACCGGACCTGCGCGCCACGCTGATCGAGCGCATGGGCCGCGAGGGGCCGAGCTTCGTAGGCCAGGAGCCGGTGCGGCTCTCGACCGCGCCGGTCAGCATCAACGGCCGGCTGGAGCCGCGGCCGGTGACGCTGCGCGTCTATGCGGCCCGCACCGCCAACGGCTGGACCATCATGCCCGGCGGCTTCGCCCGGGTCGGCTCGACCGCCGACACCACCGCCATCGCCATGCAGCGCGGCGGCCATGCGGCGGACGTGTGGGTCGTCTCCCCCAATCCGGTGGAGCGCGTCTCGCTGCTCCCCGGAGACGGCCAGCAGCTGATCCGCAATTCGGCCGGCGCGCTGCCGAGTCGCGCCGCCGACAATCTGCTGTGGCTCGGCCGCTATACCGAACGCTGCGAGGCGACGGTGCGTATCCTGCGCGCCTACAATGCGCGGCTCGCCGAAATATCGAATCCCGACCAGCCGCTGCTCGCCGACACGCGCGAATACCTCGACGGCATCGGCGTCGATGCGACCCACGCACTACCGCCGGGGCTGATGGCCGCCATCGAAAGCGCGGCGCGCAGCGCCGGCCAGATCCGCGACCGCTTCTCGCCCGACGGCTGGCTGGCGCTCGCGGACCTCCACAAGACCGCCAAACGCTTCGCCTCGCATGTCAAACCCGGCGACGACGCGACACGCTCGATGACGGTGCTGCTGCGCAAGCTCGCGGGGTTCTCGGGCCTCGTGCACGAGAACATGTACCGCTTTGCCGGCTGGCGCTTCCTCGAGATCGGCCGCCGGCTCGAACGCGGCATCCAGATCGCGGGCATTGTCGGCTGGCTGACGCGCAGGGACGCGCCGGAAGGCTCGCTCGAAATGCTGCTCGAAATCGCCGACAGCGTGATGACGCACCGCCGCCGCTATTCGGTGAGCGCCGGCGCCGCCTCGGCAATTGATCTTCTGGTGCTCGATCCGCTGAACCCGCGCTCGGTGATCTTCCAGCTCGCCGAGCTGCGCGAGCAGATTGAAAAGCTGCCCAGCGGCATCGAGGATGGCCAACTCTCGCCCGCCGCCAAGGCGGCGCTCGAACTGCACACCGAATTGCGCATCGCCGCGCCGGAGACGCTCACCCCCGAGGACCTCGAACGCCTCAGCAGCCGCATCAGCGGCATCGCCGACCTCATCGCCGCAGCGTATTTCGTGTAGCCATGCTGTATGACATCCGCCTCCACCTGCACTACGAATACGAGGGCTGGGTGCATGGCGACCGGCATCATGTACGGGTCATGCCGATCTCGATGGACGGGACGCAGCGCGTCATCGCGGCGGCGCTGAGTTTCGATCCGAAACCCGACCACGAGACGACCTATCCGGACTTTTTCGGCAACGCCATCACCTCGATCGGCTATCGCAACTATCACGATCACCTCGATGTGCGGCTGTCGGCGCGCGTCAGCGTCGAGGACGTAGCAACGCCCGCCGATCTGTCGCCGGCGCTTGACGGGCTCAAGGCCGAGGTTGGCAACCTGTGGTCGATCCAGCCGGGCTCGCCGCACCATTTCCTCTCGGCTTCGCCGCGCGTGCCGCTGAGCCGGGCCATCACCGCCTATGCGCAAAAGAGCATCGAGCAGGCGCCGACGGTGCGGGCCGCGGCGCTCGCTCTCTGCCTCGCGATCCACCGCGATTTTACCTACGACACCGACGCGACCAAGGTCGACACCACGCCGGTTGAAGCGTTCAACCTCAAGCGCGGCGTGTGCCAGGATTTTGCGCATGTGATGATCGCCGGCCTGCGCGGCGTCGGCATTCCGGCGGCCTATGTGTCGGGGTTTTTGCGCACCATTCCGCCCAAGGGCAAGCCGCGGCTCGAAGGCGCCGACGCCATGCATGCCTGGGTGCGCGTGTGGTGCGGCGTGCACACCGGCTGGGTCGAGTTCGACCCGACCAACGCCATGCTGGCGGGCGCCGACCACATCACCATCGGCCACGGCCGCGACTATGCGGACATCTCGCCCATCGTCGGTGTGCTGCGCACCTCGGGCGGACACGAGACCAAGCAGTCGGTCGACGTCGTTCGCGTCGAATAGCCCGCGCTTTGCGCCGGAACCAATTGTAGCGGCAGCCGTTATTTTGGCCAGCGCACCCGCGTGCGCATGTTCCTCATTCCCGGGTGGCAGAGCAGTCTCGCACCCCAACCAGGATGGCCGCAAATGTACCACTTGGAGATCGCCACGCCCGCCCGTACCCGGTCTGCTGTGGCGCACCTGCCAAACGAGCGGCATGCCAACCTCGTGCGGCTGATGACGGCCGCGGTGCCGGCGCTTGGCATCCTCGCAGCGTGCGCCGCCACGTTGATCGCGATCCTCTAGGACCGCCCCCGCCAGCGACGCAAGGAGACAGGCGCCATGAGCCTCGGGACTATCCTTATTATCATTCTCATCCTGCTGCTGATCGGCGCATTGCCCGCATGGCCCCACTCGCGGGCATGGGGCGCGTTCCCCTCGGGCATTCTCGGTGTGGTGCTGGTGATCGTGCTGATCCTCGTTTTGATGCGCGTGATCTGACCACCTGCGGCCGCAGGCTTCCCCCCAAGCTGCGGCCCACCCGCTCCGGCATCAATCGGCCGGAGCGGGCCTTCTTCCGGGGACCCTAAGGGGTACCCGCAATTGACCGGGATTTGCCCGGCAGCGTTAGCTTCCTACCGCCAATCCAAATCTGAGGAGTACCACGAGCATGGCCACCACCGAAGACATGGCTCCGAGCCGTTCCGCCGCGACGCCCCGTCCCGCCAGCGCCCGCGCGCCCCGCCGGTCCCGCAAGACCCGTGACGACGCGCTCGAGGCGCAGGTCGCGCGGCTGCAGTCCGATCTCAAGTCCATCGCAGGCTCGCTCGCCGGCCTCGCCGACAGCAAGGTCAACGAGGCCAAGGATGTCGCCAGCGGCCAGGTGCAGAACCTCGTCAAGCAGGGCCAGCAGGCTGTCGACAACATCCAGGACGAATTCGGCCACATGGAAAAGCAGCTCAAGGATGCGATCCGTGAAAAGCCGCTGACGGCCGTCGCCGGCGCTCTTGCCATCGGCTTCGTCCTCGCCCTGATCACGCGGTAGTGCGGAGGAGGTCATGCTGAACCTCCTCACCCCCCTCGCTTCGCTGCTTGGCATCGAGGCGGGGGAGATCGTCGAGCGTGCCAAGAAGAACGCGGGACTATGGGGAACCATCGCCGCGTTCGCGCTTATTGCGCTCGTCTTCCTGTTGGTCGCCGCGCATGCCGGGCTGACGATGTGGGTAGGCCCGATCTGGGCCCCGCTCATCATCGCCGGCGTGGCGGCGCTGATCGCGCTCATCGCATACGTTGTCGGCCGCGTTTCGGCCGAGGCGCAGCGCAAGAAGGAGATGCAACGCCGCAAGTCCGCCGAAACGGCCGCGCTGGTAACGACCGCGACGGTGACGGCGGTTCCGCTGCTGCTGAAATCCCCATTGCTGAAGACGGTCGGCATTCCGCTCGGCGCGGCCCTTGCCCTGTGGCTCGTGATGTCGCGCCGCAAGCCGGACGATCCGCCCGAGACCTGAGAGCTTTCACTTCTACGCCGAAATCGGAACCCGCCGTTGCAGGCGCGCGTTGTGTCTTTCACCTCCGGGGCAATCGTGCCCGACGAGGTCGTTCAACCGCGAGGTGTCGCTATGACACACATCAAACGGCGTATCGTAACTATCCTCACGGACGACAACATCGCCGACGAGGAAAAGATCAACATCCTGCGCCAGTGGGAAGCCGACTCGCTGTCCAAGGAGCGCAGCGCCACCGAGGGCATGGACGCCTTCGATGGCGATGACGGTGAAGACCTGCACGCCATCGAGATTGCCCTGCGCAAGCTCGGTCAGGCGCCGGTCAGCGGCGGCGCCGCCAGCCTCTGACAACTGCCGGGCGTGGTTACCCCGGGCCCTGCTCCGTAGCCGGAGCGGGGCCCGTCTCGCTACTGGTCACCGCCTCTTCCAGCGCCAGCGGTGCAAACACCTTGAGCGCCCCGGGATGCACCTGCAGCTCGACCTTCGCGGGCAGCGCAACGAGCTCACCGTCGATCACCGCCTTCGCTGAGCGCTTGCGGTGCGGGAACATCAGCGTCACCGACGTCACCGAGTTTTCCGAGACGCGCGGATGCGCCTTCCAGCGGCCCAGCATCACCCCCACCAGCAGCTTGAACAGATCCCAGCGCGACATCGGCTTGACGAGGTAGACCCCGAGGACCCCGCCATCGATGTCGTCCGAATAGGGCACGTGGCCCTCGGCGAGCACATTGTTCGACACCGAAATTCCCGACGCGATGCGCTGCTGGGTGCCGGTCGGGGCGAGAATGTCGACCTTGAACCGCAGCGGCTTGGCCAGCGTGCCGGAGAAGGAGCGCAGGCTCGCCAGCATCTTCTGCCAGCGGTTGTTGTAGTCCAGCTCTTCGCGGATGCGCACCAGCCGCGCATGGACGCCGACCGAGTACTGGTGGACGAACGGCTTGCCATTGGCGGTGGCGATATCGACCGCATAGAGCTTGCCTCCCGCGATGTCGCGCAGCGCCTGTTCGAGGTTCATCGGCACGCGCAGGGTGCGGGCGAAAAGGTTCCTCGTCCCCGCCGGAAGAACGGCCAGCGGCTTGCCTGCTGCAAAGCACACCGCCGCCGCCGTCGAGATCGTGCCATCGCCGCCGCCCGCCAGCACCACGTCGCCGCGATCCGCCGCCGCACGCTCCAGTTCGGCGCGCAGGTCGGGGCCGTCGACGGCGCGCGCTTCGAGTTCGTGCCCGGCCGCGGCAAAGATGTCGCGCGCCATGGCGATGAACGCGTCCATGTCGGTCTGGCGGAACGTGCCGCCGTCGCGATTGAGCACACCTATGAAACGCATGGGACTGCTCCGTCGTGAGACCGCTCATGGCGGCGGTGGAAACGCGACGGCGTCACGTCTCGCGGATGGCGTCGAGCACGACTCCGTCCGCCTTGAGATTGGGCAGCCTGAGCGTGATGCGCGTCCCCCCGCCCTCACGCGCCGCATAGCCCGGCTCGCCGCCGAACTGTGTCGCCAGCTGCCGGATGATCATCGCGCCGAGGCCGGTCTCGGCGTCGAGCGCCTTCGGCTCCATGCCGCGTCCGTCGTCCTCGACGATCAGCACCGGAACCCCTTCGGCGTCCCGGCCGAAGCCGGTCGAGATGGTGCCGGAGCCGCCCTCCGGGAAGGCGTGTTTCAGCGCGTTGATGACCAGTTCGCCGACGATGATGCCCAGCGTTGTCGCATCGCGCCCCTGGATGACCAGCGGCTCGACATTGGTCTCGAACGCGATGCGCCGGCCCGCCGCCTGAGTCTCGCGCAAATCGTCGACCACCGATACGAGGAACTCGGCCGCATTGACCGTTTCGTGGTCCGCTCCGAGCCGCAGCCGGCGATGTCCCGAGGCGATCGAATGCACGCGGTTCTGCGCCGATTCCAGCGCCGACTTCACCTCCGGCGAGCGGCTGCGCGCCACCTGCAGGCCGAGCAGCGAGGAGACGGTGGCGAGAGAATTGCCGATGCGGTGGTTGGTGTCCTGCAGCAGCAGCTCGACCCGGGCGCGCTCGCGCTCGGCATGGCTTCGGGACTCTTCCAGCTCCGCCGTGCGCGCCTGCACCCGGCTTTCGAGCGCGGCGTTCATGGTAGCCAATTCGTTCTTCGCCTGCGCCAGCGTCATCACCTGCCGCTGCGAGGTGGTGAGCAGCATGTAGGTAAGGATCGCC
>DAORUH010000007.1:0-41087 GCA_035433065.1 Devosia sp. | reverse complement strand
GGGTAGAGGCGCGCCACGCGCTGCGGCTCGCGGATGTGGACGGCTTCGAGCGTCTCGAGTGCCTTGCGGCGGGCATCTCGCCCCGACATGCGGCGGTCACCGATGCGGATGGCCTCGACGATCTGGTCGCCGATGCGCATGACGGGATTGAGCGAGAATTTCGGGTCCTGCAGGATCATGCCAAGGCGGCTGCCGCGCAGCGAGCGGCGAAGCTTTGGCGAGGCCTTCAGCAGGTCGATGCCGTCAAAGCTCAGCTTGTCGGCGGACATGCGGGCATGGGGCGGCAGGACGCCGAGCAGCGAGCGGCCGGTGAGGCTCTTGCCTGAGCCGGATTCGCCGACGATGCCGAGCTTCTCGCGGCCAAGCGAGAAACTCACGCCGCGCACCGCTTCGTTGTAGACGCCGTCGTCGTCGCGGAAGGCGACGCGGAGGTTTTCGATGCTGACGAGGGGCTCGCTCAATTGCGCTGCCTCAGGTGCGGGTCGAGCAGGTCGCGCAGCGCGTCGCCCAACAGGTTGAAGCCGAGGCTGACGATGAAGATCGCGGCGCCGGGGATGGTGGCGATCCACCACTGATCGAAGATGAACTTGCGGCCGGTCGAGATCATGGCGCCCCATTCGGGCAGCGGCGGCTGCGCGCCCAGCCCGATGAAGCCGAGGCCGGCGGCGGTGAGAATGATGCCCGCCATGTCGAAGGTCATGCGCACGATGACCGAGGAGAGGCACATCGGGATGACGTGGAAGAGGATGATGTGGAACTCGGACGCGCCCGCCAGCCGCACGGCGTTGACGTAGTCGGAGTTGCGCACGATGAGCGCTTCGGCACGCGCCAGGCGGGCATAGGGCGGCCAGGCGGTGAGCGTGATGGCCAGTGCGGCGTTGACGATGCCGGGCCCGAGCGCCGACACGAAGGCCAGCGCCAGCAGCAGTTTGGGCACCGCGAGGAACACGTCGGTGATGCGCATGAACACCTTGTCGAGCCAGCCGCCATAGGTGCCGGCGACGGCGCCGACGAGCAGGCCGATGGGGGCGGAGGTGACGATGACCAGCGCCACGATCAAGAGCGTCAGGCGTGAACCGTGGACGAGGCGCGAGTAGATATCGCGGCCAAGTTCGTCCGCTCCGAACCAGAATTCGGCGCTGGGCGCGGCGAGCCGGTCACCCAGCGAGGGCAGGTACGGATCGTGCGTCGAGATAACGTTGGCGAAGATGGCACAGAGGATCAGCACGATAATGATGGCGAGGCCGATCACCCCCAGCGGGTTGCGGAAGAAGCGCCGCGCGAAGGTGCGGAACTCCTTGATGCGGGCGGCGCGCAGGGCGCGGCGCGGATCGGCGATATCGGGCAACACCGTCATCGGCCAGCCTCCCGCGAGCGTGGGTCGAGGACGCGATAGAGCACGTCGCTCAGCGTGTTGAGGATGACGAAGACGATGCCGACGAGCAGTGTGCCGCCGAGCACCGCGTTCATGTCGGCGGAGAACAGCGAGGAATAGATGTAGTTGCCGATGCCGGGCCACGAGAAGATCGTCTCTACCAGCACCGAGCCTTCGAGCAGGCCGCCGTAGCTCAGCGCGACGACGGTGACGAGCGGGATGGCGGCGTTGCGCAGCGCGTGGCCCATCACCACCTGGAACTCGCTCGCGCCCTTGAGGCGGGCCGTCAGCACGTATTCGCGGCTGAGCTGTTCGAGCATCACCGAGCGCGTCATGCGCGAGATGTAGGCGAGGCTGTAGTAGCCGATCAGCAGCGTCGGCAGGATCATGTGGCTGATGGCATTGGCGAAGATGTCCCACTGGCCTTGTATGGCGGAGTCGATGAGGATGGCGCCGGTGATCGGCTTGACCACGCCGACGTAGAACACATCGAGCTGCCCCGGCCCCGAGACCCAGCCGAGCAGGTAGTAGAAGACGAAAAGCCCGACGAGGCTCAGCCAGAAAATCGGCACCGAGTAGCCGACAAGGCCAATCACGCGGATGACGTGATCGGGCCACTTCTCGTGCCAGTAGGCCGAGGCGACACCCATCGGAATGCCGAGCACGACACCGACGATGAGGCCGAGCGTGGCGAGTTCGAGCGTGGCGGGGAAAAAGCGCAGAAGATCGGTGAGGACGGGGCGCGAGGTCGAGAAGGAGATTCCGAAATCGCCGCGCAGCAGCTTCGTGAGATAGTCCCAGAACTGCACCCAGATGGGCTTGTCGAGACCGAGCTCGGACGCGACGCGGTTGTAGAGCTCTTCGCTGGCGCGATCGCCGACGATCGAGATCACCGGGTCAATCGGCAGGATGCGGCCGATGAAGAAGGTCAGCGCCGCGAGGCCGAGCAGGGTGAAGGCCACCGTCAGCAGCCACGAGCCAATGCCGATGAAGGCCTTGAGAACGGCGTTCATGGGGTACCCAGACGGTTCGCCGCGGCCGGCATAACCCCCGGTGTCATTCCCGCGAAAGCGGGAACCCGGGGATGGCGCCACTCAACGAGCACGGAAGTTGGGTCCCCGCTTTCGCGGGGATGACACATGTGGGGGATGGCGAAGATTGTGGCCACGTTGCCTCGTGAACGGATGGGGCCGGAAGCCTCGTGCTCCCGGCCCGAAAGTCGCCGTTATTCCTTCGTCACCGCGCCGTAGCGGTCGTCGGAGAAGGTGATGCCGAGGACGACGCCCTTGACGTTGTTGCGCATCGCCACCTTGCGGTGATCCTGGAACATGAAGAGGAAGGGCGAAGCGTCGGTGTGCTTGCGCTGGATTTCCTCGTACATCGCCTTGCGCTTCTCGGTGTCCTGCTCCTCGACGGCGGCGAGGACCATGTCGCTCAGTTCGCCCGAGTTCCAGCCGAAGCGATCGGCGAGGTTGCCCTGCTTGCCGTCGGGGTCTTCCTTGTTGTTGACCGTGAAGGCCTTGGCGTTCGAGTGCGGATCGGGATAGTCCGGGCCCCACAGGCCGACCCACACGTCGAGATCGTGCGAGCGGTAGCGGTCGAGCCACGGGCCGCCGTCGACGACCTGCAGGTCGAGATCGATGCCGGCCTGCGCCATCGTCGACTGCACGGCCTGCGCGTAGTCGGGATAGGGCGGGTTGTTCCAGACCACGGTCGCGAGCTTGATCGGCAGCTTCACGCCGGACTCGGCGAGCAGCGCCTTGGCCTTCTCGATATCGAGCTTGTACGGGTTGTAGTTGATGTTGCCGCCGAGGAACCCGTCGGGGATCATCGTCTGGTGCACCTTGATGGTGCCGCGGCCGATGGCGGTCGCGATGCCATCATAGTCGATGAGATATTTCATCGCCTCGATGACCTTGGGATTGCTCGTCGCTTCGCCGCGCATGTTCACGCCGAAGTAGTAGATGGTCGAGGAATTGCCATCGAGGATCTGGATGTCCGGATTGCCTTCGATGGCGCCGAAATCATCGGGCTGCAGGCGGTTGGCGATGTCGATATCGCCCTTTTCGAGCGCCAGGCGCTCGGCCGCCGACTCCGGCATGTGCTGGAAGAAGATGCGGGCGACGCCCGGCTTCTCGGCCCAGAAATTGTCGTTGCGGTTGAGCAGGATGGAGACCTTGGGGTCCCACTTGCCCAGGGTATAGGCGCCCGAACCGGCCGAGTTCTCCGACTTCAGCCAGGCATTGCCATAGTCGTTCTTGCCGTCGGCGGTCTGCGCCTCGTGCTGCTTGACCAGCGCGCTGTCGACGATGCCGCCGGTGAACGAGCTGAGCACGTAGAGCACAAAGCTCGGCGCGTACTTCTTGTCGACGATGAACTGGAAGGTCTCGTCGTCCAGCGCCTTGACCTTCTCCTCGACGTTTTCGGGCGTCAGGCCGAACTGGCTGAAGATGAAGGCGATGCGGCCGTTGAGATGGATCACGCGGCGGATCGAGTACTCGGCATCGTGCGCGGTGACATCGTTGCCGGAGGCGAACTTGGCCGTCGGGTTCATCTTGAAGGTGAACACCATGCCGTCGGGCGACACTTCCCAGCTGTCGGCGAGAACGCCGTAGATGTTGGTGGCGTCGTTCGGATCGAAGCTCACCAGCGGCTGGTAGATCTGCTGGGTCACCAGCACGCCGCCGACCTCGGACACTTCGGCCGGATCGAGGGTGATGAGGTCGTCGATCGCTTCTGCGATGACGAGCGTATCCTTGGGCGTCTCGGCGATGGCGCCCGACACGGCAAGTACCGCGCCGAGGGCAACCGCTGCGAGCGACTTAAACATTCGCATGGTCGTCTCCCTGTCTATGGTTGTCGTTGGAGCCCGCGATCCTTTCACTGATCCCGGGGAAGGCGAAAATGAGTGCCGCGAGCGGCACGATGGCGTCGACCGCATCGACGAGTTCCGGCGTGAGGATGCCCGAGGCGCCGAGCACGCAGAGGGCGCCTGCCGTCTCGCCGTCGATGACGACGGGAACGCACATGGTGGCCCCCACCCCCAGTGCCACGAGATCGGCGGTCTCGGGGATGAAAGCAGCCATCCCGGCGGGCGTATCGGCGACGATCGGCAGCTGTTCGCCGAACATGCGGCGACACCATGCGCCATCATCGACCGGATCGGTGCCGCCAATGGGAAACGTCGCCTCGTGCGAGGTGCCGATGCGGCGGATCACCGAGCGATCGGTGGCGGTGGCGAGAATGGTCGCCGTGGTGACGCCGGGAAGGACGCGCAGCAGATCGATGATCGTGTCGATCACCGGTCCGGGGCCGGCGGCGAGCGCCTGCGTGAGGTTGCGGGCAAGATCGAGCCGCAGGATGGTCATTGGGGGAAGATCCGCATGGTGCCGACCCAGAGCTCCACGGCCTCGGTCGTCCCGATATTGGTGCCCCGATGCGGGCGGCGGGAATCGAAGTGCAGGGTATCGCCGGGGCCGAGCTCGTAACCCTCGCCATCGACCTCGTAGCGCATGCGGCCGGAGACGAGATAGACGAACTCCTCGCCCTCGTGGCTCATGGTCTCTGAGGCATGGCCGGGCGGGACATGCGACAGGCAGGCATTGAGCAGCGCATCGGGAAAGCCGCGCTCAAGGAATTCATAGGACCGCGCAATGCCGGGCGCCCGATAGGTCTGGCGCTCGCCCGAATGGGTGACGAGGCTGTTGCCCCCGCCCGGCGCGCGCGACACGAAGGTATCGACGCTGGCCTGCAGCGCCCCGGCAAGATTGTAGAGCGAGGCAAGCGAGGGCGTCGAAAGCCCGCGCTCGACCTGGCTGATGAAGCCGACCGTGAGCGATGCTGCATCGGCCACCTGCTGCTGCGTCATGCCGAGCGCCTTGCGGCGATCGCGCAGGCGCTCGCCGAGGCTCGGATTGTCCTGTGCCGGGGAAATGTCGCGGAGCTTGAAATCAACAACGGACACGTGTGCTACGCCGAAAAATCTCTCAAATTTTAGCCACACTAAAGACGCGTGCGCGCCGGAGTCAACCGGCCCGGGCGGAGCGGGGGGACCGCGGGCCGATCAGCCGGACTGCTGCTCGAAGGCGATGGTGCGGCGCAGCGCCTCGCTCTCGGGGACCACCTCGGCATAACCCAGTTCGGTCCGCACCCGGCTCGAATCGAGCGTCAGCGGGTAGCTGAGATCGGACGCCTCCGCCCGGTCGGCCATGACGCCGCCCTCGCCCGGCCCGACCTCGACGATCTCGACACCCGGTGCGACGAGCGGCACGATGGTTTCGGCCCACTGGCGGATCGACCGGACGAACGGCTGCGCGACGTTGTAGGTGCGGCCGGCGGCGGCCGGATGGAGCGCTGAGAGGACGAGGCCTTCGGCGGCGTCATCAATATAGGCGAAGGAGTTGAGCCAGCGGGCGGCGCGCGCATCGAGCGCGAAGGGCTTTCCGGCGACGGCGTTTCGGATAGCCCAGCCGAAGCGGTGCTGCTTGTCGCCGGGGCCGAAAATCATCGGCAGGCGCACGCTGACGGCCGCGAACCGCGAATCGGCGCGGGCCGCCTCTTCGATGAGGATCTTATCGTAGTCCTCGAACAGGTCGGCCCCGATGCCCTGCGGACGGCGGGAATTGCCGCGATAGGGGTACCGCATGGCGCGCAGCGGCGAGTCCTCGGTTGCCGGTTCGGGCCGGACGGGCGGCGCACCCTTTTTCAGCAACCCCTCGTAGTTGGAATAGACATCGGTCGAGGACGTGAGGACGTAGCGCGTCCCGGTATCGGCGGCTGCATCGAGAACCGCCTGAGTATTTTTCAGCCCGAGCGCGAAGATGTCGATCATGGCGACGACCTGGTGCTGGCGCAGCAGGCTGGCGATGGCGCCACGGTCCATGCGGTCGGCGGCGGCGAAGCGGGCGCCGTCCGGCAGCGTAACGGGATGTTGCCCGCGGGCAATGACCAGCGGCTCGATGTTGCGGGCAAGGAGCCGGCGCGCCACGGCGGTTCCCAGAAACCCCGTACCGCCAATGATCGCAACCGTCATGAACTTACTCCCGTATCAGTAGAGGCGGCGTGAAAACCCATTCGAATCAATATCCACCGCCTGCCGCAAAGCTTGCCCACTATCGTCGCAATCCGACCTTTCTTTCGTCATGCCGGCGCGGCTTTTGGCCGCGAAGAACAGGGGGGAACGCCAGTTTGCGGCGATGCGAACCAAATGCGCGCGACAATCCCCTTGACTGGCGAACGGGTCGGACTGATGGTTGCATCAGCACATGTACTAATACACTTTCTTCCTAATACTTCTTGCGGGTGGCTACATTGTTGTCGAAAGATCCTGGAAGCTGCATAGCGCGGCTTTCGGATGAGTATAAAATTGTCCCGACGTGCGGGATGGCAAGCAGCCGCCATCGCGATGCAGTTCATCGCCCGGGCGGGCGCATGGACTGGGACGGGCGATGACCGGCAGCCCCCCGCCTCCGGCCCTACCACCGGCACCGAACTCTCCCGACCCTGAAGCAACTTCCGATCTTCCTGACGCGCACGCCCCGTCAAGCCTCGAAGGCCCGATACGGCACGGCACCCCGCATGCCGCAGACGTCAGCATCACCGAACAGTTCGACGCGCTGACGGCAACCCTTTCCGCGAAAGAGGCGGAGCTGGCCGTGCTCGCAGGGCGGGCGGATCGCGCGGAACGATTGGCGGAAACCCTGCGCGCCTCGAACGTGATGTGGGCGCAGGAGCATGAGCAGGCGAAGGCCAAGGCGCCGGGATTGGCGATACCGCTTTTCGCCCGGGCGAGACTGCAGCGCCTGAAACCACGCCGCCTGCTGAAGCGCGCGCGCGACTTCCTCAACCTGCGCCGGCGCAAGCGGGCGAAGCTCGAATTCGACAGCGCCTTCTATCTGCGCCAGAACCCCGACGTTGAGCAAAGCGGCGCCGACCCGTTCACCCACTATCTGTGGACGGGCTGGCGCGAAGGACGCGACCCCAGCCCGGGATTCTCAACCTCGTTCTACCTTGAGCAGAACCCCGATGTCGCGGCGAGCGATATCAACCCGTTCGTCCACTACGTCGTGCGCGGCCGCCACGAAGGCCGGCGCGGCCACCCGCTGGAAGGCGCCGGCAAAGCGACGTTCGTCCAGACGCCCGTCACCTATGTACCGCTGCTCACTGACGCGCCGCCCGCGACGAGGCCGGCCCGGGTCATCGCGTTCTACCTGCCGCAGTTTCACGCCATTCCCGAGAACGACGAATGGTGGGGTGAAGGGTTCACCGAATGGACCAATGTGCGTGCCGCACGGCCGCAGTTCGAGGGTCATCATCAGCCCCACGTGCCGGGTGAACTGGGCTACTATAACCTGCTCGATCCCGGGGTGCAGCGACGACAGATCGAGCTCGCCAAACTCTACGGAATTGAAGGCTTCTGCTTCTATTTCTACTGGTTCGGGGGCAAACGCCTCCTCGAAAAGCCGGTCGAAAACTGGCTCAAGGACCCCTCGCTCGACCTTCCGTTCTGCCTGTGCTGGGCCAACGAGAACTGGACGCGCCGCTGGGACGGCCTCGAGCGCGAACTCCTGATTGCCCAGCAGCACTCGCCCGAGGACGACCTCGCCTTCATAGCCGAGGCGGCGCCCTACCTCCGCGACCCGCGCTACATCCGCGTCGATGGCAAGCCGGTGCTGGTCGTCTATCGCCCGAGCCTGCTTCCCTCGGCCCGCCAGACGGCGGAGCGCTGGCGCCGATGGTGCCGCGAGAACGGCATCGGGGAAATCCACCTCGCCTATACGCAGTCCTTCGAGAAGGTCGATCCACGCGACTACGGCTTTGATGCCGCAATCGAATTCCCGCCCAACAATTCGCAGCCGCCCGACCTCAGCCACGCGGTGAAGCCGCTGCACGCCGATTTCACTGGCCACGTCTATGACTGGCGCGTGCTCGGTGAGCGCAGCAAGACCTACGTTGATCCCAAGTACCCGTTCTATCGTTCGGTGAACCCGGCCTGGGACAATACGGCGCGCCGCAAGGCCAACGGCACCATCTTCGTCAACAACACGCCGGAAGCCTACCGCGCCTGGGTGGAAAACGCGGTCGAAGACGCCATCGTGCGCATTGAAAAGCCGGACGAGCGACTGGTCTTCGTCAACGCCTGGAACGAATGGGCGGAGGGGGCGCATCTCGAGCCCGACGCCCTCTACGGCTATGCCTGGCTGCAAGCGACCCGCGACGCCCTCACTGCCGTCACCGAACGCGCGGCGCGGCAGCGGCGGATCGTCATCGTTTCACACGATGCGCATCCCCATGGTGCACAGTATCTCGCGCTCAACATGGCGCGCGAATTCCGCGACCTGGGTTTTGCCACCGACATGATCGTGCTCGGCGATGGCATCCTGCTTGAGCGCTTTGCCGAGGTGGCGACGGTGCACCGGCTCGATCTCGGCCGTCACGACGAGGACGACATCCTCGCGCGCTTCGGGCACCTGCGCCACAACGGCGCCGAGGTAGCGATCGTCAACACCACGGTGTCCGGCCTCCTCGTTCCGCTGCTGCAGCGCGCTGGCTTCAAGACGGTGTCGCTGGTGCACGAGCTGCCCGGCGTCCTCACTGGCTACAAGCTCGAAAAGCACGCGAGGGCCATCGCCTCGCATGCCGACCATGTCGTGTTCCCGGCCGAGGTCGTGCGCGACGGATTCGAAACGTTCGCCGGCCAGAAGCTGGAACAGGGCGTGATCCGGCCGCAGGGCCTCTACAGCCGCTCGACCTATCGCAGCCCTGAAGCGCGCGAGGCGGCCCGGGCGGACGTGCGCCAGCGGCTCCGGCTTGCGCCGGACGCAAGGATAGTCCTCGGCGTCGGCTATGGCGACCAGCGCAAAGGGGTGGACCTGTTCGTCGACACGGCGATGCGGGTTCTGGCCGATGACCGCCAGGCGGCCGCGGTGTGGCTCGGCCATCTCGACCGCAGGTTTGCCGATGCCCAGATCCGGCGCATCGAAGCCGCCGGCCTCAAGCACCGCATCGTCTTCCCCGGACGGAGCGATGCACCGCTGGAGTTCTATGCCGCGGCCGATGTCTACGCACTGACCTCGCGCGAAGACCCCTTCCCCTCGGTGGTGCTGGAGGCGCTCGACGCGACCGTGCCGGTTGTCGGGTTCGAGGGCGTGGGCGGCTTCGGCCCGCTGCTCGAACGCGGCTGCGGCGTGCTCGTGCCGGCGTTCGACACCGGCGCGATGGCGGAGGCCATCGGCGATCTGCTGCGCGACCCGGAGCAGGCCGGGCGGCTCGGGCATGCCGGCCGCACCATCGTCGAACGCGAATACAGCTTCCGGCACTATCTGCACGACCTGCTCGATTTCGCCGGCCGGCCGCTGCCGCGGGTGTCGGTGGTCGTGCCGAACTACAACTATGCCGGCTACATCGCCGAGCGCCTGGCCTCGATCGCCGACCAGACCATCCCGCCTTACGAGCTGATCGTGCTCGACGACGCCTCGACCGATACGAGCCTGGAGGTGATCCGGCGGTTCCTCGACACCTGCCCGATCCCCGCGACGCTGGTGGTCAACGAGACGAACTCCGGCTCGGTGTTTCGCCAGTGGCAGCGCGGTGTCGAACTGGCGCGCGGGGAGTTCGTCTGGATCGCCGAGGCCGACGATCTCGCCGATCCCGAATTCCTGGCCGAACTGCTGCCTGCCTTCGCCCGCCCGGACGTGGTTCTGAGTTATTGTCAATCGCGGCAGATGAATGCCAACGGCGCGATTCTGAGCGAGCACTATCTCGACTACACCGCCGACATCGACCGCACACGCTGGACCAAACCCTACATCGCCAGGGGCCAGGACGAGATCGCCAGCGGCCTCTACGTCAAGAACACGATCCCCAATGTCAGCGCGGCGCTGTTCCGTCGCGAAACGCTGGCCGAGGTTTTGGAAGAGCACGGGCCGCAGATCCAGGCGCTGCGCCATGTCGGTGACTGGGCGACCTATCTGCACCTCATGGAAGCTGGAGCCATCGCGTTCTCGCCGCGTTCGCTCAACTCACACCGCCGCCATCTGCGCAGTGTCACCGTCGGCAACTTCAACATCCGCCAGCTAAGCGAAATCGTACAGATGCAGCGGGCTGCGATCCGCCGTCACGGCCTTGGCGCGGCTGAGCGGGAGAATGCGGGCCGCTACGCGCAGGCGCTGTACGAACAGTTCGGCCTCGCCACCGCGCAGCATCCACGCTTCGAGGAACATCCCGACCTGACTGATGCTGCTGCCAGCCGAGGCGCCGATGACAACTAAGATTTTGGAAGCCGGCGGCTTGTAGGATACCGCAACGCCGTCGCAGCGATAGAGCCAGTCCCCGCGCGGACGACCACACAGGAGAACGCCGCCATGCGCACGCAAGCTCAGCCGGCCTACAGCGCAGCCGGCCACTGCCCCATTTGTGAGGCGCCGGCCACGTTTTCGGCGAAGTATGACTGGTACCGCGACCATCTGCTTTGCTCCGGGTGCGGCTCGATTCCCCGCGAGCGCGCGCTGGCGCTCATCCTCGAACGCCAATTCCCGAACTGGCGCGACCTTTCGATCCACGAGTCCTCGCCCGGAACCCGCGGCATCTCGCCGAAGCTCCGAAGCGAGTGCAGCGGCTATATGGCGACGCAGTACTTTCCGCGCCAGCCTCTGGCCAAGATGATCGACGGTTTCCGCAACGAAAACCTCGAGGTCCAGACCTTTGCGGCCGGTTCGTTCGATCTGGTGGTGACGCTGGACGTGCTCGAGCACCTGAACGAGCCGTCTGACGCACTCGCCGAAATCGCCCGAACCCTGAAGCCGGGCGGCGCGTTCGTCTTCACGGTGCCGACCTACAAGGACAGGATCACATCCGAGAGGCGGTCCCGCTATCTCGGCGATGGTACCGTCGAGCACCTGGCCGAACCTGAGTATCACGGCAACCCGATCAGCGATGCGGGATCGCTCGTGACCTTTCACTATGGCTACGATCTGGCCGAACTGATCACCGTTTGGTCGGACATGGATGTCGAGGTCACCCGCTTCCACGACCGCCAGCACGGGATCATCGGCGAGCTCACCGAGGTCTATGTTGCCCGCAAGCGCCCCGCGGCAGCCACGGGCGGCAGCCGGCCGGCGCCGGCGGCAGACGGCGTATGACGCTCCAGCGGTAGCTGCACCGGCACTTGCGCCCGGCCGCAAGGCTATCCCGCGTCAGAGACGAGCGGACCAAAGGACTTTACCCGGCCCTTTTCCAGCACCAGCAGCTTGTTGCAGGTGCGCCGGATGAGATCGTCATTGTGGCTTGCGAGAACAATGATGCCGGCGGCCTCCGCAAGCTCACCCATGCGCGTTTTGGCCTTCGCCTGGAAGCTCGCGTCGCCGGCGCCGATCCACTCGTCCATAAGCAGGATTTCCGGCTGGAAGCTGGTTGCGGTGGCGAAGGCGAGGCGGGCAGCCATGCCCTGGCTGTAGCTCTTGAGCGGCATGTCGATGAAATCGCCAAGCTCGCTGAACTCAACGATCTGCTCCTGCCGGCGGGCGATCTCGTCGGGGCTCCAGCCGTTGATGAGCCCGCGCAGTTCGATGTTGCGGCGGCCGGTCGCCTCGGGGCGGAAACCGAGGTTGATGTTGAACAGCGCGTCGACGCGCCCGACGGTGGCAAGTGTCCCCCGGGTGGGCTCGTAGATGCCGTAGAGCACCTTGAGAAGCGTGGTCTTGCCTGCCCCGTTCGAGCCGACAAGGCCAAGCCGGTCGCCTGCCTCAAGCTCGAAGGTCACGCCGTCCAGCGCCTGAACATAGCGGTGCCGCCCTTCCCCCGCGATCGTGCCTCCGGGTGCCTGCGGCACCCGCCGGTCGCGTGGGCGAAGCGTCAGTTTCTGCCGTACCGCGTAGGTCAGGCTCAGGTCGTTTGCCTTGATCGAGACCATCAGATCACCAGCGCCACCTGCCGCCGGAACTTGCCGAGCAGCAGGAAAGCAGCCACCCAGAGGCCAATGGTGAGGAGTACGCAGAAGCCGAGCGCGTGGAGCGACGGCTGACCGGTCATGATCGGTCCACGGACGATCTCAAGGAAATAGGTGAAGGGATTGTAGACATAGGCTGCTTCCTGGATGCCGCCCCTGCCGCTCGGCGCCCAGAATACCGGGGTGATGAACATCCCCACCCGCATCAGGTTGCTCACGATGAACTGCGAGTCGGGGAAGAACACGCCCAGAAACGCAAAGACGGTCGTGAAGGCCGGCGCGGCAAGCAGGATGACCAGAAGGCCGACCGCCGACCAGAGCCAGCCGGTGCCGATCGCGACACCGCCAATGAGCAGCAGCGCGATGCAGCCGGCAAGCGCGTAGCCATCGCGAATGACGGCCTGCAGCGTGTCGCGGAAGACGTAGACCGACAGCGGCAGAGTCGTGCCCTTGATGAAGCTCTCTTCACGCACGAACAGCGTCACGCTGGTGGTGACGACCTCCATGATGAAGAACCACACGAGCAGCCCGGTCGCGACATAGGCGACGTAGCCCGGGCCGGTGTTGCCGTGGTTGAAGATGAAGATGAAGGTGCCGGCGAAGGCGAGATAGTTGATCAACAGCCAAAGCGGCCCGAGCGTCGTGCGCCGGTGCTGGTCGCCGATCCCTTCGTTGGCGAGGGCGACCCACACGCGCCGTAAGCGCAGGCCTTCGGAAATGTCCGCAAGGGCACTGGCGAAAACAGAAAACATGACGCTCCGATGCAGGCAGCAGGTTCGGGGACTGCCTAGCACCCAGCCGGGCGCCGATGCAATCTGCGACCCGATGTCGTCTTGCCGTCAGGCCGTCGGGTTCTTGGGAGGTGTGTCCCGCAGGTGATCGAGCAGGTAGGCATGCGTCGCCGCGTTGGCGACAATGAGGCAGCCGGTGCGCTCGTAGGTTTCAGGCCCCCGGCCCCACCAGTCGGTGACGATGCCGCCCGCTTCCTCGACCAACAGGATGCCGGCCGCTGTGTCCACGAAGCCCGTCTCTTCGTAATATCCCGTAAGCCGTCCGCAGGCGACGAACGCGCAGGACAGCGCGGCGCTGCCGACAATGCGGACGGCGCCGATGGGCGCGCGAATCGCGTCGAGACGGGAATAGGCGCCGGGGTGGAGCGAGAGATTGGGCGTCGGCAGGCCGGTGCCCACCATCAGGAGCGCGGTGTTCGACTGCCGCGACACCTGCATGCGCTCGCCATTGAGCCACGCTCCGCCGCCGGGCATGGCGGTGAACATCTCGTCGGCCACCGGCTCGTAGAGCACGGCGCAGACGGTCGTGTTGCCGCGGCGCAGCGCGATGGAGATGGTGTAGGGCCAGCCATTGATGAAGTTGGTGGTGCCGTCGATGGGATCGACCAGCCAGCGGTGCTCGGCGTCGGCGCCATCGACCGGCGGAAACTCCTCGCCGGTGAGGCTCCAGCCGGGGTAGCGCGAGAACAGGTGTTCGCGGATCAGCAGTTCGGATTCCCGGTCGGCGTCAGAGACGAAATCGCCCGGCCCCTTGATGCCGATCTCGATGTCGCGGAAGCGCGCGAAATGGGTGAGCGTCACCTCCCCCGCGGCGCGGGCGGCGGCGACCATGTCGTCGAGGACTCGTTCGTAGGAAATGGTCATGGTGTCAGCGCGGCCGCGAGGCCCTCTGGATCGTCGGTGGTGATCTGGTCGGCCTTGAGCGCCAGCAGGTGCTCGGCAATGGCGATGCTGCCGGGGTCGGCGT
This sequence comes from Devosia sp., assembly GCA_035433065.1. GTDB lineage: Bacteria > Pseudomonadota > Alphaproteobacteria > Rhizobiales > Devosiaceae > Devosia_A. The sequence goes on along the minus strand of DAORUH010000007.1, from coordinate 27,009 downwards.
TCCTCAGCGTATAGGCATCGACGCGGCGGCCGGCGGCATGCATGGCGCCGATGATGTCGAAGCCGGCCTCGTCGGCCTGCAGGATCATCGGGTAGGCGAGATAGATCATCTCGGCCTTCGGCGAATCTGCGATGGCGCCGGCGACGAAGCCGGCAAAGTCGCGGGTCTTTGCGAGGCGGTCGAGCGCGCCGTCGTGGCAGGGATCGTAGCCGACGTGCAGGCCCGGCGTCGCGTCGCAGAGGAGGCTGACGGAGGCCGCATCGCCCGATGACAGGATCATGCTGCCCGCCACCGGGCCGACGCGTTTCGCGAAGTTGGCGACCGTCTCGGGCGGCAGGGAGCGGCTGTCTTCCTTGTAGTCGAGTTGTAGCAGGGCATCGGGATGCGGCGGATTCTGTGCAAGCAGCGTGCAGAGGTCTTCGAGCAGCATCACCCGGTCCTCGATGGGCTGGCCGGAATTGTCGCGCAGGTGCAGCGCGCGCAACTGGGCGGCCGTGAGCCCCGCCACTGGCCCCTGCCCGGTGGTCTCGCGGGCAATGTCGCGGTTATCGTGCAGCACGGCAAAGCCCTGTTCGCCATGCACCACAAGGTCGACCTCGACGCTGGCGCCGAGCGCCATGCCTTCGAGAATGCGGCGGCCGGTGAACACCGGATCGCTCAGCCTGCGGCGGGCGCGGTGCCACTTGAAACAGGTGCGATGCCCCTCGCGGGTCACGCTGACAGGATCAGCCGTTCTGGCCTCCCCGGAAAATCGCGGCATTGTCGCGATAGGCGGCGAAGGCGCGGGGTTGCAGGTCAATGGCCTGCCCGGACGACCAGTCGCGGGCTTCGTTGACCATCGCCTTCAGGCGAAAGCCATCGGGCAGTTCGACATCGACAATGGCGTGCGTGCCGTAGTCGGTGACGCGGTGAATCTTCGCCACGCCCTGCCCTTCGGCGCGGGTCATGCCCAGCGCCTCGGGCCGCACCGCGAGGGTTGCCGGACCATCGGCGACGGCAAGCGGCACGGTGAACCCGGCATGCGAGAAGGTGCCATTGGCAACCGTGCCATCAACGAGATTCATCGTGCCGATGAAGCCCGCGACGAATGGCGTCGCCGGTTCGCGATAGACGGTATCGGGCCGATCGGCCTGCTCGGTCTTGCCGTCGCGCATGACGACGATGCGGTCGGCGAGGGCGAGGGCCTCATCCTGGCCGTGGGTCACGAACAGGGTGGTGATCTTCAGCCGCTGCTGGATGTCGCGGACCTCTTCGCGCAGCCGCTCGCGCAGGTGCTGGTCGAGGCTCGCGAAGGGCTCATCGAGCAGCAGGATTTTTGGTTCGAGCACCAGCGAGCGGGCGAGCGCGACGCGCTGCTGCTGGCCGCCCGAGAGCTGGTTGGTCATGCGCGTGCCATAGCCGCCCAGACCCACGAGTTCGAGCACCGCATCGACCCTGCGCTTGATCTCGTCGGCGGGAAGCCGGCGCAGTTTCAGCCCGAAGGCGAGGTTCTTGAAGACGTTCATGTGCGTCCACAGCGCATGGCTCTGGAACACCATGCCGGTGGGGCGGCGCTCGGGCGGCACGCGGGTCACGTCCTCGCCGTCGATCTTGATCTCGCCGGAGGTCGGTGTCTCGAACCCGCCCACCATGCGCAGCAGGGTCGACTTGCCGGAGCCGGAGGGCCCGAGCAGGCAGACGAGTTCGCCGTCGGCGACAGTCAGATCGAAGCTGTCGACGGCCGTGACCGTGCCGAACTTCTTGGTGACGCCCTTGATGTCGAGGACCGCCATCTAGCCTCCGAAGCCGCGAGCAAAGGACCCGGAGCTGATGACGCGGCGGGCGAACAGCAGGGCGAAGAAGGACGGCACCCACAGCAGCACCGACAGCACGGCGCCGTACTGGATGACCGGCTGGTTGTTGATGAAGGTGATCATCAGCACCGGCATGGTGCGAATGGCGGGCGCGCCGATCAGCCAGGCGCCCTCCGTCTCGTAGAAGGTGTTGACGAAGCTGAGGAGCACCGCAGCGGCGATGGTCGGCCCGGCCTGCGGCAGCGTGATCGACCAGAACACGCGCATCGGGGAGGCCCCGACATCGCGCGCCGCCTCTTCCATGCGGCGATCGACCGACTGGAAGGCGGAGACGGGAATCCAGATCATGAACAGCAGCGTCGAAACGAGCTGAATCAGCACCACGCCCCAGAAATTGCCGATGAGATTGAGCTGCAGGAAAATGCCGGCGATGGCGACGAGCAGGCCGAACTTCGGGAACGCCTGCCCGGCGAGGAACGAGAAGAACAGGATGTTGCGGCCGGGGAAATCGAGCCGCGCAAAGGCATAGGCCGCCGGCAGGCAGATCATCGCGGAAATCAGCGTCACCACCGTGGCGAGCGAGATGCTCATGGTGATGGAGCTCCACACATCGGCCCGGGCGAGCGTCTGGTACCAGTAGCGCAGCCCGAATTCCTGCGGGATCAGCGCCGGGAAGCGCCAGACATTGGCGAAGGCCCAGGTGCCGACGACCACCAGCGGGAAGACGATGACCAGCGTGAGCACGACGGCAAAACCAATGCCGGTCCAGTCGATCCGCCGTTCGGTGAGGGTGCGCGCCATCAGGCTTTCCGGTTCTTGGCGACGGACCGCACGTAGAACAGTCCGAACACGAGACAGAAGCCGAACGCGATGACGGCCTGGGTGATGGCGTTTTCGGGATCGAACAGTTCGCGGAAGGTGCGCTGCATGAACGGGCCCATCATCTCGGGCGCCGCGGGGCCAAGCACATAGGGCAGTGTGAAGGCCGAGAAGATGCCCAGCACCGAGAACGAAATGGCGACGAGGATGGAGTTGGAGATGCGCGGCAGGATGATGTGCCAGAACACCGCCCAGCTGCGCGCGCCGACATCGCGCGCCGCCTCGATCGACTGGTTGGAGACGTTGCCGAGACCGGCGAGCAGGATCAGCACGGTCAGTGGAATGTGGTCCCAGACAAGGCCGATGACCGGCCCCCAGGGCGTCAGGTAGGGCGACTTGATCTTCGGCAGGCCGACCGCGTTGAGGATCAGGTCAACGGTGCCGTTCGGCCCCAGCACGCGGATGAAGGCATAGCTGAGGATGATCGAGGGCACGAACATCGGAAAGATCGCGAGGCCCTGCACATAGGCCGCGATCTTGCTGGTCGAAAAGCGCAGGTAGATGGCGATCGGCAGGCAGACCAGCAGCAGCAGGACGGCACAGACCCCGGTGGTCCACAGGGTGATCCCGAGATTGTTAAGGCTGTAATTGTCGGTGAAAAAGAAGATGTAGGTCTCGAGGGAGAAGGCGCGGCCTCCTCCCTCTGCCGGCAGCCATACGGTGCGTATGATGGCCGAGATGATCGGATAGATGATCAGCCAGAAAACGAGCAGCACCGGCGCGGCGACGAGCAGCAGGCCGATATACCAGCCGCTCCGCCGCTTCCCGACGATGTCGTTTGCCGGCTGGTCGGTCACGCGGCGGGATCCACGTTCGGCGCCACGTTGCGGTACCATTCGGCGTTGATCGCCTTTTCCCAGTCGCCGCCCGGGAAGACCGGGATGGAGACGGGGATGACGTCCTTGAACTTCTCGCGCAGTTCGGCCGAGATGTAGTCCCACGAAACGCCGGGGAAGCCGCCGAGTTCGGTCAGCACGGCCGACTGGATTTCCTCGGTGAGGACGAAATCAGCGAGCTTCATCGCGAGATCATGGTTCAACCCGTTGGTCGGGATGGTCATGCGGGAGAAGCCGCCGGGGAAGCCGAGGTCGGAGAGCTGCACGAGGCCGATCGTCTCCGGCAGCGCGCCCGAAGCAATCGCCGCCAGCGCCTGATCGGACCAGGCCGGGATCATGGTGACAGCACCCTGCCCGAGCAGTTGGATCGACTGCGTGTTGCCCGAGGTATAGGCGCCGCCTTCGAACAGCGAGGGGGCGAGGTCGTTGAGGATCTTCCACGCCGGATCGAGTGCCGCAGCGCCGCTTTCGGCCGTGAAGTTGTCGACCTTGAACTTCTTCGGATCGTTGCCGTTGGCGGCATAGATGGCGCGGCGCACGAAGTTGCCGCCCGAACCGCCCTTGTTGGGACGGTTGTAGATGAACTGGCCGGGATTGGCCTTGATCCAGGCGACGAGGGCATCCCAGGTCTTGGGTGCATCCTCGGGCTTCAGCTTGGTGGTGTCGAAGGCGAGCAGCACCTGGCTGCCGCGATAGGGCAGGTTCTGCTTGAGGCCGTCGATCTCGATGGCCAGCGGGTTGATCTTCGAATAGTTCGACAGGCTGGTCACGTCGGTCCACAGGCCCTTGTCGAGTGCGCCGACGGGCTGGCGGGCGTCAAAACCCTCGAAGATGTCGACCTGCGGGTCGGCCTTGGTGCCGAGGGCCGCGAGGGCACGCTCGGCAATCGCCTGCAGGCCGGCATTGTCCTGGCCGTCGACGAGGTTGAGTGTCGCGCCCGGGTTGGCCGCTTCGAACTTCGGCTTCACCACATTGGTCCAGAAGTCGATGACATTCTGGTCGGAGCTGGTGAACCAGTCGACGGTGCCGGCCGCCGCGAAGGCCGCGCGGGGCGCGAGGGCTGCGCCGGCCGCGAGCGCGCCGGCCGAGACGATGAAGTCACGACGTTTCATTGTTTCTCTCCCATGTTCCGGGCGGTTTGCCGCCAATGGATCAGTCTTCCGCCGATCTTTACGTCAGAGTACCGGCCGCAGGGGCCGAGGCCAACGGAATCCGATCGGCTCGCTTTCCGTATGCCTGAACGCACCGCAGGGCGCGCATGTTGCCACCCGGCCGCAGGGAGACCCGACATGCCGGCGAGCGTTGATGAACCTGGAGCACTTGCGATCTGCATCTGCCCTCCACCCTGCCACTCTTCCGGGTGCACATGCGGTGATGCATGCACAATCCGGCGGGGCTTTTGCACACCATTGCATTGCCCGCCGCGACATTCCAGCCCAATAGCGAAGCCGGATCACGGTTTTATGACGGAAGGGGCGCTGCGCACCTGTGCAGCAATGTCCGGAAGGCCGGTGCGCCTAGCTGGCGGTGGGCCGCACGGACCGCCGCCAGACCGGCGTTGGCTCGAAGGTGCGGCGCTCGGAGACCCCGGAATTTCCCGGCTCGAACAGCGAGGCGACGTGATCGGCCATGCGCTCGACGGGCTGTGCAAAAGTCGTCAGCCGATACGATTCCCAGTTCGCCTGTTCGATGTCATCGAACCCGACGACACACAGATCCTCGGGGATGCGCAGGCCGAACTCGTGCCGCGCCGCATCCATGAAACCGATAGCGAGAAGATCGGTCACGCAGAAGGCGCCATCGGGGCCGCTCGAGCGGCCGAACAGCCGGCGGGCCGCTTCAATGCCCGACGCGTAGCTTGTGGGGCCCGCGCGTGTGACGCTCACCGCCATGCCGGCAGCATCCGCGGCCGCGGTAAAGACGCGCTCGCGCTCCAGGAGGCTGGCCGTGCGCGCCTCCGAGGAGATCACCGCCAGCCGCCTGCAACCGGCGCGCTGCAACAGGAAAAACGCTTCCCGCGCAGCCACCTGGTTATCGACGGCAATGTTCTCACTGCCGCTCAGGTGATCGTCGCGGTTGATCAGAACCACCCGCTGGCCGTTGGCCATGCAGGTTTCAATGATCGAGGCGGGCGGCGTTCCCGAAAGCACCACCGTCGCTTCGGCGCGATAGTGCAGGGTCTGGCGGAGGGCGGCAGAAACGCTCTCGGTATCGCTTTCGGTATTGATGACCATCGCGACCTTGTCGATGGCCTGCAGCCGCCGCGTCAGCGCATCCACCATGCGGGCGCGGATTGCCGTCGTCAGGTCCGACACGACAAGGCAGACGATGTTGCTGCGATCGTGGATCAGGCCGCGCGCCAGATGGTTGACGTGATAGCCGAGTTCGGAGGCAGCGCTGAGCACCTTGCGCCGCGTCGCCTCCGATACGCTGGCACCGTCGGTGAAGGTGCGGGACACAGCCGAGCGCGACACGCCGGCCCGCTCCGCGACCATCTGCGCGCTAACGAACGAGCGTGAACGGGCCTCGTTCATGGCGGCATATCCCCATTTGTGCACACGCGTGCAGATATCCATCGCAAGAACATCGCCGCGTCAAGCGCCGCGATTCGCCCCGCCTGTTCGGCGCGCCGGTCAGGCGCTGCAGCCCGAGCGGCTTTGCCACATCTCTGTATTCCAGCGTCGCTGGTGACGGCTACGTGCTTTGTGCCTTTTGTGGTTCGGAGCCGGTGATTTTGCGCGACAGGTAGCGGTTCGTCCTGGGGCACACCTGTCGGACTCCTGATCCCTGGGTTGACTGCCGGCACGAGCGCGCCTGTACAAATGCACGAGCGCAACGACACTGCAGGTCTGACCCGCGATATTTGTCTCTTTTGGTATTACATCGCGGAGCAATTGCGCCTAGACATCGCCTTGACTTAATTCGCCTTCGAAGTCCGGAACTGCGTCGCGCCGATGACCTTTGTGATTCCATTGATGTCCACGGTCGTGGCCATTGCCTTTGGCATCCTCGCGTTCCGCTCGCCCTCGCTGTGGTACCTGCGGCATTTTTCGCTCGGTTTTCTTGCCATGGGCGCCGGCGTCTTTGTTCAGGTCGCCTGGCTTCCCCCGGGCGAGGAAGCCAACTCGATCGTGGCGACCACGCTCTACCTCGCCAGCGCACTTCTGTTTGCCGAAGGCGTCCAGAGCCGGGCTGGCGACACCATGGGCCGCATCTTTCATGTGGTGACCTTCACCGCCCTGATGCTGGCGACACTCTGGTTTCTGTTCGTTTCGCCGGACGTGGTCGCGCGGACCTACATCCTCAACTTCGGATTTGGCGGCATCGTCCTGTGCGGCGCCCTGCGGCGCGCAAGGCGGCTCCTGCAGGGCTCCGTCGCGGAAAAATTCCTGTTCTGGACCTTCATCGCCTACGGGCTCCACTTTTTCCCGCGAACCCTGCTGACCGCCAGCGCACAGCAGCTCAACAGCCTCGATACCGGTTCCTTCTGGATCGCGGTTCAGTACTCCATCGTGCTGTTCATGGTGATCCTGGCCATCGCGATCGCGGTCGTCGTCGGATACGACATGTTTGCCATCCTCAGGCGCGCACGCGATACCGATGGCCTGACCGGGTTGCTGAACCGGCGCGGGCTCGAGCGCGCCGTGGAGCGGCTCCCCACCGGCCGCGAGGCGAGCGTGATCATCGCCGACCTTGATGACTTCAAGCGCATCAACGACACCCTCGGACACGCCGCCGGCGATACGGTGCTGCGGGCCATTGCCCGGCGGCTCGTGCAGATCGGGCGCGAAGGCGACGTCGTGGCCCGGATCGGCGGCGAGGAGTTCATGTTCCTCACCCCGGGCTCGGCCGCGGACGCGCTGCAGTTGGCCGAACGCGCCCGCGCCGCCATCGCCAGCGCTCCCGTCGATATCGACGGCACTCCGCTCAAGGTCACGGCAACATTCGGCGTGGCGCGATACGCGCCGGGCGATGACTTCTGGGACGCCGTGCGAAACGCCGACCGGGCGCTGTATTCGGCAAAACGCTCCAGCAAGAACTCCGTCGCGGCCGAAGCGCAATAGGAACGGCCGCGGCCGCGCCCCTTTCTGCCTGTCACAATCTCCCGCCGCGCGAGGTTTGCCCTTCCGGCGCGGCACGATCCCCGCTAAGCGATGCGGCGGAGCAAACGCATCATGGCACGCAAGACAATCAAGCGCCCCCGGCAACTCATGTCGCACGAGCGCCCCGCGCTGCTCTACGCGATCGGCGATGTGCACGGCTGCATCGACGAGTTGCACGAACTCGAAACCGAGATCATCGCCGATGCCGCGGGCACGAAGGGCGTGAAGTGGATCGTGATGCTCGGCGACTACGTCGACCGCGGCCCGCGCTCGGCCGAGGTGCTCGACCACCTGATGGGCCCCGCCCCCTTCGGCTTCACCCGCATCTGCCTCAAGGGCAACCACGAGGCGACGATGTTCGCGGCGCTGACCTCGCTCGCCGGCATGGCCGACTGGCTGACCTTCGGCGGCGAGACGACACTCGAATCCTACGGTATGTCGGACATCCAGATCGCCGCGCTGCTCGACCTCGACGAGGACGACAGGATCAAGCTCGAACTGCTGAGCGCCTATATACCGCCGGAACACCTGGCGTTCATCCGCGACCTGCCGCTGAGTTTCAGCATGCCCGGCTTCGTGTTCGTGCATGCCGGACTGCGGCCGGGACCGCCGCTCAAGGAGCAGACCGAACAGGACATGCTGTGGATCCGCAAGGAATTCCTCCACACCCCGCATGACCACGGCGGCGTTGTGATTCACGGCCACACCCCGATGGACGAGCCGACCATCCTGCCCTACCGCATCAACATCGATACGGCGTGCTTCATGACCGGCAAGCTGACGGCGCTGCGCGTCGATGCGGCCGGCGAGACGCGGCTGCTGCAGACGGCGGGCTGGGACTAGCCGCGCCTCCGGCGCCGGAGGCGCCAAGACACGAGCCAGACCTGGATGAATCCAGATCGCGCCGGTCAGCAATTGTGTTGGCTCCGGAAAGTGATAGTGCTTGGCGCGAATACGCATGCATAGACAGGCTTTGGGAGACGTCTGTTGAAGGTCGCCGCGCTTCTTTGTGGGATACTTGCCACGGCCTTTGCGTGGGCGGCGACCTATTATGTCGCCGACCTCAGTGTCGATTTCGTAGCCCTCTGGCCGCAGACCAACACCCAGCAACTGCTCGGCCTCGCCGTCTGGTACGGCCTTCTCGCCGCGCCGGTGCTGGGCGGCCTCGTCGCCGTCGTCCTGCCAACGCTGGGCGGGCTGCTGCTGATCGCCGCAGCGGCCGGATGGATCATGACCGGCCTCCTGCTGCCGGCCGGGCTCTCCCCGCAGATCGCCGTTCCCGCCGTGCTCAGCGGCCTTGGGGTTCTCGCCAGCATTGCCGCCATCGTTCGTGGCTTCATGCGCCGCGCCGCGTTGCGCCGGCCGCCATCGCTTGCGGAAATGGCGCGCGAGGAGGCGCTGCGGCTCGACCCGGATGTCGATTTCCGGCTAGAAGTCGAGCGCCGCAACAACCGCGACGACGACGATGAAGATGACCGCCGCGCCAGACCCGCGTCCGCCGCTGCCAACGTGGTTCAGCCGCCGCCCCGCCAGGCCCTCGACACCAGCGCTCCGCGCGGGCTCTCCGGGCTGTTCGTCGCCAACGTTGTGACGCTCGCCCTGCTGACCATCGCCGTCGGCGCGCTGCTCTATGCGAACCTGCGCAACGGACAGCTCGCTGCGGCCTTTGGCGGTCCGCAGACAATTGTCTCCGCGCCGCTCACGACTCCCGTCGCCGAGGTGGGCGCGGCGCCCGCGCTCAATACGGCCGCCAGCGCCGTTGCCAAGGTGGCCGAAATCCCCGAGGCCGAGGTCAGCGTCTCGTCGTCGCCGCTCGATCTCGCCACCCTGCCGCCCCTCAACTGGTCCGATCCCTTCGCCTATTGCGCCGCCGTCCGGACCGTCGATTTCCCCGACCGGCGCTACGCGGGGCCGGCGCTGACAGACGCCATCGCCTCGGCGCTCAAGGTGCCGGCGAGTTCGTCGCCGGACCGGGTGAAGTGGCGCTGCTTCGACGGCGCGCTGCTCGGCTGCACCAGTTTCAGCGGCGCAAGCTGCGCACTGACGCCAACAGTGGCCGAAATGCGCGACTACTGCCTCACCCATCCGAATGCGACGGGCCTCAGCGCGCCGAACGGCACCTGGGGCTGCGCCGACTCGACCCCCGAAATCCCTCGCGGTGCATCGTGGCCCATCGACCCGCGCGGCTTTCTGCCCGGCGCCTGGGTGGAGATCACTTCACCGGCAAGGCGGCTCGGCACCGGATAGAGGCGCGGACCTTGACCGGCCGCCGCTGGCGGGTTGTCTTCAGCAGGCGTTACGATCCGCTCTGGGGGACCTGCAGGTGAAATATGCGATCGTCGGCACCGGCGCGCGGCACGCCATGTTCCGCTCCGCCGTCACCGAAACCTACGCCGCCGGCAACGAACTGGTGGGCCTGTGCGACAGCAATTCCGAGCGCCTGGCGCTTTCGGCGCGCTCTATCCCTGACCCGCGTGGAAACGGCGTCGCAACCTACGAAGCCGCCGATTTCGGGCGAATGCTCGCGGAGCAGCGGCCCGACACGATCATCGTCACGACGCCGGACCACACGCACCACGACTACATCATCGCCGCGATGCGGGCGGGCTGCGACGTGATGACGGAAAAGCCGATGACCACCGATCTCGGGCGGCTGCGCACGTTGCTCGACGCACAGCGGGAAACCGGCCGCTCGATCACCGTCACGTTCAACTACCGGTACACGCCAGCCCGGACGCAGCTCAAGGACCTCCTGATGTCGGGCGTGATCGGCGACATCACCGCAGTCGATTTCCGCTGGCATCTCGACCGGGTGCACGGGGCGGACTACTTCCGCCGCTGGCATCGCTACAAGCAGAACTCGGGCGGCCTGCTGGTGCACAAATCCACGCACCACTTCGACCTGATGAACTGGTGGGTGGCTTCGACGCCGCGGCGGGTGACGGCTACCGGCAGGCGCGCCTTCTACACGCCGCAGATGGCGGTTGCGCTAGGGCTGGGCGCGCATGGCGCGCGTTGCCATACCTGCCCCGTGTTCGAGCGGTGCGACTTCCGTCTCGACCTCGAGAAGGACGTTGCGCTGCGCGAGCTCTATCTCGACGCCGAGGATGCCGACGGATACCGGCGCGATCTCTGCGTCTTTGCTGATGACATCACCATCGAGGACACGATGCAGGTCGGGGTCGAGTACCAGAACGGCGCGATGCTGAACTACACGCTCGTCGCCTACTCGCCCTGGGAAGGACTGGAAATCGTGTTCCAGGGCACGAAGGGCGAACTCAGCCACCGGCATGTGGAGGTGCACGGTGTATTCGGCGGCGAACGCGACAAGGCGCATGGCGATGAAGCTTTCTCCACCATACTGCATCGGGCAGGAGAGCGGCCGCAGAAGATCGACGTGTGGACCGGCTCGGGCGATCACGGCGGCGCCGACCCGGTGATGCTGGGCTATCTGTTCGATCCCGCCAGCGTCGAGCCCGACCGCTACAACCGTGGATCGAGCCATATCGACGGTGCGTGGTCCATCCTCACCGGCATCGCCGCCAACGCCGCGATCGCCAGCGGCGCGGTGGTCGATGTCGATGCCATGCTTGCCGAGAACGGGATCGATCTGCCACGCAAGGTCTGGTGAGAACCGCCTGCGGCTACTTCGCGATGGCTGCCCGTGCCTCGGCCGCCATCGCCACCAGCACCGCGCGGATTTCGCCGGCGTCCGCCAGCGGCGTCTCGAAGAACACGCGGCGCACATCGTCACCGTCCGCGAGGTCGATGCCGTCGGCGTCGATGCCCACGAGCTTCCAGTTCCCCTCCGCTGCCTTCGCAAAATGCCGGGCGTAGAGGCCGACGGCCGCGGCGTGGTCGGCATTCATGTGCTCGATGGCGCCGGGCTCCGCTGCCGCGATCGCATCAATCGCCACGCTCGCGGTGAGGACATCGGCGGCACTCATAGCGTAGGCGCGGCCGAAACCGCCGTTAAGGCTCGCCGCCTCGACCTCGAGCCGGAAGAAGCGGAAATCGCCGAGCCCGGCATAGAGCTTTGCTTTCGGCGTGTGCGCGAGATAGCGGGCCGCGACCCGATCGTTCTCCGGTGAACCGGGCGCGAGTTCCCGCGCACGGCAAGCGAGCGAGATGCGCGGGTGGGCGAGCGGATCGCCCTTGCCGGGTTCTCCCACCAGCAGCGAACAGCGCGGATCGGCCAGCAGCGCGCCGGTGTGCGGGGCAAGCCGCGAGATCAGCACGGTGGGCGTACCATCGGTATCGGTCGACATGCCGACCCGGCTGGCGCGCGGCGCGCCGGTGCCGGGATCGAGCGTCGCGATGGCGGCATGGCGCGCCGTCCGGATCAGCGTCTTTGCCAGCCGGACAGCCTCGTCGGTGGTGGGCAGCAGCGGGGTCTTCTTCTCGTCTTCCATGACCCCGAAAGGATCAGGATTGCGAGCCCGCGCGCAAGCCTACTTCTTGAGCGGGTGGTGCTTGCGCCACTCCTGATATTCGCCCTCGGCATCGGCGTGCAGCGGGTAGTAGCGCTGCAGCGGCGCGCCCTGCATCAGCTTGATGCGCGAGAACTCTTCCCACTCATGGTGCTTCTGGCTGTCCTCGATGACCTTTTCGGCCATCGACGGCGGCAGCACCACCACGCCGTCATCATCGGCCATGATGATGTCGCCCGGCAGCACGGTGACGCCGCCGCAGGCGATCGGCACGTTGACCGCGGACGGAAAGATGCTGACCTGCACATGGTAGTTCGGCGTCCAACCGCGCAGCCACAGCGACAGGTCGAGCTTGTTGACGTTGGGCCGGTCGCGCATCACGCCATCGATCACCATGCCGGCGCCGCCGCGGCCCTTGAAGTAGGTCGACATCATGTCACCGAAGACGCCCGAACTCATGTCGCCCCGGGCATCGACGACGACCACGTCGCCTTCCTCCACCTGATACAGCACGTGGCGGTGCAGCTGCGTCTCCGGGTCGGCATATTCGCCCTCGGAGAAGATGTCCGGGCGCTGCGGCAGGAACTGCAGCGTCAGCGCCGGGCCGACGATCGAGCGGCCGGGGTTCTGCGTCACCGGGCCGAGCATATGTGGGTTGCGGAACCCCATGTGCCCGAGCGTGCCGGCGACAGTCGCCGTGCCGATTTCCCTCAGGGCCTCGATGATGTCCTTGGAGGGACGCTTGATCTTCGGAATGTTCACGGGTGCCGGCATGGTGGTCTCAATAGCCTCGGTGACGTTGTGCAAAATTACCAGTTGGTGACGGAGCCATCGCGCCGCTTCCACTTCGGCGCTTCCCAGAACTTGAAGCTCTGCTGCTGGATCGCCGCTTCGTCGACCTCGATGCCGAGGCCGGGTCCAGTCGGCACCGGATAGACGGCGCCCTCAAGCCGCGGCTGCGAGGTGAACAGCGGGCTCTCGCCGCGGCCCATGTAGTCCTCGGCCGGCGAGGCGCGGGTTTCGAGCCACGAGAAGTTGGCGACCGCAGCCGAGAAGTGCAGCGTCGCCGCCGTGCAGATCGGCCCCAGGGGGTTGTGCGGCATCACGTCGACGTAGTGCGCCTCGCTCCAGCCGGCGACCTTCATCGCCTCGGTCAGCCCGCCGACATTGCAGATGTCGATGCGGTTGAACTGGTGGATGCCGCGCTCGATGTAGGGCAGGAACTGCCACTTGCTGGCAAACTCCTCGCCGATCGCGAACGGGATATTGGTCAGCGTGCGCAGCGACTCGTAGGCCTCCGGCGTCTCGTCGCGGATCGGCTCTTCGAGGAAATCGAGCGTGCCCGAGGGCAGTTTCTGGCAGAAGCTCGCCGCCTCCGCGACCGACAGTCGATGATGATAGTCGATACCGAGCACGACCTCGTCGCCCAGTTCCTCGCGCGCCTTGATCAGCCACTTCACCGTGGCGCCGATCGACTCGCGCGGCTCCTGGATGCCGTTCTCGTCGGCACCCACGGGGAAGAACCGGATGGCGTTCCAGCCGCGCGCCTTCAGCTCCTTCGCCTGGTCGATCATTTCGGGTCCGGGCGGCGCCGAGGTCGAGGCGAAGGTCGGGATATGGTTGCGCTGCTTGCCGCCCAGCAGTTCATAGACCGGCACGCCGAGCGCCTTGCCCTTGATATCATGAAGCGCGATGTCGATGGCCGACTGCGCCGCGGTCAGCACCCGGCCGCCCTCAAAATACTGGCTGCGATAAAGCTCCTGCCAGATGGCGCCGATCTCGAACGGATCGCGGCCGATCAGCAGCTGCGTATAGTGCTCGAGCGCACCGACGACCGCCTTCTCGCGGCCCGAGAGGCCGCTCTCGCCCCAGCCATAGATGCCCTCGTCGGTCTCGATCTTGACGAGGAGCTGGTTCCGGTGTGCGACCCACGTTGGGTACGGCTTGATGGCCGTGATCTTCATTGCTTTCACCAGTTGGTCATGGAGCCGTCTTCCAGCCGGGCGACCGGCAGGTAGGCGCGCTCGTAGGGATACTTTGCAGCGATCTTTTCATCGATATCGACGCCGTGGCCGGGGGCATCGCCCGGCTGCATGTAGCCGCGCTCGTAGCTCCAGGCATGCGGGAACATTTCGTGCGTCGCGTCGGTGTAGCCGGAGAATTCCTGGATGCCGAAATTGGGCACCCAGGTATCGACATGCACATTGCAGCCCATCGCCACCGGCGACACATCCATCGGCCCGTGGCACGCAGTGCGCGCGTGATAGATCGCCGCGAAATCGAAGATGCGGCGCAGGCCTGTGACGCCGCCCGCATGCACCGAGGTCGCCCGCACGTAGTCGATCAACTGCTCCGAGATGAGGTGCTGGAAATCCCAGATGGTGTTGAAGATCTCGCCCAGCGCGATCGGCGTCGTGGTGTGCTGGCGGATCAGCCGGAAGCCATCCTGGTTCTCGGCCGGCACCGGATCTTCGAGCCAGAACAGGCGAAAGGGCTCAAGGTCCTTGCCGAGCCGTGCCGCCTCGATCGGTGTCAGCCGGTGATGCACGTCGTGCAGCAGATGAACATCCCAGCCCACCTTGTCGCGCAGCGTCTCGAACAGCTTCGGGATCAGCGGCAGATATTTGTGGGTGGACCAGACTTCCTCGACCGGCGTGTTGCGCACCATGCCGCCCTTGGCCTGGTCAGCGCCGTCGCCGGTGCCGTAGATCGGGGGCAGGCCGGGGATCGAGACCTGCGCGCGGATGGCGTCGAGCCCCTCCTCGCGTAGCGCCTGCACGCCCTCGACCGTCTCCTCGATGGTGAGGCCGCCGACATGCTTGTAGACCATCACCCTGTCGCGCGATCTGCCGCCGAGCAGCTGGTAGAGCGGCATGTTAGCCGCCTTGCCCTTGATGTCCCACAGCGCCATGTCGATGGCGCTGATGGCCGCCATGGTGATGGGGCCGCGACGCCAGTAGGCGCCGCGATAGAGATACTGCCAGATGTCCTCGATCCGCGACGCATCCATGCCGATGAGGCACGGGATGACATGCTCTTCGAGGTAGGCGACCACCGCCTTTTCGCGGCCATTCACCGTGCCGTCGCCGATGCCGGTGAGACCCTCGTCGGTGAACACCTTCACCGTCACGAAATTGCGGCCAGGCGAGGCGACGATGACCTTGATGGCGGTGATCTTCATGGGATGCCCCATCAGCTCCAGGTGCGGTCCCAGGACATGTCATTGTCCCACTGACTGGTCGGCTGCCAGATGCCGGTGACGCCCGGCTGGAGGTGTTGCTTCAGCACCTCGTCGTTGAGGTCGTCGATGCCTAGGCCGGGCTTGTCGGAAAGCGTGATGAAGCCGTCCTTGACGATCGGACCATCGAAGCCGGTGACGATATCGTCCCACCACGGCACATCGACCGAATGGTACTCGAGCGCGAGGAAGTTTTCGGTCGCGGTTGCGATATGCGCCGCCGCGATCGCCGCGATCGGACTCTCGGCCATGTGGATCGCCATGGCGACGCCGTGGTCCTGCGCCGCGTCGCCGATCTTCTTGGTCTCGAGAATGCCGCCAGTGGTCAGGATGTCCGGGTGGATGACCGAGATGCCCGACTGGAACAGCGGCTCAAAGCCTTCCTTGAGGTAAATGTCCTCGCCGGTGCAGATCGGCACCGAGGTGGCTTCCTGCAGCCGCCGGTAGCCCTCGGCATGCTGCCACGGGATCACGTCCTCAAGCCAGGCCGGGGTGTATTTTTCGATACGCTGCGCGAGGCGGATGCCATCCTGCAGCGAGATGTGACCGAGATGGTCGAGGGCCAGCGGAATCTCCGGTCCGATTTCCTGGCGCACTTCGGCGATATACTGCTCGAGCAGTTCGAGGCCCAGTTCGGAAAAATGCAGGCCGGTGAACGGGTGCATCACGTTCTGCGCGTCGTAGATGAGATTGCGCTTCTTGCGCCCCGCATTGTTGGTGGGGCGCATGCTGCCGACGTGATGGTGGAACGCGTCGATCACCCCGGCGGGCCCAACCACCGCGCCCGGAATGTGGGCGATCTCCATCAGGCCAAGGTCCATCTTGAGGAAGGTGAACCCCTTGTCCATGCGCTCCTTGAGGCGCTTGCCCATCGCCGTGCCGCTCGGCCGGTCGGCGTCGGTGTCGCAATAGCAGCGGACCTGATCGCGGAATTTTCCGCCCAGCATCTGGTAGACCGGCACGCCATAGGCCTTGCCCGCGAGGTCCCACAGCGCGATCTCGACCGCCGACACGCCGCCGCCCTGTCGGCCGTGGCCGCCGAACTGCTTGATGCGGCGGAACAGCCGGTCGATGTCGCACGGGTTCTCGCCAAGCAGGCGGCTCTTGAGCATCAGCGCGTAGGTGGCGCTGGCGCCATCGCGGACTTCACCGAGACCGACGATGCCCTGATTGGTGTAAATCTTCAGCAGCGCCGAACGGAACGGGGCCCCAATGATCTCGGCGACGCGAATATCGGTGATGCGCAGGTCGGACGGCGTCGAACTGGTGTTGACCTGGTTGAGGGCGGCCTCGGACGTGCTGATCTTCGACTTCGATCTCGGCTTCGGCTTGGGCTTGATTGTCATCTGCTCTGCGATCCTGGTTGCAGGTGGCCGTTCCGCATCGGCGCGGCCATTGGGTTCAGCGTCGGGGTGTCCGGGGGGCGGGCTAAGCCGCCTTCAGGGCCATCTGGGTTTCGCCGTCGAAAAGGTGGAGCCGGTTCTGGTCGAACTCGATCCACACCTCCTCATCGGGCGCGAGTTTCACCTGCGGCGGCACCGACACCACGACGATCGAGCCACCGAGATAGAGCTGGGTGAAGGTCACGTCGCCGGTCGGCTCGACCGTATAGACCTTGGCCTTCTGCGCCCCCGGAACCGGCGTCTTGTGGAGCGCGATGGTCGAGTGGCGGGCGCCGAGGATCACCTTCTTGGTCGTGGCGCCGAGGGCCTTCCGGCCATTCTCGGGCGACAGCTTCAGCTCCCAGCCGTCGGGGCTGGTCAGCCACGCATCGCCGTCGCGCTGCGTCAGTTCGGCGGGCACCAGACTCATCGCCGGGCTGCCGACAAAGCTCGCGACGAACGTGTTCACCGGGCTGGCGAAGACGACATCGGGCGCATCGTATTGCTGCAGGAACCCGCCGTTCATCACCGCCATCTTGTCGGCCATGGTGACGGCCTCGAGCTGGTCATGCGTCACGTAGACCACGGTGGCGTCGAGCTCGTGATGGAAACGCTTGATCTCGGAACGCATCTGCACGCGCAGCTTCGCATCGAGGTTCGACAGCGGCTCGTCCATCAGGAACACCAGCGGGTCGCGCACCAGCGCCCGGCCGAGCGCCACGCGCTGCTGCTGGCCGCCCGACAGTTCGCGGGGCTTGCGCTCGAGCAGGTGCGTGATGTCGAGGATTTTGGCCGCTTGCTTGACCTTCTCTTCAATCGTGGCGCGCGGCAGCTTTCGCATCTGCAGCGGGAACGCGAGATTGTTGAACACGGATTTGTTCGGGTAGAGCGCGTAGTTCTGGAACACCATCGCGATGTCCCGGTCCTTGGGATCGAGATCGTTGACGATGCGGTTGCCGATCTGGATATCGCCGCTGGTGATTGGGATCAGGCCCGCGATCAGATTGAGCGTCGTGGTCTTGCCGCAGCCCGAGGGCCCGACCAGCGCCACGAACTCGCCGTCCTCCACTTTGAACGAAACGTTGTTCACGGCGTAGACGCTGCCGTAGCTCTTGACCACATCCTTGAGGACGACCTCGGCCATCAACTTCTCCTAGTGCTTGACGGCGCCTTCGGTGAGGGCACGCACAAAGTACTTCTGCAAAACGAGGAACAGCACCACGACCGGCACGCTCATCAGGAACGTTGCCGCCATGAGCCCCGGCCAATCGGTGGCGTTCTCCGAGAAGAAGCGCTGGATGCCGACGGGCAGGGTCAGCTGGTCATGCTTGGTGAGGAACGTGTAGGCGTAGATGTATTCGTTCCACGCCCCGATGAAGCTGTAGATCGACGTGGCGATGATGCCCGGCGTCGACAGCGGCATGACCACCAGGAAGAACGCCTGGAAGCGCGTCGCGCCATCGATGCGTGCGGCCTGTTCGAGCTGGATCGGGATGTTGTCGTAAAAGCCTTTCAGCAGCCAGATGGCGAGCGGCAGGCCGAAGGTGAGGTAGGTGAGGATCAGCGAACCGTGGGTGTTCACCAGCCCCAGCACGCGCATCAGAATGAACAGCGGCACGAGAAAGATAACCGCCGGGAACATGTTGCGCAGCAGCACGGCGAAGAACAGGAACGAGCGGCCGGGGAAGCGGAAGCGCGAGAACGCATAGGCAGCGGGCACGGCGACCACCACGGCGGCGATCGTCGTCAGCACCGAGACAAACATGCTGTTCCAGAAGTAGCGCAGGAAATCCTGCCCAACGCTGCCGCGCGGATCGACGAGGCGAATGTAGTTGTCGAGCGTCGGCTCGGCCGGCCACCATTGCGGCGGATACTGCATCGCCGCAAAGCCGGTCTTGAGCGAGGTGATTACCATCCATGCCATCGGCATGACGGTGAAGAACAGCAGCACGGCGAGGAACGCCCTGCCGCCCCAGCGCCACCAGTCGATGGGGCGCCGGGAAACCGGGCGTTCGGTGGCGGGAAGCGTGGTTGCGGTCATGCGCCCTGCCTCTTTTCGTCACCGCGCGTCAGGGCGCGTACATAGAAGTAGCCAAGCACCATCATCACGAGGAACAGGATCACCGCGTAGGCCGCGCCCTGCCCCCAGCGCTGGCGGCCGAAGGCGTACTGGTAGATGTGCGTGATCCAGATGTCCGAGGCGCCTGCGGGGCCGCCGCCGGTCATGATCCAGGGGATGATGAACGAGTTGAAGTTCTGCACCATGAGCAGCAGGACGGTGACCGTCGAGACGCCCCTCAGGTGCGGGAAGGTGACGTGCCAGAAGCGTTGCCAGGCATTGGCGCCATCGACCTGCGCGGCGCGCAGCTGCTGGTCGGGCACGGTCTGCAGGCCGGCCATCAGCATGATCATGGCGAAGGAGAATTCCTTCCACACGTTCACGACGATCAGCGAGTAGAGCACCGTCTGGGTGTTATCGATGAAATTGATGGGCTCGGAGGTGAGGCCCAGTTGCACCGCCAGCGCGCCGATGGCGCCGAAGTCGGAGTGATAAAGCCATTTCCACACGTAGGAGGCGGCAACCGCGCTCACCACCCACGGGATCAGCAACAGCGCCCTCAGGATTCCACGGCCCATGAAATCGCGATGCAGGGCAAGCGCGGCGCCGAGGCCGAGGAGAAACGCGAAAACCGTGGACAGGAACGTCCAGACCATCGTCTGCCAAGTGACCTTCCAGAACGACGCGCTGGTGAGGATGGCGACGTAGTTGTCGAGCCCGACAAAGATCTTGTCCTTGAGCTGCAGGCTCGCGGGCGTTTTGAAGAAGCTGAGCTCGATCGTGTAATAGACCGGGTAGGCGATGACGATGAGCATCACCACCACCGCCGGGAGGACATAGAGATAGTCCGCGCGGCTGTTGTAGACCTTCTGCAGCAGCCCGGTGCGCTTTGGCGCAACGGCTGGCACATCGGTAAAGATAGCTTGCCCAGGACCGGTTCTCACTGCCTGCCCTTTCTGCCGCTGGTAGGTTGGAGACGCCGGCGGCCACAGGGGCCGCCGGCAATGGTTCGGAGGGCGGGCGGCTACTGGCTGGCCCGCAGTTCCTCAACCTTGGCGGCAGCGTCGTTGGCTGCCTCTTCGACCGTCATCGCGCCGGTCAAAGCGTTCTGCATCATGTCGGGGACGATGATGTTCATGATTTCCGGAGCGTAGGGCAGCACCGGGAACGGGATGCCGCTCGGCAGCATCGAGGTGGTGACGTCGAGGAACTTGATGGTGTCGAGACGTTCCTTCATCCACTCGGTCTTGAAGCCGCCGAGATGACCGGGGTTGGAACCGACCCAGCTCAGCTTGGTCGACCATTCCGGGCTGGTCCACATGCAGATCAGCGCCTTCACGCCCTGCTCGTCCACGCCGCCATCCACATAGTCGGATTTGACGACGTGGATGTTGGAGCCGCCGAACACCACGGCGCGGCGCGCCGGGCCTTCGGGGATGAGGCCGTAGCGCATGTTTTCCACGACGGCATCGGCGACGGCCTTGTCGGCACCGGTTGCCTTGCTGGCGAGGTCGTTCATGCGGGCATATTCGGCCGGATGCGCGATCATCATGGCCAACTGGCCGGCGATGAACGGCGCCTGGTTTTCGCCCTGCGTGTTGGTCAGCGCCGACACCGGAACCGACTTGTCACGCACATACATGTCGTAAGCCGCCTGCAGGGCCTTCTTGGTGCCTTCGCTGTTGAGCTCGGTCTCGGCATAGGTCGGGTTCGCGGTCGCCTCGTCGAAGGCGCCACCGCCATAGGCCCAGATGGTGGGCATGAAGCGGAACGGCGTATTGCCGGCATTCTGCTTGGCCACGAGGCCGTAGCCGGCGATGCCGAGCTTGTCGTGGATCTGCTTCGAATAGGCGACCACGTCGTCCCACGTTGCCGGCGGCTTCTCGGGATCGAGGCCGGCATCGGCGAAGATCTTGGCGTTCCAGATGAAGCCCATCGTCTCGTTGTTGGTCGGGATGCCGTAGCCGGTCCCTTCCCAGGTCACGGACTTGAGCGCTCCGGGCCAGAAGTCGGCGCTGGTATAGCCCACATCTTCGGGCTTCAGCGGCTCGAGATAGCCCTTGGCCGCGAACTCGACGCCGCCCAGAATCTGCAGGCGGACCACCATCGGCGCGGCATTGCCGAGCAGCGCGGTGCGGAACTTGTCGAGCAGCTCGTTATAGGTGATCGACTGGACGTCGGTCTCGATGTTCGGATAGGCGACCTTGAATGCCTCCCAGAACGCCTTGTCCTGATCGTGGGCGATCTGCGGATCAGCTTCGAACGGGCCGGTGTACCAGTAGCTGACCTTGCCCTTGTAGTCGTTCGGCACGACGGCGCCGCAGTCCTTGGCGGTGTCGTAAGTGGTCGTGCCGGCGATCGACTTGATGTACTCGGGCGACCATTTCGAAAGATCGACGGCCTGCGCAAAGGCAGTGCTCGTCAGCAGCGAAGCGGTCAAGCTGACCGCCACCGTCGTGCGCGCAAAGGCGCCGGCGAGTCGCGAACTCGTCATGAACATCCTCCCAAATCCTCCATCCGGCATGCCGCACGGCCGGCCGGTCCTCTCCCGCAACCTGCCTGCTGCTGGCGGACCGGTTGACCGGTTTCTCGTGCACGGCAGCGGTTGCAGGTGTGAACTGTCACATCGGAACTCATTGCGTGTCAACCGGGACGGATTATACTTAGTTCGCAGAAATTCGTGTGCACTTCGTCGGCGGGCGGGGTCGCGCGGACTGGTTTGACGATGAACAAGAACAGCGACATGCAAACGGCGGCCAGCGATATCGGCCCCTCGGCCGAGGGGGGATCGATCTACGAATTGATCCGCGAGGACATCATCTCGGGCCGGCTCACGGCCAACAAACGGCTGGTCGTCGCCGAGCTTGCCCTGCGCCACAACACCTCAAGCAACCCGGTGCGCGAAGCGCTGCAGCAGCTCCGCGGCGAAGGCTTCGTCACCGTCACCCCGAACCGCGGCGCGCGCGTCCGCCCGATCGACCAGGATTTCGTGCGCGACATCTACGAGATCGAGATGCTGATCGAGCCGGCGCTGACCCGCTGGTTCGTCGGCATGGTGACCGACGCCGACATCGCCGAGCTCGAACGCGTGCAGGCCGAGATCGAGGCCAACGCTTTCCGGGACGACCTGAAGCACGCGCGGCTCGATACCGAGTTCCACAACATCATGTATCAGCGCCACTACAACCGGCACGCCGCAGAACTGTGGTGGAAACACCGCGAGATTCTGCGCGCGGTGAGCCGGCGCTTTACCACCACGCTGGGCCGCCGTGCCTCGGTGCTGCGCGAGCATCGCGAACTCATCGACCACATCAAGGCGCAGGACGCCGACAAGGCCGCCGCGACCATCGAGCGGCATGTCGAGGGTTCCGGCCGGCACATCCTCGAACAGATGCGCGCGGCGGGAAGCCGGCGCGCCGAACTCGCCTGACCCCTCCACCCCTCCCGCCAAGCCAGCTCACCAGGATTTCATGAAGATCACCGACCTCCGCTGCGCCGTCATCGGCCGGCACCCGATCGTGCGCATCGTCACCGACGAGGGCCTCTATGGCCTTGGCGAAGTCGAGTACACCAAGACCTACCTCAAGCCCTTCGTACTGCACTTCCGCGACGCGCTGATCGGGCTCGACCCGACCGATGTCGAACGCTGCATGCTGTCCATCCGCCAACGCGGCGCCTTCAAGCCCTACGGCGCGGCGGTGAGCGCCATTGAACATGCGCTGTGGGACATTGCCGGAAAAGCGGCGGGCGTCCCGGTCTACAAGTTGCTCGGCGGCAAGGTGCGCGACAAGGTGCGCGTCTATAACGGCTCGATCCGCCAGAAGCGCAGCGGCGACCGGCCGGAGGACTATGCCGCCGACGTCAAGTGGATGATGGAGCGGCCCGAGAAGTTCTTCATGGTGAAGCAGGGCATCAGCTTCCATTCGACCATGAAGGACACCGTGCCCGATTTCCACTACGGCCCGGTGCAGCGCAAGACCGGCTATCACGGCGCCATGGACCAGGGGCAGATCAGCGAACACGGCATGGCGCACCTCATCGACTGTGTCGCGGCGATGAAGGAAGTGCTCGGCGACAAGGTGAGCCTCGCGCTCGATTGCGGGCCGGGCTGGTTCCTGCCCGACGCGATCCGCTTCGCCCAGCGGGTCGAGAAGTACAACCTCATGTGGCTCGAAGACATGCTCACCGGCGACTACGTGCCGTGGGTCAACCCGCAGGCCTATCGCGAGCTGACGCAGTCGACCTCGGTGCCGATCCATACCGGCGAGCAGATTTACCTCCGCCACAACTTCAAGGAGTTGATCGAGACGCAGGCGGTGCGCATCGTCGGCCCCGACCCGGCCGACATCGGCGGCATTGCCGAGCTCAAGTGGGTGGCCGAGCACGCCTATATGCACTCGATCATGATGGCCCCGCACGGCACCGCCAATGGCCTCCTCGGCCTCGGCGCTCTGATCAACGTCTGCGCGACGCTGCCGGCCAACTACATCGCCTTCGAATATCCCAGCGCTTCGGACCCGTTCTGGACCGAAATCGTCACCGGGCTACCGGAAACGATCGTCACCGACAGCCACGTCGACCTGCTCCCCGGCCCCGGCCTTGGCGTCGACATCGACCCCGTCGGCGGCAAGAAGCACCTGCGCGAGGAAGACGCCGGCTTCTTCGACTGAGGCCGCCCCGGGGGGATGGCGACCCTGCCTCCCCCCAGCAATATTGCCGGTGACTACGCCCGCGCGCCCCACAAGCGCCGCGATCCGCGTCTGTGATGGAAAATCCGCCAGCCAACAGCGTTAGCGATTGGTTAGCGCGAACGCCGATACTAGTATTGGCCCGAACCAGATCAGAGCAACCATGAGCCGGACCCTCATCGCACTAGTCGCCGTAGCGGCTGTTGTTATGCCCGTAGCCGGCTACACGGGAGCACAGCTGTTTCTTGGCCCGGCCCTGAAACCCGACCGGACAACCACCGCGTCGATCGCCCCGCCGGCCGAACGGCCGGCCGCGCAGGCCCAGCCGGTCGCGCGCACCGCGACCATCGCGCCGACGGGCGCCATCGGCCTGCCGCCGACCAAGCGGGTCGTGCAGACGATTTCGGTGGCCCAGAAGGATGGCATCGGCGGCCTGATCGAAACCGACACGCCCGCTACGCCGATCGCCGCCGAACCGGCTGCGCTCCCGGTGATCCTCGACAACGCCCCCCTGCCGCGCCCCTATGCCGAGGCACTCAAGGCGCGCGGCGAGACCTCGCAGGTGGCGCAGGTGATGGATGCCGGCCACGAACCGCCGGCTGCGGCCACCGCGGCAACGGCGCAGCCCGGTTGCCTGCCGTTCGAGGCGGCCACCGACCGCGACGGCGATTTCAAGCGCAATGCCAAGCGCCTTGCCGGCCTTTGCATCAGCGAGGAAAAGTTCAAGGAGAACGGCCTCAACTGGGTCGTGCACGTCATCAGGTCAGGCCGGCCGGGCCCGCTCTGGGCCGTGCCGCATGACAACGAGGACGCGGCTTTCGACAGCGGCATCTGGGGGCTGACGCAGTACGGCGGCACGATGGTGAGCGTCGAGACCGGTGGCGAGCGCAACAACGGCAACATCGACCCCAACCGCAACTTTACCGGCAACGCCGCCGCCTGCGGAAAAACCTCGCCGCGCTTCACGGCGCTGTTCATCGACAACCGTGGCGGCGGCAAGGTGATGGGGCTGCATTCGAACACCCCGGGCGGCGACGTTTCGGTCAACGGCAACCTGCCCAACACGACGGCCCACAAGGCCCAACCCAAGCTGAACCCCTTCATCGAGGCCAAGAGCGGCGACGACACGCTGGTCTTCGTCGCCTCCCTCGCCGCCGACGGCGCGGACCCGGTGGTGGACGGCATGGTGAAGAAGCTGGTCGACAACGGCATGCACGTGATGCGCGAGCATGTCACGGCGAAGAGCAACGACTGCTCGCTGTCGAACTATGCCGCGCTCGCCGGCCTGCCCAACTACTACAATGTCGAGGTCGTCCACGGCGACGGCAACGCGCAGCGCAAAATGATCGAACTGGTGATGAAGCTGTAGTAGCGCCCGCAGGCGCTACTTCACCACCTGCGGTTCGGGACGGATCGGCTGCGCCTGCTTCATCGCCTGCAGGATCGCCAGCAGGGCATCGGCGCGGGAGCGATCGATGGTCAGCCCCTCCATCGCCCTATCGAGCAGCGCATCGGGCGGCAGCGCGGCGATCTCATCAGCCTTGAACCCGCTGTCGAGGAGGGCACAGGTCAGCGTCAGATGAAAACCATCTGGCACCTGCTGGCCTGCCGTCGGCAGCTTTGCCGCCACGTCCCCCGCCAGCGCCGCCGCCGCGGGATCGCTCGCGCAGACCGCCGGGCTTTCCGCCGCCAAGGCAGGCACGCCCAGCGCCACGAGTGACAGCATGGCCAGCACGGTCGTCTTCATCGCTTCTTCCCCGAAAGGCCCCCCGCGATCTCATCGAGATAAGCCCCGAAGAGCCGTTCGGCAACGCCAAAACTATGGATGATCTTGGACCGGAACGGCGTGGTGATGCGTTCGAGGAACCCGGCCTTTTCGAGCACCTCGATGGTCTGGCGCGTGGTTTCGGGCGAAAACAGCAGCACGGTCAGCCGCTGCAGGTCCGCCTGGTCGACCCCCGGCGTCGGCAGCAGAAGATTGGCTCGCGCTTTCTGGATTTGCTCGGCCGTGAAGTAGCCGCGCTCGATGCGCTGCGGTGAAAGCCCCAGCGTGCGCTGCGCTGCCCGATCTTCCAGAAGTTCCGCAATATAGCGGTTGTGACCGCCGATATAGCTCTCGAGGCTGTTGCCATCGCGCCCCACTTCGAGGCTCGCGAACATGAACATGTACTCGACGAGGACGAAGACATTGTCTTCGCGCAGCTCGGATACCGATTCGGCGCCGTTCTCGATTGCCAGCTGGCTTAGCCCGTCGTGAAACCGCTTCTTGGCGGTCTGCAGTATTTCGAGCACTTCAATGGGAGCAGCTGGTGATGACGCCATCGGGGCGAATACGTCTTCCTGAGGGCGGGACCGTCGCCCAAAGAATAGTTGACCCCCCAAATCATGGCAAGTCGCACCCAATTGCGGAGCGCCGAAGCCTATGGAATACTTAAGCTTATGGGAGTACGCGCTGCCCACTGAGGCGCAGCCGCTTTTTGGGGATGACTTTTCCGATGGTTTTGTGCCGGGCGCCTGAAGGCGCCCACAAGCGCTTGTGCGCTGCGCAAACCCGCGGAAGGGCCGTTCTGGACGCAAACGCCCGGTTCGGGATTGGCGCCCAGCCCTGCAGGACATGAAAGGCAAGTCGATGCGAGCAAAACGTGAGGCGTGGTTGAAGCGGATGGGCCTGACGCTCGCCGGCGTGATGCTGGCGACCAGCGTGTCCGGCTGCTCCTCGATGCTCGAACGGCTCGGAGCGGAAACGGGCTACCATCATGCGGACGTCAAGACGCAGGTGACGACGGTGAAGCCAGCGACCAAGAAGCAGGACCGCCAGTTCGGCTCGGTCGGCAGCAACACGCTGCGGCTCGCCATCATCTTTTACGAACGGCTGCTGGTGCCTAAGGGGGCGACGCTGACCGTCACCGTCACCGATGCCAAGGGTAGGTCAGCCACCACCGAGCTGAAGACCACGACCGGCATGCCCTACCGGGTGGACGTGCCGCTCGGCAAGGCATCCGCCGCACCGTTCGACGTCGCCGTGACGCTCAAGTCGCCGGCTGGCCATGTGCTGACCGGCAAAGAGACCTTCACCGCTCTGCCCGGTGCGCCGGCAGAGTTCCTCATTTCCAGCGGGCGCCGCTGATACCGGCAGGCCGCCCGGCCGAACCAGGAGACCGACTGATGAGTGGCCTACCCGATCGACGCGCGCTCAAGGCAGGTGTCAGCCTCGCCATCGCCGCCCTGGCGCTGGCAGCGACCGCCGCAACGGCGCAGGCCGCCTGCGTGAACGCCGCGATGTACGACCTCGAAGGGTTCAAGACCGGCGACCGGACCACGCTGCGCACCCTGCAATACGACCGGCTGTTCACGCTCTGCGTCACGCCGGGCTCGGCCGGGTTCATGCAGATTCTCGATACGCCCGAAACCGGCGACATCGAGGTCATCTACCCAAACGCCGCGACCAATGCCGGCGGCAACCCCGAATACGCGGCGGTCGAAGCCGGCAAGGAGTACTGCTTCGGCGATCCGGCCTCGACCTTCCCGCTCTACCACCCGCGCAACGAAGGCAGTTCCGGCAAGCTCGCGGTCACGCTGACGCTCAGCGAGGACCAGCAGC
>DAORUH010000006.1:0-41999 GCA_035433065.1 Devosia sp. | reverse complement strand
CGAATACCGGCTCGAAAAGAAGAACGGGCAATACGAACTCGACTTTCCCGGCCGCTGGGTCGAGACGACGATGTGGGAAATCCCGGCGCTCGCGATCATCAACGAATTGCGCTCACGCGCGGCGCTCAAGGACTACGCGCCGTTCGAGCTCGACGTCACCTATGCGCGGGCCAAGGCCAAGATGTGGGACAAGGTCGAGCGGCTGAAACTGCTGCCCGACGTGCGCATCTCCGATTTCGGCACGCGGCGGCGGCACTCGTTCCTGTGGCAGCGCTGGTGCGTCGAGGCGCTGAAGGAAGGGCTGGGCAAGGAGAAATTCACCGGCACCTCGAACGTGCTGCTCGCCATGGACAACGACCTCGAAGCGCTCGGCACCAATGCGCATGAACTGCCGATGGTGCTGGCCGCGATTGCCCCCAACGACAAGGCGCGGCTCGCTTCGCCCTACCAGGTGCTGGAGGACTGGAAGACCTACTACGGCGGGAACCTCTTGATCGTCCTGCCCGATACCTTCGGCACGGCCTCGTTCCTGCGCGACGCGCCCGACTGGGTGGCGGACTGGACGGGCTTTCGCCCGGACAGCGCGCCCGAGATTGAGGGCGGCGAGAAGATCATCAAGTGGTGGAAGAGCAAGGGCCACGACCCGCGCGAAAAGATGCTGATCTTTTCCGACGGGCTCGATGTCGATGCCATCGAAGGCGCCTACCGTCACTTTGACGGCAAGGTGCGCATGGCCTTCGGCTGGGGCACCAACCTCACCAACGATTTTGCCGGCTGCTCACCGGTGCCCAACCCGCGGCTCGACCCGATCTCGCTCGTCTGCAAGGTGAGCGAGGCGAACGGCAAGCCGGCGGTGAAGCTCTCGGACAACCCCGAGAAGGCCACCGGCGACAAGCGCGCCATCGCAAAGTACATCAAGCTCTTCGGCGACGCCGGGCGGGTGGCGCAGGAAGTGGTGGTGTAGGTGAAATTCTCCGCCTGCATTGAGTGGCTGTTTGCGGCCGAGGCGACGTATTTTGCCGATCGCATCCGGCTGGCGAAGGAGGCCGGGCTCGATGCAGTCGAGTTCTGGAGCTGGTCCAACAAGGACCTCGACGCCGTCGCGGCGGCGCTGCGCGAGACCGGTTTGCCGCTAGCGGCGATCCTGTGCGAGCCGAAGGCCCCGCTCACCGATCCGGCGGCGCATGAGACGTTTCTCGGCAGCGTCAGGGCGTCGGCCGCAGTGGCGGCGCGGCTCGGGGCGCCGGTGATCATCGCGCAGGCGGGCAACCTGCTGGCTGGGCGGCTGCGGTCCGAGCAGCACGCGGCGATCGTCAGCGTGCTGCGCGAGGCGGCGCAGGTGCTGAGCGGGACGGGCGTGACACTGGGGCTCGAGCCGCTCAACGACCGCGTCGATCATCCGGGCTATTTCCTGACCTCGACCGCCGAGGGGCTGGAGATCATCGATGCGGTGGGATCGCCGCATGTGCGGCTGGTCTACGACATCTACCATGCCGCCGTGATGGACGAACCGATCGACCTGCTCGAGGGCAGGCTCGATCGCGTGGCGCATGTTCACCTTGCCGACCGGCCGGGGCGAAACCAGCCGGGCAGCGGCACGCTCGACTATGCCGAAAGGCTGAAATGGCTGGCCGACCAAGGCTATGACGGGTTCGTGGGTCTCGAATACCGCCCGACCGTTCCGACACTGGAAAGCCTAAAGTTCCGCGAGTTCGTTCAGTAACAGCGAACAATCCGTGGACATACTGCCGGGTACTCCTGAGGCGCTCGTGCGTTCATATCTCAAGGCAACGAACGGCCGACTGCCGAAAGGAGATTTGAGATGATCAATGAGATTAGGGGCCTCCACCACGTGACGTCGATGGCGCGCGATGCGGCCACCAACAATGCCTTTTTCACCGGGCCCCTGGGGCTGCGCCGGATCAAGCAGACCGTCAATTTCGACGAACCGAGCGTCTATCACCTCTATTACGGCGATGAAGTGGGCTCGGCCGGCACGGTGATGACACACTTTCCGTTCCCGCAGATCATCCGCGGCCGTCCCGGCACCGGTGAAGTCGGCACGACGGCGTTCTCGGTGCCCAAGGGCTCGCTCGATTACTGGCAGCAGCGGCTGGCCGCCGAGGGCGTGGGCGATCTCGCGCTGTCCGACAGCTTTGGGCAGAAGCGCCTGAGCTTCCGCGCGCCGGAGGGCGACAGCATGGCGCTGGTCGAGGACGATGCCGACAAGCGCGTGCCGTGGACCGGCGGCGGCGTTGACGCCGACAATGCCATCCGGGGTTTTCATTCGGCGGAACTGCGGCTGCGCGATGCCGGCGCGACCGAGGAGCTGCTGAAGTTCATGGGCTATGAGGTGCTCGACACGTCGGGCGGTATCAAGCGGCTGGTGCGGCCGGGCGGCAATGGCGCCGACTTCATCGATATCGAGACGCTGCCCGATGTCGGCCGCGCCGATCTGGGCGCCGGTTCGGTGCACCATATCGCCTTCGCCGTCGATGACCGGGCCGCGCAGTTGGCGGTGCGCAAGGCGTTGATGGACACCGGCTATCAGGTGACGCCGGTGATCGATCGCGACTACTTCTACGCCATCTATTTCCGCACCCCCGGCGGCGTGCTGTTCGAGGTGGCGACCAACGAGCCCGGCTTCAACCGCGACGAGGACACGGCGCATCTGGGCGAGGCGCTGAAGCTGCCGACCCAGCACGAGCACCTGCGTTCCGTTCTGGAAAAGACGCTGCAGCCGCTCGAACCCAAGGAGGCCTGAGTGAACACCGATTACGTCCATCTCGACCTGCCGGGCGATGCGCCCGGCGGGCCCGCCATCTTTCTGTTCCACGGCACCGGCGGCGACGAGCACCAGTTCACCGACCTGGCCCCGCAACTGCTGCCGGGGGCACGGCGGATCGCGGTGCGCGGCGATGTCAGCGAGGGCGGTGCGGCCCGCTATTTCAAACGCCTCGCCGAGGGCCGCTACGATATGGCGGACCTAGAACGCGCCACGCAGAAGATGGCGGGATTCGTTGCCGAGCGTGTCGCTGCCGAGCTGCCGTCGGAGACAGTGGGCCTTGGTTATTCGAACGGGGCGAACATTCTCGCCGCGGTGCAGTTCGAGGCGCCAGCGCTGTTCGACGTGGCGGTGCTGATGCATCCGCT
This sequence comes from Devosia sp., assembly GCA_035433065.1. GTDB lineage: Bacteria > Pseudomonadota > Alphaproteobacteria > Rhizobiales > Devosiaceae > Devosia_A. Next base: position 38,846 of record DAORUH010000006.1, on the reverse strand, counting down.
GATCCCGTTCGAGCCGGCGCCGCAGCCGGGGCTCAAGGGCAAGAAGGTGCTGATCACCGCCGGCCGCCGCGACCCGATCTGCCCGGCGCCGGAAACGCAAAAGCTCGCCGACTGGTTTGCGGCGCAGGGCGCCGACATGACGCTGTTCTGGCACGAGGGCGGCCACGAGATCCGGCAGGACGAGCTGATCGCGATCCGCGACTGGCTTGCGAAGCCGGGGGCTTGATCCACTTGCGGGACGTTCACCACGCCATGCTTCACCACCGTGTCATTCCCGCGGAGGCGGGAACCCTGCGATGGTGCAGCGATGGTGGAGAGGGCCATGGGTCCCCGCTGTCGCGGGGATGACACCCGGTGTGGGGGAGCCTGGAGATGCGCCTCCCTACACCAGCCCGTGGTCCTTCATCGCCTGCTCTTCATCGGGGGTGATGCAGGCGAAGATTTTCGGCTCGCCGGTGGCGAAGTTGAGCAGGTAGATGTTCTGGAAGGCGATGGTGCCTTTCAGGCCGTCTTTGGGCCGCTGATAGTCGAACTCCCAATCGACCCGGACAAGCGAATTGTGATCGTCGAGGTCGGTGACCTTGATCCGGCCCGCCCGCATCCCCTTGCCGCCGACCTTGCGGTAGTTGGCAAAGCCCTGCTGCATGACTTCGACAAGGGCGGCGTCGTTGGGCGCGCCAAGCACGCCCTTGGTTCCGGCGCCGACGAAGTAGGGGGCAAAGGCGGCGGTGACGCCGTCCAGATCTTCGACGGGCGGTTCGTGCAGTGCCGCGTCACTGCGCTTCACATACGCCTCGAAAAAGCTCTCGATCTCCTGCCGCCGGTCGATCACCATTGCCGCCCGCTCCTTAATTGACGAAAGAATCGCGGGATCGTGAACAAAGTTCCGGGCACAAATGTGCACGCACCGTGATCGATTGTGGAATGACCGTGGTCAGGCGTGGAGGTCGGCCCAGTCGGGGTGGCGGCGGAACTGTGCGACCACGTAGGAGCAGAGGGGCGCGATACGGTAGCCGCCTTCGCGCGCATCGGCGATGAGGCGGTTCACCAGCTTTTCGGCGAGGCTTTTGCCGCGGTGGCTGGTCGGCACGAAGGTGTGGTCGGCAACCAGCGTGCCGTCATCGCGCCGCTGGTAGGTGAGTTCGGCCTCAAGCCCGCCGCCGAGGTCGATCACGTAGCGGCCGGCGGGGCCGCCATCATCTTCGCGGGTGACATCGAACTGTTCGGTCATGGGCATGATCTCTGCTGGTGATGTGCCCCGAAAGGTAGGTGCGGCCGGCGCGGATTGCGAGCCCCCGCTCAGACGCGGGTGACCTCCTGCTGCAGCTCCGGGAACAGCCTTCGCTCGACGAGGAAGGGGTGGATGGCCAGCGCCGTGGCCATGTCGCGCAGCGCCAGCGCGCGCCTTCCCTGCTGCAGGTACATGAGCGCCCGTCCCGCCAAGGCGCCGAAATGGCGCGGCTCGAGTTCGAGCACCTTGCCGCAATCGGCGATCGAAGCGTCGAAATTGCCGGTGATGTAATGCATCGTGGCGCGTTGGTTCCACGCCTCGGCATAGGTGGGATAGTCCTCGACGAGCTTGTCGAGCACGGCGATGGCGGCCTGCGGATCGCCGCGGTCGCGCGCATCAATTGCCTCCTGCATTCGGGCCTGCAGGAGCGCATCGGTCGGCGTCGTCCACACGCGCCAGATCTGGTCGTCGATGGCCTGCGCCTGTTCCTCGCTCGTTGCGGCGCGCAACTGGGCAAAGAGATCGGTCAGGGCCGCTTCGTCGGTGTAGTCGCCGGCACTGGCGGCGGAGGCCAAGCCGAAGAGGAGCGCCAGGCCAAGGGCCAATCGCACCACGATCCTTGTTGCCCGGGCGAGCGTTCGCATTGCCCCTGCATTGTCCGCCCGGCCCGTGGCCGAGGCAAGCGGGATTGTGCGGTTGTGAACGCTAGTGCTGGTCGCCGGCTGCGGGCTTGCCCCAGCGCGCCTGTACCGAGCGGCCAAAGCCGCCCAGATAGGGCGCCAGCGCGAGGAGGATGCGCTTCCAGAAGTGGATGACGACGAACACCGCGGTGAGGATGAGCGTGCCGACGACGATTAGCATTTCGAGGCTGAAGCCGATCGAGTCGAGCCAGTTCGTCAGCAGCATGCCGGGCAGGATGTGCGACGCGGCCCAGACGAAGGCCGACAGCACATTGATGATGGTGAAATAGGCCCAGTTCATGCCCATCATGCCGGCAATGCCGGGAACCACCGCCTTGAGGCCGGTGATGAAGCGGCCGATGAAGATCGCCTTGCCGCCGTGCCGGGCGAAGAACACCTCGCCCTTGTCGATGAGCTCGACATGCCGGTTGAACGGCCAGGTCGTTCGGATGCGGCCCTTGAAGAAGTGCCCGATCCAGTAGGACATGGCGTCGCCGACCACGCCGCCAAGCGTCGCCGCGAAAAAGCACGGCCAGAACGGCAGTGCCCCCTGCGCGATGATGCCGCCCACCAGCAGCAGGAACGGCAGTGACGGCACCAGCAGCCCGAGGATGAACACCGCCTCGCCCACGCAGACGAGGAAGATGACCAGCATCGACAGCCAGAAATTCCCGGAGATGCCAAGCAGGAGCTGTTCCAGGAACTGGGAGAATTGATGCAGCAGGTCGAACATGAATGCGGGACATTCCTGTGCGGGGTGGCCAGGCCGCCCGCGAAAATCGGTTTCGACGCGCAGCGCGTCATCATTTTTGCGGGGCAGATGCCCGCCGTCGCGGTTGTCGGGCCGTGAGCATGAACCCGCACTGAACGTAGCACGGATCGCCAGGTTGCGGTTGACTCTGCGTGCCCCACGAGACCATCTCCAGCCGATCCTCAGGAGGCCGCAATGTCAATGCCGCTCTATCACATGATCGCCTCCGGCCCGCGCCCGGTCGCCCCGTTCAGCCACGCCGTCGAGGCCGATGGCTGGGTGTTCGTCACCGGGCAGATGCCGACCGATCCTGCCGCGCCCGATGCGCCGCTACCGGAAGGAGTCGAGGCGCAGACGCGGCGGGTGGTCGAGAACCTGAAGGTGGTGCTGGGCGGCATCGGGCTCGGGCTCGAACACGTCACCATGGCGCGGATCTATCTCACCCAGTTCGAGCGCGACTATGCGGCGCTCAATGCGCTATGGCCGAGCTTCTTTGCGCCGGGGAAGCTGCCGGCGCGGACCACGGTGGGTGTCACGGCACTGGCCGTCGGGGCGCTGGTCGAGATCGACCTCGTGGCACGGCGGCCGTAGGGCGCTCCGTCTGCGGAAGCGCAGCGCAAAAGCTGCCCCATTCACCGTGTCATTCCGGCGCAGGCCGGAATCCAGCCCGGATGTTCTCCACCCGCACGGCAGGTTGCAGTCTTGAAAGAAATGGCCGCCGCGAGGGTTCGCGACGGCCATCGAAAATCGCTCGCCGGACGATCAGGCGGAGTAGGCCTTGACCTTCTGAGTCTGGTCGCCGAGGCCCTCGATGCCCAGCTTCATTGTCTGGCCCGGCTTCAGCCAGACCTGCACGGGCTTCTGGCCCATGCCGACTCCCGGCGGGGTGCCGGTGGTGATGATGTCGCCCGGCTGAAGGCTCATGAACTGGCTGACGTAGTGCACGAGGTGGCGCACGTCGAAGATCATGGTTTTGGTCGAGCCGTCCTGATAGCGCTTGCCGTCGACGTCGAGCCACATCTTGAGGTTCTGCGGGTCGGCAACTTCGTCGCTGGTGACGACATAGGGGCCGATCGGGCCGAAGGTGTCGCAACCCTTGCCCTTGTCCCACGAACCGCCGCGCTCGGTCTGGAAATTGCGCTCGGACACGTCGTTGACGACGCAGTAGCCGGCGACATGGTCGAGGGCATCGGCCTCGTCGACGTAGCGGGCTTCCTTGCCGATGATGACGCCGAGCTCGACTTCCCAGTCGGGCTTGGTCGAGTTCTTGGGGATGATGACGTCATCGTTCGGGCCGACGATGCAGCTCGTCGCCTTGGTGAAGACGATCGGCTCGGAGGGGATCGGCGAATTGGTTTCGGCGGCATGGTCGGCATAGTTGAGGCCGATGGCGATGAACTTGCCGACATTGCCCACGCAGGGGCCGATGCGCTCGGACTTGTCGAGCACCGGCAGCTTGTTGGTATCGACGGCGCGCAGCTTGTCGAGGCCGGCAGGCGTCAGCACGTCGCCGGCAATGTCCTTCACGACGCTCGAGAGGTCACGAATCGTGCCGTCGGCGGCAAGAATGGCGGGCTTTTCGGCGCCCGGAGCGCCAACTCGCATGAGTTTCATGGTCTTGTCTCCTCAACAGGTAGTGCGGCATAGGCCGGACAGCTTGAGCCTGTCGAGCCTTGCCGCGGCAAAAGCGTTCGGCGCGGGCCTCAGCTTGGCCGAATGATGCCCTTCTTGAGCAGAATATTGCCGTAGAGTCGCCGCTCGCCGGTCTGCACGATGGCGTAGGCGCCGCGCACGCGATCGTAGAAGGCATGGCGCTCGAGCAGCGTCAGCTTCATCTCGGGCTCGTACTTCTTGACCAGCTTGTCGAAATCCTTGTGCGTCTGTTCGCGCTTTTTCGGGTTGCCGACGACTTCCATGCCGATCGCCTGTTCCTCGACGAAGGTGTCGAGCGGCATCAGCGTCAGGATGGCGTCGAGCGTATCGGTGGCCGAAATGCCGTCCAGCCGGATGACGATCGGGCCGGCGTTCTCGGCCGGATAGTTGGCATCGACGATGCAGATTTCATCGCCGTGGCCCATGGCGCGAAGCGTGTGCAGCAGGTCGGGCCCGAGGATCGGGGGAATGCCCTTGAGCATCAGTCGTTCTCCGTTGGATCAGCCAAATGGGAAGGTTGCGTAGGCGGGGTCGCTGGCGAGCTGGTCGCCGTCGGCGAAGATTTCGGCATGGTCGCGGGCAAAGGCGATGAGTTCGGCCATCACCGAGTCGATGTGGGCCCGCATGGCGGCGGCGGCGCGCGCGCCATCCCCGGCGAGGATGCCGTCGAGAATATTCTGGTGCTCGCCCATCGTCACCTCGAGCCGGCGCGGGGTGAGGATCATGCGGCGGGCGCGGTCGAGATTGGCGCGGGTGTTCTCGATGACGCTCTTCACCTTGGTGAAGTTCATGTCGGTGAGGATGATGTCGTGAAATTCGAGATCGCGCTCGTGAAAACCGATCTGGTCATCGAGTTCGGCGGCGGCGCGCTGATAGCTCATGTTGCGATTGAGCGTCTCGAACAGTTCGGCGCTCGGATTGTCGGTGACGATGCGCACGGCTTCCGCTTCGAGCGACTTGCGGATGAGCATGTATTCGAGCACGTCGGCGATGCGGATGAGCGAAACGGTCGAGCCGCGCTGCGGCAGGATGTCGACCAGCCCTTCGGCCTGCAGCCGCGCCAATGCCTCGGAAACCGGAAAGCGCGAGACGCCCAGCCGCTCGCAGATGGCCCCCTTGTCGAGCACTTCGCCCGGCTTCAGCGCCAGCGTGACAATCGCCGAGCGCAGCGTATCGGTCACGTAGACCGTGACGTTGCCGCGCGTCGGGGAGGCCGGGGCGCTCAGAAAATGATAGGGACTTTCCTCGATCTTCATGCTAACATGTTAGTTGGAGCAACGCGGCAAGACAACTGCCCTTGCCTGCCGGCGCAGCGGTTTTCACCACGCCCGGTTGCCCATAGCAATGTTCGCAACAGCCCGTAAGCGGCCAGATAGAGACAGCCATGTCTGACGTGATGACCAAACCGACCCCTCGCACCCTCGTGCTCAACAGCGCCGACAATGTCGCGGTGGCGCTGACCACGCTCGATGTGGGCACGCCGACGCCGCAGGGGATCACGGTGCTGAAGCGTGTGCCCAAGGGGCACAAGTTCGCGACGAAGGTCATCCAGCCCGGCGCGCCCGTGATCAAGTTCGGCCAGATCATCGGCTTTGCCACCGAGACCATTTCGCCGGGTGATTGGGTGCACACCCACAACGTCAACATGGGCGAGGAGAAGGGCGCGTTCGAGCGCGACTATGCGTTCAGCCAGGGCGTTATCCCGGTCGATTTCGTGCCGGCCGCGCAGCAGGCGACGTTCGAGGGCTACCACCGGCCCAACGGTCAGGTGGGCACGCGCAATTATCTGGGCGTCCTCACCTCGGTGAACTGCTCGACCACCGTCGCCGGCTTCATCGTGCGCGAGATCGAGCGCTCGGGCATTCTCGACGACTACCCCAACATCGACGGCATCGTGGCGCTGAAGCAGGCCAACGGCTGCGTCATCGACAACCGCGGCGTGATCTTCGACACGCTGAAAAAGACCACCTGGGGCTATGCCACCAACCCGAACATGGGCGGCGTGGTGATGGTCGGGCTCGGCTGCGAGGGCTTCCAGATCCCGAAGCTCAAGGAAGCCTACGGCATCTCCGAGAACGAGACGTTCCGCACCATGACCATCCAGGAAGTGGGCGGCACGAAAAAGACCGTCGATGCCGGTGTCGAGGCGGTCAGGGACATGCTCAAGGCCGTCAACAGCTACGAGCGCCAGACCGCGCCCGCGTCGGAACTGATGCTGGCGCTGCAGTGCGGCGGTTCGGACGGCTATTCGGGCATCACCGCCAATCCGGCGCTGGGTGTCGCGGCCGACATTCTCGTCCGCCACGGCGGCACGGCGATCCTCTCCGAGACGCCGGAAGTCTATGGCGCCGAGCACCTGCTCACGCGTCGCGCGCGGACCCCGGAAGTGGGCCAGAAGCTCGTCGACATCATCCACTGGTGGGAGGATTATGCCGCCCGTAACCAGATGGAAATGAACAACAATCCGTCGCCCGGCAACAAGCTCGGCGGGCTCACCACCATTCTCGAAAAATCGCTCGGCGCCACCGCCAAGGGCGGCACGACGCCGCTCAACGCCGTCTACAATTACGCCGACCCGGTGACCGAGAAGGGGTTCGTGTTCATGGACACGCCCGGCTACGACCCGGTCTCGGCGACAGGTCAGGTGGCGGGCGGCGCGAATGTGCTGTGCTTCACCACCGGCCGCGGTTCGGCCTATGGCTGCAAGCCGACCCCGTCGATCAAGATCGCCACCAACTCGGACATCTACGAGAAGATGATCGATGACATGGATATCAACGGTGGCGACGTGCTCGACGGCAATTCGCTGGAGCACAAGGGCGAGGAAATTTTCCGGAAGATCCTCAGCGTCGCGTCGGGCGAAAAGAGCAAGTCGGAACTGCTTGGCTACGGCGACAACGAGTTCGTGCCCTGGCACATCGGCGCGACGTTCTAGGACGCTGCTACTGCGTCTGCCGGAACACCTGCTGGTAGCGGAAGCGATCGGCGGGGTGGGCGCTGCGCGTCGCCTCGACCACCTGTCGGCGCGCGTTGCGATAGACGCGGGTGATCCACAGGCACGGGCCGCGCGGGGTGGCTGAAATCTCTTCGGCCAGCGCGCGTGGCAGGGTTCCGCCGCTCAGCTCCTGCATGACCTCGACGGTCTTTTCGCCGAACTGCTGCTCGATCATCCGGTAGATGGCGCCCGGCACCCGGCCCTTGAGCCCCCGCAGCGAGCGGAACGCCGGGGGCAGGAAGATTTCGGTGAAACAGATCGGCTTTTCGCCGCGCCTGGTGGTACGGCGGATCGCGTCGACCTGCAGCCAGACCTGCCCGGGACTGGCCTCGAGGAAATCGGCCAGCTCGCCCGCCTCGATCACCAGTTCGCGGGTGCGCAGGATGTGCAGCTCGGTATCGGCCGCGTAGTGCAGAATGTCCGAGACCTGTTCGAGCCCCTGCCGGTAGAGCGGGGTGGTTTCGGCGGAGACGAGCTTTGTGCCGACGCCCGCCTGCCGCTCCAGCATCCCCATCTGCACCATCTGCTTCAGCGCCTGCCGGACGGTGAAGCGGCTGACGCCGAACTGCGTGCACAGTTCATGCTCGGTCGGCAGCAGGTCACCCACCTTGTAGCGGCCGTCATGCACATCGTTGAGCAGCGCCTGCGCGAGCTGCATGTAGCGGGGCTGCTGGCCGATCAGGTTCATCGTGTGCGCACCTTCGCCGTCATCCGTTAGCGCACCGCACCGGCGCTGCGCAATGCCTCGACCTCAGCTGCAGTGTAGCCGGCATGCTGGAGCGCGGCATCGGTATACTCGCCGAGCGCGGGGGCTGCTTCGAGCGGCGGCGCAAAGCCGCTGACGCGCACCGGGCTCGCAATGCTGCGGATGGCGCCTGCGGTGGGGTGCGCGAAAGCCTGCACGTTGCCGCGCTCGGCGACGAACGGGTTTTCGAGCGCTGCCCGCAAATCGTTCACGGGCGCGGATGGAACCTTGCCCGCAAACAGCGCCATCCACTCGGCGGTATCACGCTGCATCAGTTCAGCGTCGAGCACGGTGGTCAGCGCGTCACGGTTCTTCAGCCGCGCGGCATAGTCGACAAAATCGGGGTTTTGCGCGAGGTCCGGGCGGCCGATCGCCTCGGTCAGCACGCCCCAGAATTTTTGCTTGTTGCACATGATGAAGATCCAGCCGTCGCGGGTGCGATAGAGCTGGCTGGGGGTGAGCGAGGGATGCGCCGAACGCGGCAGCCGCTGGGTCGTCGCGCCCGCTTCGAGATACCAGGTCGCGACATAGGCGAGGTTGTGCAGCGCCACGTCGAACAGGCTCACGTCATGGTCGCGGCCGATGCCGGTGCGCTTGGCCTCGAACACGCCCGCGAGCAGCGCCATCGCCGCCGTCGTGCCGGTCATCAGGTCGATGATGGAGAGGCCCATGCGCGCGGGCGGGCCGTCCGGCTCGCCGGTGAGGCTGAAGTATCCCGCTTCGGCCTGCATCAGATAGTCGTAGCCCGGCCACGTGGCGCGGCTGCCCTCGCGCCCATAGGCGGAAAGGTGGACGCAGACGATGTCGGCCCGCACCTCCGACAGCGCCGCATAGTCGAGCCCGAGCTTTGCCGGCAGGTCGCCGCGCAGGTTGTTGAACACCACGTCGCAGCCCGTTGCGATGGCACGCAGCGCGCGCTTGCCGTCGGGGTGCTTCAAATCCAGTCCGATGCTGCGCTTGTTGCGGTTGAACGCCTCGTAGAACTGGCTGTCATCGGGACCGACGAAATAGGGCCCCACGCCGCGCGAAACGTCGCCGCCATCCTGGATGTTCTCGACCTTGATGACCTCCGCCCCGAGGTCGGCCAGATGCTGCGTGCCGAACGGCCCCGCGCCATACTGCTCGACGGCGAGAATGCGCAACCCCGCGAGCGGGCCTTTCGAGCGGTCGGCCATCAGGCGGCCCCACCGGGGCGCGAGGGGACGAGGCAGCTGCGGATAAAATCCATCACCGGCTTGCCGTCCTGGTTGAAGGCGCGGGTGTGCACCGTGACGATGCCCTGACCGGGGCGGCTCTTCGAGGGCCGCACTTCCAGCACTTCGGACTCTGCGCGCAGCGTGTCGCCGCAGAACACCGGGCCGGTGAGGTTGATCTCCTTCCAGCCGAGATTGGCGATGGCGCGGCCGCTGACATCGGCCACCGTCATGCCGATGACGATGGCCAGCGAGAGGCCGGAGTTGACCAACGGGCGGCCGAACTCGGTGGTCGCCGCATAGGCGGCGTCGCAGTGCAGCGGGTGCTGGTTCATCGTGAGGAGCGACATCTGGATGTTGTCGGTCTCGGTGATGGTGCGGCCCGGAAAGTGCTCGAAGATATCGCCCACGGCGAACTCCTCGAGATACCGCCCGTAGCGCGCCTCGATCCTGCGGGTGCCGGCTGCGGCCGTGGCCATTTGATGCTCCATCATTCAATTGGTAGTTTGTATGGACAAAGGCACCAGCCGCCTCTAGCTTGTCAAGGGAGAAGCGGCCCGGTGACATGATGTCCGGGGGCAATCGGCGTCATCAGGGCAGGGCGGGAATGTTCAACAAGAAGAGCACGTGGCAGGTCAGCAAGGCCGAGGTGTCGTCGACATCGGGGATCGTCGCGACCATGTATCCGCAGGCGACCGAAGCCGGCTTCGAGGTACTCCGCAACGGCGGCAACGCGGTCGATGCGGCGGTGGCCGCGGGCTTCGCCATCGGCGTGGTCGAGCCGTTCAACAGCGGCCTCGGCGGCATCGCGGTGATGGTCTATCACGAGGCCGCCACCGGCAAGACCTACGTCATCGACGGCGCCGGCACGCTTCCCGCCGCAACGAAGCAGGACCAGTTCAAGATCGCGCCCGGGGGCCGCACCGCCGGCATCTACAGCTGGCCCGAGATCGAGAACGACGCCAACCAGACCGGCTACAGGTCGGTCGCCGTACCGGGCACCCCTGCGTGCCTCTGCGAAGCCATGCAGCGCTGGGGCACACGCTCGCTTCCCGAAGTGATGGCGCCCGCCATCCACTATGCCGAGAACGGGTTCCTGCTCGATTGGTACGTGGCGCTTTCCTTCGCCGTGAACCAGCAGCGCATGAGCCCGTACCCGGAGTCGATGCGCACCTTCTTCCGCGATGGCAAGTATTGCTACCGCGCGCCGATGCTCAGCAGCCCGGCCGACAATTTCCGCCAGACCGACCTCGCCCGCACGTTGCGCGAAATCGCTGCGGGCGGCGCCGATGCCTTCTATCGCGGCCGCACCGCCGAACTCATCGCCAAGGACATGGCGGCCAATGGCGGGCTCATCACCTACGAGGATCTTGCCAACTACCGTACCCGCTTCTCCGAGGGCGGCATCGTCGGCAGCTATCGCGGCTATGACGTGATCGGCGGCATGGAGAATACCGGCTTCCCCACCGTGCTCGAGGCGCTGCACATCCTCGAAGGCTACGACATGAACGGGTTCAAGCCCGGCAGCGCGGCCGAGATGCATCTGCTCGCCGAAGCACAGCGCCGGGCCTTCCAGGATCGCTTCGAGCACCTCGCCGACAGCGACACGGTCGACGTGCCGCTCGACGGCATCGTGTCGAAGGGCTTTGCGGCGGCACGCCGCGACAGCATCGACATGAAGCGGGCCGATCCCGGCGCACGGGCCGGTGATCCATGGGCGCACCAGTCCACCCCGCGCCGCAATCCGGCGCTCGGCGGCGGGGCGACGAACGAGGGCAACACCACGCACCTCACCGTCATCGACAAGGACCGCAACATGGTATCGCTGCTGTCGACGCTGGGCCTGCACTTCGGCTCCACCGTCGTCGCCAAGGATACGGGCGTCGTGCTGAACGATGGCACCATGTGGTTTGACCCGGTGCCCAACCACGTCAACTCGATGGTCCCCGGCCGCCGCATCATGACCGCCGGCTCACCGATGGTCCTGCTGAAGGACGGCAAGCCCCGCGCCACCATCGGCGCGCCGGGCGGCCGCCGCGTCATCTCCTCGCTCATCCATTGCGTGGTGAACCTCGTCGATCACGGCATGGGCCCGCAGCAGGCGCTCAACGCGCCGCGCGTCCACTCGGAAAGTGAGCGCACCGAGGCCGATATCCGCCTTGGCGAGCAGACCATCGAGGGGCTCAGGAAGCTCGGGCACGACGTCAAGGTGCAGGAAGAGAGCTTCTCGTCGAGCTACTTTGGCCGCCCCAACGGCATTGTGGTGGATGACGACAACATCCTCCACGCGGGCGTAAATGCCCTGAAACCCGCGATGGCGCTGGGAATCTGACCCCGCCGGACCCGGGTTCTACGTAGTTCTCCCGAGTGTTGCGCAAGCGCGCCCGCCGCGCCTGCCGGTGCCTCGGGTCTTGCAGCAGGCGCCCTCGGCGTGCAGGTTACCTGATCTAACATGTCAGGGAGGAAACCTGTATGCGGAAGTCAGTTATAGCCGGTGCGGCGCTCGCCGGACTTTTGATGGCCAGCGGCGCGGTGCAGGCGCAGGCGCAGGCCTATCCGACGCGTCCGGTCACCATCGTCGTGCCGTTCGCTGCCGGTGGCCCGACGGACACCGTGACACGTCTTGTCGCCGAGGCGATGAGCAAGGATCTCGGCCAGCAGGTGATCGTCGAGAACGTCGGCGGAGCCGGCGGCACGGTCGGTGCGGGCCAGGTGGCCGCCGCCGATCCCGATGGCTACACGCTGCTACTGCATCACATCGGCATGGCGACCTCCGCCACGCTCTACCGCCAGTTGCCGTACGATCCGCTGACCGCGTTTTCGACCATCGGCCTCGTCACCGAGGTGCCGATGACCATCATCGGGCGCAAGGATCTCGAGCCCAACACGCTGGCCGAACTGGTCGACTACGCCAAGGCCAATACCGACACCATCACCTATGCCAATGCCGGCATCGGCGCGGCGTCGCATCTGTGCGGCATGATGTTCATGCAGGCGATCGGCACCCAGCTCGTGACCGTCCCCTATCAGGGCACTGGTCCGGCGATGACTGACCTCCTCGGCGGGCAGGTCGATTTCATGTGCGACCAGACCACCAACACGACCCAGCAGATCACCGGCGGCACGGTGAAGGCCTATGCCATCACCAGCCCGGAACGCAATCCGGCGCTGCCCGATCTGCCGACCACGACCGAAGCCGGTCTCCCGGACTTCAAGGTCGGCATCTGGCACGGCCTCTACGCCCCGGCCGGCACGCCGCAGGAGGCCATCGACCGCCTCACCGCGTCGCTGCAGCTCGCGCTGAAGGACGAGAACGTCGCCACCCAGTTCGCCGCGCTCGGCACGGTGCCGTCGTCGCCGGAGGATGCGACGCCCGCCGCGCTCAAGGCCAAGCTCGAATCCGAGATCGCCGCCTGGCGTCCGGTGATCGAGGCCGCCGGCCAGTTCGCCGACTGATCCTTGCCGGGCGGGAGGCGGCTGAGCCTCCCGCCCGCGTAACGGGGGGAGATCGACAATGAACGGCATCGCCTTTGACCGGGCCAACCTGCTGTGCGGCCTCGTCTTCATCGCCTTCGGCGCGTTCTTCGGCATCCAGTCGCTGGGCATGGAGATCGGCACGGCGCTCCGCATGGGGCCGGGCTACTTTCCGCTGGTCCTGTCCGGCGTGCTGGTCCTCGTCGGGCTCATCATCATCGTGCAGGCGACACAGGTAAAGGGTGAGCCGATCGGCCCCATCGCCTGGCGCGGCGCGCTGTTCATCCTGCCGGCACCGATCCTCTTCGGTCTCACCATCCGGCCGCTCGGTTTCGTCGTCGCCCTGCTGATCACCGCGAGCGTCGCGGCGTTTGCCTCGCGCCGGATGAAACCGCACTGGGCGCTGGTCCTCGTTCTCGCCATCACCGTCTTCGCGGTGGGCGTGTTCAGCTACGGGCTGGGCCTGCCGATGCGCCGCTTCGGGCCCTGGCTGGATTTCCTCGGGTGGAACTTCTGATGGACCTGTTCTCCAACCTCGCACTTGGCCTCGGCGTTGCGACCACCTGGCACAATATCGGTTTCTGCCTCATCGGGGTGATCCTCGGCACGCTGGTGGGCGTCCTGCCCGGCATCGGCTCCACCGCCACCATCGCCATGCTGCTGCCGCTCACCTTCGGCATCGGCGATCCGGTGTCGTCGCTGATCATGATGGCCGGCATCTATTACGGCGCCCAGTATGGCGGCTCGACCACCGCCATCCTCATCAACATGCCGGGCGAAAGCTCCTCCGCCGTCACCGCCATCGACGGCTACCAGATGGCCCGCAAGGGCAGGGCAGGGGTGGCGCTGGCCACCGCCGCGATTGGCTCGTTCTTCGCCGGCACCGTCGCCACCTTCCTCGTCGCCATCTTCGCGCCGCCGCTCACCGGGCTGGCGCTGAAGTTCGGACCCGCCGAATATTTCTCGCTGATGGTGGTCGGCCTCGTCTCGTCGATCGCGCTGGCGCATGGCTCGGTGGTCAAGGCGATCGGCATGGTCGTGCTTGGCCTCTTGTTCAGCCTCGTCGGGCAGGATGTGGTTTCCGGCGTGCCGCGCTTCACGCTGGGTATCCGCGAGTTCTACGACAAGCTCAACTTCGTCGCCGTGGCGGTCGGCATCTTCGGCATCGCCGAAATCCTCCGCAATCTCGAGGACGAGCGCACCCGCGACGTGCTGATGAAGAAGGTCACCGGCCTCATGCCGACGCGCGAGGATTTCAAGCGCATGGCCGCCCCGATCGTCCGCGGCACGATCCTCGGCTCGTTGCTGGGCGTGTTGCCCGGCGGTGGGGCGATCCTCGCCTCCTTCGCCAGCTACACGGTCGAAAAACGCATCTCCAAGCACCCCGAGGAGTTCGGCAAGGGCGCCATCGAGGGCGTTGCGGCGCCCGAAAGCGCCAACAATGCCGGCGCACAGACCTCGTTCATTCCGCTCCTCACCCTCGGCATTCCCGCCAACCCGGTGATGGCGCTGATGATCGGCGCGATGATCATTCAGGGCATCGTGCCGGGCCCGAATGTCGCGACGCAGCAGCCCGAACTGTTCTGGGGCATCATCGCCAGCATGTGGGTGGGCAACCTGCTGCTGGTCATCCTCAACCTGCCACTGGTCGGCGTGTGGGTGAAGCTCTTGACCGTGCCCTACTACGTGCTGTTTCCGATCATCATCGCGTTCTGCGCCATCGGCGTCTATTCGGTGCGCACCAACCCCTACGACCTCTACACCGTCGTGTTCTTCGGCGCGCTTGGGTACCTGCTGGTGAAGCTGCGCTGCGAGCCCGCGCCGCTGCTGCTCGGCTTCGTGCTCGGGCCGCTGCTGGAGGAAAACCTGCGGCGCGCCATGATCATCGCCCGCGGCGACGCGACGGTGTTCGTCACCCGCCCGATCTCGGCAACCCTGCTCGTCATCGCGGCGCTGGTCCTCGTCGCCGTCCTCCTGCCCTCCATCCGGCGCAAGCGCGAACAGGTGTTCGTCGAGGAGACGTAAGGGCATGCGCCTCTTGCGCGCCACTGCCGCGGAGCGGTAGTCGATTGCCATGAGCGATTGCTGTGGTGCGCCCGTCCGGGGCGAAAATCTCCTGCCCCTCGTCCTGCCGAAGGCGGCGGTGACAGCGGCTGACGTGGTGGATGCCGCCGACATTCCCGGCGGCATGGCCAGCATCGGCACGCGTAGGCCGTTCCACGAAGGCGACGGCGAGTCCCCCGTGCGCACGGCGCGGCTCAAGCCCTTTCGCATGGACCGCACGGCGGTGACCAATGCGCGCTTTGCGCAGTTTATCGCCGCGACGGGTTACGTGACCGAGGCCGAACGCTTCGGCTGGTCCTTCGTGTTCTTCGACCTTCTGCCCGATGACCTCGCGACCCGGGGAGCACTGGGCATCGAGTGGTGGCGCCGCGTCGAGGGCGCCATGTGGAGCCATCCCGAAGGCCCCGATTTCACCACCGAGGGCCGCGAGGACCACCCCGTTACCCACGTCACCTGGAACGATGCGGAAGCTTTCGCCGCATGGGCCGGCGGCCGGTTGCCCACCGAGGCCGAATGGGAACACGCGGCCCGCGGGGGCCTGCGCGATGCGACCTTCCCGTGGGGTGACCGCGAGCCCGACGACGAGGGCTTTACCCCCTGCAACATCTGGCAGGGCAACTTCCCCAACCAGAACACCGCCACCGACGGTTTCCGCTGGACCGCCCCGGCGCGCTCCTTCGAGCCCAACGGCTACGGCCTCTACAACATGTCCGGCAACACCTGGGAATGGACCGCCGACCGCTTCCGCGTCCGCTCCCTGAAGAAGGCGAGCCGCGCGCTCAACGAACAGGCCGCCGCCGCCGACCAGCGCCTGATGAAGGGCGGCTCGTTCCTCTGTCACAAGAGCTACTGCTTCCGCTACCGGATCGCCGCGCGGCACGGCAACACCCCCGACACCTCCACCAGCCACATCGGGTTCCGGCTGGTCTACCCAGCCGAGGGGAGGGCATCGGAACATGCCTGATACACACCGTCCCCTGCTCGTCATCGACGGCGACTCGTTCGCGCATCGCGCCTTCCACGGCCTGCCCAAATCCATCCGCCGCGCCGGCAACAAGGGCGGCGGGGCGATCGTGGGTTTCGCCAACTATCTCATCCGGCTCTACGAAGCCGAAAAGCCGCGCGCGGTGATCGTCGGCTGGGACACGCTCGAAGTGCCCAACTGGCGCGCGCTCGAATTTGCCCCGTACCAGGGCGGTCGCGAGTTCGATGACGAGATCGTCGACCAGCTCGCCGTGCTGCCCGAGTTCATCACCGCCTGCGGCTTTGCCAACGGCAAGGCGGCGGGTTTTGAGGCCGACGATTTCCTCGCCTCGGCAGTCGCCGCCGAAGAGCGGACAGGCGGCACGTCTTTTGTCGCGAGCGGCGACCGCGATGCGTTCCAGCTGGCGTCGGAGCGCACCACCATCCTCCACCCGGTGAAGGCCGGCGAGATCGCGCGCATCGGCCCGGCCGAAGTGCGCGCCCGCTATGGCGTCGATCCGGGGCAGGTGCCCGATTTCATCGCCCTGCGCGGCGATCCATCCGACAAGCTGCCGGGCGCGAAGGGCGTGGGCGAAAAGACCGCCGCGAGTCTGCTTCAACGCTATCCCGATCTCGAGGCCATGCTGGCCGATGGCAAGTTTCCCGCGCAGGCGGATGACCTGCGCCTCTATCGCCGCATCGCGACGATGGTGACCACCGCGCCCCTGCCGCCGCTGCCCGACATGCTGCCCACCTGGGGCAGGGCATCGGCGCTGGCAAAGGCCTGGGAACTCAACAACCTCGCCGAACGCCTCGCCCAGCTCGCAAAGACCGCCTGAGCCCCCGTACAGGCCTGAATCGCCTGTCCGATCAACGGTCTGACCTGTCACAAGACTGACGGCAGACTGTCATGAAACCGCGCCGTGCGACTGGTAAACCATCGGTTAACGCCGGTGCTCTCCGGCAGCTCTGAGGAGGTCCAGCATGCAGGAACTTCGCACCACCACTGGCCAGTCGGTCAGCATCACCTACGATCCCGCCCGCAACCAGCTGACGTTCCACGAGTCCGAATGGTTCGCCGTGACGCTGCGATCCACCGGTGTGCCGGTCAAGTCGCTGTCGGTGCGGGCGCCGCAGCCGGCCAGCGTTGTCGCGCCGCAGTTTCGCCGCCGCATTAGCCGCGCGGCATGACGCCGGATGCCCCGCGGTTGACTTGCCGGGCATAACGCCTATCTTCGATGCCATGAGCCGCAAGTTGACCAGCGTTGTGCTTACCCCGCTCCGGGTCTCTTGTGCAGAGGGACCGCGGCCCTAAGCTCCGTGCGGCGCGCGGCGTTTAGGGTTTTTCGACCGCACTCCCGCGCCACCCCCCATTCATTGCCATTTTGAGCCGCAGCGCCCTTTCGCGCGCGGATGAAGGACCACGACCATGACCACTGTAACCTTGCAGGATTTTTCCCTGTCCCCCGATATCGTCATCGGCCGGGACGAGCACCGTCAGCTGACGGTCCTCGCGCTCGCCGGAACCGACCACACGCCGGACATTTCCGACGATCTTCTCTATGAGCTCGAGCGCGCCGACATCGTCCCAGACGTTCGCGTGCCGCATGATGTGGTGCGCATGGGCTCGCGCGTTGCCTTCCGCACCGGCGACGAAATGCGCGAGGTCGAACTCGTCTATCCCGCCGACGCGGATATTGCCGAGGGCCGCATCTCGGTGCTGACGCCGGTCGGCACGGCGCTGATCGGCCTGCGCGCCGGCCAGTCGATCACCTGGCGCACCCGCAATGGCCGCAAGCAGGTTCTGACCATCGTCCGCGTCAGCCCGCCGATCGCCGAGGAAAGCGACGACCCGGGCCCGTCGGCAGCGTGACGTCGGGGCCACCAGAGCCTTGCTTGTCGAACCATGGAGGCGTGGCTCCGTCACCCGCCGCGTCGCCACCGCCCCATCCGCCCGTCATCCTCGGGCTCGACCCGAGGATCCACTCGATATTCGACTGCCCGCCGCGCTATCGAGTGGATGGCCGGGTCAAGCCCGGCCATGACGACTGAGAGAGTTGCGCTGTGTGGGAACCACCCTCACCCCGGCCGGCGTGCCCCATTCGCCATCGTGTGCAGCAGGTGCACCGAGTCCGTGGCGGCGATGAACAGCCAGTTGTTCTTGGGCCCGCCAAACGTGATGTTGGCCGGCGTCTTCGGCACGTTGATGCGCGCGATCAGCCCGCCCGCCGGCGAATAGATCAGCACCGATTGCTTCGCCGTGCACCAGATGTTGCCGTCGGTGTCGATGCGCAGCCCATCGGGGATGCCGGGGTTCACATCCACGAACACCTTGCCGCCGGTGAGCCGGTTGTTCGCGCCCACCTTGAACGCCCGCAGATGATGCGGCCGGTCGGGCGTAAAGCTCGCGGCGCTGTCGGCGATGTAGAGGATCGACTCGTCGGGCGAAAACGCCAGCCCGTTCGGCCGGTCCATATCGGTGACGACAGCCTTGAGTTTCCCGCTTTTCGGATCGAGGCAGTAAACGAAGCAGCCGGCCTGCTCCATCGGGCTCTTGTGGCCTTCATAGTCGCTGTCGATGCCGTAGGCCGGATCGGTGAACCAGATCGTGCCGTCCGATTTTACCACCACGTCGTTGGGTGAGTTGAGGCGCTTGCCCTCAAAACTGTCCGCCAGCACGGTGATCGAGCCGTCATGCTCTGTGCGCTCCACGCGGCGGTGGCCGTGCGAGCATGAGATCAGCCGCCCCTCGCGGTCGCGCGTATGGCCGTTGGTGTTGCCCGCGGGCGTGCGGAACACATCGACCCCCAGCCCCGGTATCCAGCGCAGGATGCGGTCGTTGGGGATATCGCTCCACAAGAGGTACCCGCCGTCGCCGAACCACACCGGGCCTTCGGCCCAGCGGCAGTCGTCGCACAGCGTTTCGAGCTTTGCTGCGCCGCTGACCAGTTTCGGAAAAGTGCTGTCGAGGTGTTCGTAGAGCGGCGTGTCGTCGGACATTGGATCTCCCCGGGGTTGGGTCGCAGCAAAGCCAAAAGCCGGGCGCGGCGCAAGGTGCTATCCACTTGCCTTCGGCCCCATCGAAGCGCGATTGTGCGGCCACCTCTGGAGACCCGACATGACCTTCGCCGCCTCGCTTTTCGCCCGCCTCAAGGACCAGGACCTCATCGTGGAGGCCGCGCTTGTCGCGGGCCGCTGGATCAATGCGGCCGAAAGCGGCGAGACGTTCGAGGTCACCAACCCCTCGACCGGCGAGGTGCTGGCAACGCTGCCCAATTGCGGCGTGCCGGAAGCCAAAGCCGCCATCGCCGCCGCCGCCGAAGCGCAGTCGGCATGGGCCGCCAAGACTGGCAAGGAACGCGCCGCTGTCCTCAAGCAGCTGCACGCGCTGCTGATGGCGAACCAGGACGATCTCGGCGCCATCATGACCGCCGAACAGGGCAAGCCGCTGGCGGAAGCCAAGGGCGAGATCGCCTATGGCGCGAGCTATGTCGAATGGTTCGGCGAAGAGGCGAAGCGCGTCTACGGCGACACCATCCCCGGCCACCAGCCCGACAAGCGCATCATCGTCATCAAGCAGCCGCTGGGCGTCGTCGCCACCATCACGCCGTGGAATTTCCCGAACGCCATGCTGGCGCGCAAGCTTGCGCCCGCGCTCGCTGCCGGCAATGCGGTGGTCAGCAAGCCCGCCGCCGAAACCCCGCTCTCAGCCATCGCGCTCGCCCGGCTCGCGGAGCGGGCAGGGCTCCCGGCCGGGTTGTTCTCCGTGCTGCCCTCGACGCATTCGTCCGACATCGGCAAGGAGTTCTGCGCCAACGAAACCGTGCGAAAACTCAGCTTCACCGGCTCGACCGAAGTCGGCCGCATCCTGATGCGTCAGGGCGCCGACCAGATCAAACGCCTCAGCCTCGAACTCGGCGGCAATGCCCCCTTCATCGTCTTCGATGACGCTGATCTCGACGCCGCCGTCGAAGGCGCGCTGATCTCAAAATATCGCAACAACGGCCAGACCTGCGTCTGCGCCAACCGGCTATACGTGCAGGCCGGCGTCTACGACGCCTTCGCCGAAAAGCTGATCGCCGCGACCAAGAAGCTGAAAGTCGGCGACGGCTTTGCCGAAGGCGTCAACCTCGGCCCGCTGATCGATGCCAAGGCTGTCGACAAGGTGCAGCGCCACATCGAGGACGCGCTGCGCAAAGGCGCAAAGCTCGAACTCGGCGGCAAGGCGAAGCAGGGCACGTTCTTCGAGCCCACCATCCTCACCGGCGTCACCTCCGACATGGTCGTCGCCCGCGAGGAAACGTTTGGGCCGGTCGCGCCGCTGTTCAAGTTCGAGACCGTCGACGAAGTCATCGCCCTCGCCAACGCCACCGAATTCGGCCTCGCCTCCTACTTCTACGCGAAGGATCTGAGCCGCGTGTTCAGGGTCGCCGAAGCGCTCGACTACGGCATGGTCGGCATCAACACCGGCCTCATCTCCACCGAAGTCGCCCCCTTCGGCGGCATCAAGCAATCCGGCCACGGTCGCGAAGGCAGCAAGTACGGCATCGAGGACTACCTCGACATCAAGTATTTGTGCCTCAGCGTGTGAGAGCCTTCATGGTGAGCTTGTCGAACCACGAAGGCGCGGCACCGTTCCAGCCGCGCCCCATCCCCATTCACCACGTCACCCCACCCACCGCGTCATCCCCGGGCTTGACCCGGGGATCCACTCGATAGCGCAGCGCACCCTGAGGGATCGAGTGGGTGGCCGGGTCAAGCCCGGCCATTACGACTGAGAGATCAGAGGGGGAGGCCCCACGCGCCGAACCCGATCCCCCTTGACCTTCCCACGATGGGAAGCCCTATCTGTCCGCCCATGAGCGAACATCACCACCACCAGCACTCCGCCACCGCCGCCCGCACGGCCATCGATCCCGTCTGCGGCATGACGGTCGACATGGACACAACCGCGCACAAATCGACCCACGAGGGCGTCGAGTACGGGTTCTGCTCCGCCGGCTGCAAGGTGAAGTTCGACGCCAATCCCTCGGCCTACCTGCAGCTCGCCTTCGATCCCGTCGCGCTTGATCCGCGCAAGAAGCCGCAGCCCGTGGCCGCGCCCGCCGGGTCCAAGTGGACCTGCCCGATGCACCCCGAAGTGCTGCGCGATGGCCCGGGCGATTGCCCGCTCTGCGGCATGGCGCTCGAGCCGGTGATGCCGACGGACGACGCGCCCAATCCCGAGCTCATCGATTTCACCCGCCGCATGTGGATCAGCGCCGCGCTCTCGGTGCCGCTGCTCATCCTCGGCATGGGTCCGATGCTCGGCCTGCCGGTCCGCGAATGGATCGGCGAGCCGCTCGTGAGCTGGCTCGAACTCCTGCTCGCAACCCCGGTCGTGCTCTGGGCCGCGCAGCCGTTCTTCCGCCGCTTCTGGGCGTCGCTCAAGAACCGCTCGCCGAACATGTGGACGCTGATCGGGCTCGGCGTCGCGGCGGCCTATCTGTTCTCGGTCGCGGCGGTGCTCCTGCCCGATCTCTTCCCGCATGCGTTCCGCCACGATGGCGGGTTGCCGGTCTACTTTGAGGCTGCGGCCGTCATCATCACGCTCGTCTTCGTCGGGCAGGTGCTCGAACTGCGCGCCCGCGAGGCCACCGGCAAGGCGCTGCGTGCGCTGCTCGATCTTGCGCCCAAAACCGCGCGCCTCGTCATCGGCCGCTCCGAGCGCGACGTGCCGATCGAGCGTGTGAAACCCGGCGATCTCATCCGCGTGCGCCCCGGCGAGGCGATCCCGGTCGATGGCACGATCACCGATGGCCAGAGCCATGTCGATGAATCGATGCTCACCGGCGAGCCCGTGCCCGTCACCAAGGCGGTGGGCGATGCGCTGACCGGCGGCACGCTCAATGCCGAAGGCAGTTTTGTGATGAAGGCCGAACGCGTCGGCGCCGAAACTCGGCTCAGTCAGATCGTTGCGCTCGTCGCCAAGGCCCAGCGCAGCCGCGCCCCGATGCAGGATCTCGCCGACAAGGTCGCCGCCTGGTTCGTGCCGCTGGTGGTGCTGATCGCGGCGGGCAGTTTCGCCATGTGGATGCTCTTCGGCCCCGAGCCGCGCGTCGCCTACGCGCTGGTCGCGGCGATCAGCGTCCTCATCATCGCGTGCCCCTGTGCGCTCGGTCTCGCCACACCCATGTCGGTGATGGTGGCCACCGGCCGCGGCGCGCGCGAGGGCGTGCTGGTGCGCGATGCAAAGTCGCTCGAGGCTTTCGCCAGGGCCAGCGTCCTCGTCATCGACAAGACCGGCACCCTCACCGAAGGCAAGCCCACGCTCGATCACGTCATCCCGGTCAAGGGTGTGGACGAAGGCTTTGTCCTCGCCGTCGCCGCGGCATTGGAGAAGGGCTCCGAGCACCCGATCGGCGCGGCCATTCTCGCCGGTGCCGAGGCCCGCGGGGCGCGCGAATACGACGCCGCCAACTTCCGCGCCATCACCGGGCAGGGCATGGCCGCCGATGTCGGCGGCAAGCCGGCGCTGCTCGGCAATGCCAGGCTGATGGAGCAATCTGGCATCGAGGTCGATGACAAGCTCCGCGGCCTCCTCGACACGCAGGCCGCCACCGGCCGCACCGCCGTGCTCGTCGCGCATGAGGGCCGCGTGATCGGCGTCGTCACCGTGGCCGACCGCATCAAGCCCAACGCGAAATCCGCCATCGCCGCGCTCAAGGCCGACGGCATCGATGTGGTGCTGGCCACCGGCGATGCGGCAGGCACCGCGCGAGCCGTCGCCGGCGAGGTCGGCATCGGCACGGTGCACGCCAGCATGACGCCCGAGGACAAACACCAGCTTGTCGACAAGCTGCACCAGGGCGGCACCGTCGTCGCCTTCGCCGGCGATGGTATCAACGATGCCCCGGCGCTCGCCGCTGCCGATGTCGGCATCGCCATGGGCACCGGCGCCGACGTGGCGCTCGAAAGCGCTGGCATCACCCTGATCGGCGGCGATCTCGATGGCGCCGTCCGCGCCCATCGTCTCGCCAAGGCCACGGTCGGCAACATCAAGCAGAACCTGACCTTTGCCTTCGGCTACAACGCCATCGGCATACCGGTCGCGGCGGGTGTGCTGTTCCCGCTGTTTGGCCTCTTGCTGTCGCCCATGCTCGCCGCGGCGGCCATGAGCCTGTCGTCAGTCAGCGTCATCGCCAACGCATTGCGCCTGCGCTCGGTGAAGCTCACCGGGCGCTAGCCGTTTGGCCGGATGGGACGCGGGCAGGCAATACTGTGATAACAGCGAACGGAATTGGCCAGACGGTCCATTGACCGCTGACATGTCAGATGACTAAGACTCGCCGCAATCCTCTCACCGGCGAGCCAGAGATGCCCAATCTAGAGAAGTGCCTGACCATCGACGACCTGATGAAGGTGGCGAAGCGGCGGGTGCCGAAGATGTTCTTCGACTACGCGGATTCCGGCTCCTATACCGAGCAGACCTACCGGGAGAACACCACCGACTTCCAGAAGATCCTGCTCACCCAGCGCATCGCGGTGAACCTCGAGAACCGCAATCTCTCGACCACCATGATGGGCCGCAAGGTGGCGATGCCGGTGGCGATCGCGCCGGTCGGCTCCACCGGCATGCAGAGCGCCGACGGCGAGATCAAGGCGGCCCGCGCCGCCGAAAAGTTCGGCATCCCGTTCACGCTGTCGACGATGGCGATCTGCTCCATTGAGGACATCGCCGAGAACACCACGACGCCGTTCAACTTCCAACTCTACGTGATGAACGACCGTCCGTTCATCGAGCGGCTGATCGACCGCGCCAAGGCCGCCAAATGCGCTGCGCTGGTGCTGACAATGGATCTGCAGATTCTCGGCCAGCGCCACAAGGACATCCGCAACGGCCTGCGCGCGCCGCCGCCGATCACGCCAAAATTCCTCTACGAGATCGCCACCAAGCCCGCCTGGGCCTTCGGCATGCTCGGCACCAAGCGCCGCACCTTCCGCAACATTGCCGGCCACGTCACCGACGCGATCGATCTCGCCTCGCTCAGCAAGTGGACGGCGACGCAGTTCGACCTGACGCTGAACTGGAAAGACATCGGCTGGATTCGCGATCGCTTCGGCGGCCCGGTCATCGTCAAGGGCGTGCTCGATCCGCGTGACGCGCAGCTGGCGCTCGACAACGGGGCCGACGGCATCATCGTTTCCAACCACGGCGGCCGCCAGCTCGATGGCGCCCCCTCGACCATCCGCGTCCTGCCCGAGATCGTCGACGCCGTCGGCCACAAGACCGAAGTGCTGATGGACTCCGGCATCCGCTCCGGCCAGGACGTGCTGAAGGCCCTGGCGCTCGGCGCGAAGGGCGTCTTCATCGGCCGCGCCATGAACTACGGCCTCGGCGCCGGCGGTGAGCCGGGCGTCCTCCGCGCGCTGGAAATCATCCGCAAGGAAATGGACACGACGATGGCCCTGATGGGCGAGCGCGACATCAACAACATCGGCCCGCACAACATCTACCTCAACGACCTCCGACGCTCGGGAAACTGAGCGGCGGTGTGCACCCCTCACCCTCCCCCTTCGCGGGGAGGGTGGCGCCGCTAGCGGCAAAGCCGCGTAGCAGAGCTGGGGAAGGGGGCGAAGTCAGCACCGACACGCCCCACCCACTGCCGTCATACCGGCGAACGCCGGTATCCACTGCCCGAACCCATCCACGCGCTCGGCCCAACCGGCTTCCCCGGTATCACAACGATGGAGTGAGAGAGCGCTGGCCACCCCGGTATGGTTCAAATGCGCGTGGCACCCAGCCGGGTGTGCAACATCCTGCCACGCCCTCATGGTTCGCCAAGCTCACCACGAAGGGCTACTCGTAGCGCGCGACCTCACTTGGTTTGCATGATCTGAGTTCTTCATGGTGAGCCTGTCGAACCATGAAGAACGGCCTCACCACTGCCCGCCCGCCGCCGGTGCCGCCGCCCCATCCGGCCGCCGTGCCAACTGCTGGAACACCTTCTTCGCCACCGCCTGCATCTGTGGCTCGGGCATTTCGCCCACCACGGTGCAGGTGATGCGCTCGTTGGCCCAGTAGAACGCCTCGTGCGGGCCGCGGCTGGTGAACTCGTAGGCGTCCTTGCGGTCGGGCAGGGCGGAGGTGATGTAGATGGTCACGCGCTCGCTCGCCGGGTTCTCGTACATCAGCTGCGCCGCGGGGCCAGTCTTGGCGTATTCGGCGGGCGGCAGCAGGCGGCCGCCCACGAAGCTGAAACCCTCGGCGCTGAGGTCGGGCGGATTGACCGGCTGGGTCACGCGGTTCGACAGCCAGGTGACGAGATGCTCCTTGTCCCCGGCCGGCACTTCCACCGCATGGCGGTTCTCGTTGACGTAGAGCGCATGGGCCAGCACAGCGCTGTCGATGAGGGCGTCGCTCGAGGCTTCGACCGGCGTGACGATGTCGCGCCCGGCCCAGCCGATGGCGCCGCCCAGCACGATGAAACCGGCCGCCGCCGCGATGCGCGAGAAACGCTGCAGGGTGCCGGTGCGAACCGTGCGGGCAATGCGCCGGACATCGAGCGCCTCGGGGATGGTGTCGTTGGCGAGCGAGGGAAACAGCGCGCCCAGCGCCTCGTTCTGGCGCCGCCACAGGTCGATATCGGCCGCCTTGTGCGGGTTGGATTCGAGATAGTGCTCGACGGCCGCGCGTTCGACGTCGCTTGCCCTGCCGTCCGCGTAGGAGAGCAGCAGCGCCTCGTCCACCTTGATGAAATTCCTTTCGCTCATTTGACTGTCCTCAGTCGCGGCTCGTCTGTGGCTCCCGTCATCGTCTTGAGAGCGGCGCGGGCGCGCCCCAGCCGCGACATCAGCGTCCCCGTGGGAATGCCGATGATCCCGGCGGCCTCCTGGTAGCTCACTCCCTCCAGCGCCACCAGCAGCAGCGCCTCGCGCTGTTCAAGCGGCAGCTTCTCGACAGCTCGCGCGATCTCGGCAAGGGCGATGCGGCCGGGCTGCGGCGCGGGCACGGCGGGCTCCACCACCAGGTCCGCCAGCGGCACCTCGCCGCCCTTGCGGCGTATGGTACGCAGCTCGTTGCGGTAGAGGTTGAGCAGGATGCGGAACAGCCAGGCGCGCAGCGGCCCCGTCGGCGACCACAGGCCGCGCTTCCGGATGGCGCGCTCGATGCAGTCCTGGACGAGATCGTCGGCGTGATCCGCGTCGCGCGTCAGCGCCCGCGCGTAACGGCGCAGGGAAGGGATGTGTCCCTCGATCTCGGTCAGGAAGTCCTGCAACAGGCGCTCCCCCAGAGCGGCGGCTGGAGCGCTTTCGGGAAAGACGTGAGGCCTTTCCAGGTCGAAAGCGCGCCAGGAGCTGACCCCGGGGCATTGCGCCGATCCAGCGAACTGGCGAAATGCTCCGGGCGCATTGCGGCTTATTCGTAGGCAGTGTGCCAGACTTCGCCAACCTTGTCGCCGGTGGTGTCGCCGGGCTTGGTGTCCTTGATCCAGAGATAGAGCGGCCAACCCTTGTAGGCCACGATCTTGGTGCCGTCGGTGCGGTCGATGACGGTGAAATCGCCCTCGGCCTTGGTCTCGGCGGTCGCGAACAGCGGCGGCCAGTTGACGGCGCACTTGTCGTAGCAGTTGGATGCCTTGCCCTGCTCGTCCTTGTCGTAGGTGTAGAGGGTCATGCCCTTGGCGTCGGTCAGCACTTCCTTGCCGCCGATATCGGCGGATTTGACGAGGCCGCCCAGGTAGTCCTCGGCGAAGGCCGGGACAGACAATGCGAGAAGCGCCGCGGCGCCGAGCATGATCGGATGCAGTTTCATGTCGTTTCTCCAGGATTGGACAAGACGGCCGCATTGATGAGGGCCGTATAATCACCAACACCGGCGCGGCGCCCTTAATCCCCAGTTGTGGTGATTTTTCTTTTTTGGCCACAATCGCGGTCTTTGTAGACGCTGGACAGGCCGCCCCTGAACCGGTCATGTTGACGTAAGGGGCAGCCCCCGCGCGCACCCGTCCGGACTGCGCGCCAACAACAAAACACTACGAACGACCATCCGGGAGGACAGGACCCAATGAAGAGACGTGAGTTTTTCAAGTCGGCGACCGCGCTGACCGCCGGTACCGCCGTGGCGACGACGCTTGCCGCACCCGCCATTGCCCAGAGCAATCCGAAGGTGGCGTGGCGCCTCGCCTCGTCGTTCCCGCCGGGCCTCGACACCATCTATGGCGGCGGCGAAACGCTGGCCAAGTACGTCTCGGAAGCCACTGACGGCAACTTCACCATCGACGTGTTCGCGGCCGGCGAACTCGTTCCCGCCTTCGAAGTCGTCGATCCGGTGTCCGAAGGCACCATCGAAATGGCCCATACCGTGGGCTATTACTTCTCGGGCAAGGACGTCGCCTGGGCGGCGCTGTCGGCCATTCCGTTCTCGCTCAATGCCCGCGGCATGAACGCCTGGTACTACTATGGCGGCGGCCTCGACATCACCAACGACTTCTTCTCCAACTACAACATCGTTGGCTACCCCTGCGGCAATACGGCGGCCCAGATGGGCGGCTGGTTCCGCAAGGAAATCAACAGCGTAGCGGACCTGCAGGGCCTCAAGATGCGCGTCGGCTTCGCCGGCTCGATCCTGACCAAGCTCGGCGTCATTCCGACGCCGATGCCCGGCGGCGAAATCTACAACGCGCTGGAAAAAGGCACGATCGACGCCGCCGAATGGGTCGGTCCCTATGACGACGAGAAGCTCGGCTTCCAGAAGGTCGCTCCGTACTACTACTACCCCGGCTGGTGGGAAGGCGGCCCGACCGTGCACGCCCTCATCAACAAGGACAAGTTCGAGGGCCTGCCGCCGCAGTACCAGTCGCTGCTGCAGACCGCCTGCAAAGCGACCAGCGCCGACATGCTGGCCAAGTACGACTACGTGAACCCGACCGCGATCAAGAAGCTCGTGGCGGCCGGCGCGCAGCTGCGTCCGTTCAGCCCGGAGATCATGGAGGCGAGCTTCAACGCCTCCAACGAGGCCTATGCCGAGCTCGAAAAGACCAGCCCGCATTTCAAGACCATCTGGGACTCGATCAAGGCGTTCCGCAAGGACCACTACCTGTGGAACCAGATCGCCGAGCTCAACTTCGACGCGTTCCTGCAAGCCCAGCAGCGCGCCAACAAGCTCTGAGATCTGCCCACCTCAATACGAAAGGGCCCGGTTTTCCGGGCCCTTTTTTTGTTTGCGGAGCGCACCCGCTCAGTTGAAGTTCGGTGCCGGTGGCGCCTCGAAACTCGGGGCCGGTGGCGTGCCGAAGGACGGCGGGGCCGGGGCATCGAAGCTCGGCGGCGCCACCACCCCGCCACCACCCGTCGGCGGCAGCACGATCTCGATCGTGTTGAGATCCACGTCCGGCGCCTTCTCGAGGAAGAAAGTCACCATCTCGGGGAACGCGATGAGCAGGCCCACGAGGATCAGCTGCAATATCAGCCACGGAATTGCGCCCAGATAGATGTCGCGCGTCTTTACCTTATCGCGGGGCACGATGCCGCGCAGATAGAACAGCGCGAAGCCAAAGGGCGGGTGCATGAAGCTCGTCTGCATGTTGGCGCAGATCATCACGCCGAACCACACGAGGTCGATGCCGAGCGCCTGCGCCGTCGGCACCAGCAGCGGCAGCACGATGAAGGCGATCTCGAAGAAATCGAGGAAGAACGCCAGAACGAAGATGAAGATGTTGACGAAGATCAGGAAGCCGACCACGCCGCCCGGCAGGTGCGACAGCAGGTGCTCGATCCAGTGACCGCCGCCAACTCCCTGAAACACCAGCGAGAAAACGCGCGCGCCGAGCAGGATGAAGACCACCATGGCGGTCAGCCGCATGGTCGCGTCCATCCCGGCCCACGTCAGCTTCCATGTCAGGCGCTTGTTGAACCAGGCGAGCAGCATGGCGCCGACCACGCCCATCGCGCCCGCTTCCGTCGGCGTCACGAGGCCGAGGATAATGGTGCCGAGCACGATGAAGATCAGCGCGAGGCTGGGGACCGTGCCGCGGATGATCTTGCTCCACAGCGGCCAGCCGCGGAGCGTCCGCGCCTCGGGCGGCAGCGCCGGCACGTCGTTGGGGCGGAAGATCGAGAGGATGAACACCCAGCCGGCGAACAGCAGCACCTGCACGATCGAAGCGCCGGTGGCGCCGATATACATTTCGCCCGGCGAGCGCCCCAGCTGGTCGGCGAGGACGATCAGCACCAGCGAGGGCGGAATGAGCTGCGTGATGGTGCCCGACGCCGCGATCACGCCCGTCGCGTGGCGCACGTTGTAGCCGTAGCGCATCATCACCGGCAGCGAGATGAGGCCCATCGCAATCACCGAGGCCGCAACGGTGCCGGTGATGGCGCCAAGGATCGCGCCGACGATGATCACGGCATAACTGAGCCCGCCGCGCACGCCGCCGAACAGCTGGCCGAAACCGTCAAGCAGGTCTTCCGCCAGCCCGCTCTTTTCGAGGATCACGCCCATGAAGGTGAAGAACGGGATGGCCAGCAGCAGTTCGTTGCTGAGCACGCCATAGAGCTGGTAGGTGAGGTTGCCGAGGAACTGCGGCGCGATCAGCCCCAGTTCGATCGCCACCAGCCCCGAGAACAGCCCGATCGCCGCCAGCGAGAAGGCGGCCGGGTAGCCGATCACCAGGAACAGCACGAGGCCGCCGAACATGACCGGAGCCATGTTCTCTCGAATGAAATCCATCATTGCAGCGGTTTCTCGTACGCGAATTCGCGATGGTAATTCGTCGTCAGCGCCAGGATGCATTTGACGACTTCGGCGATCGCCTGCAGCAGCAGCACCGCAAAGCCCACCGGCAGCATCAGCCGCACCGGCCAGCGCGGCAGCCCGCCTGCGGCGTTCGACATGATGTTCTGGTTCCAGGCCTGCATGAACCACGGCCAGGTGAAATAGATGAGCAGGATGCAGAGCGGCATCAGAAAGAACAGCCCACCGAGCAGATCGATCCAGGTCCGCGCGCGCTCACTGATGGCGCCGTAGATGAGGTCGACGCGCACATGCTCATTGACCTTGAGCGTCCAGGCGCCGCCGAGCATCACCATGCCGGCGAACATGTACCAGACCGATTCCGACAGCACGTTGGAATACTGGGTGTAGAGGTTGACGAGCGCCCCGAAGACGCCGCCGCCATAGGTGCGCTCGAACGAGATCATGGCGCCGACGGAGTAGCGGAAGATCGCATTGAACGCGGACACGAGCGCCGACAACAGCACCAGCCAGATGGCCAGGATGCCGAAAAAGCGGCTGATCGCATCAATGGCGCGCAGGCCCTTCAGCACCAGATGCAAGAATAGCGCCTCCCACTACCGGCGGCCCATTGTGCCCGGGCGTCTACCGTCGTCTCAGCATTGACCGCCCATGACGCATGCGTCAACCGCTGAATGCCCAAATCCGCGCCGGGTCAGGGAAAGTGGGTAGTGCAGGCAACGCCCACCCGTGGGGCAGGGCACCTACGTGCCCCGCCCTTCACCCTCCCCCGCTGCGGGGAGGGTAGCGCCGCTCGGGCCAAAGGCCCGTAGCAGAGCGGAGCCTGCCCCCGGACTTGATCCGGGGGGTGGGGGGGAAGGCGATCACCGAAGCAGCAACGATCACGCCGCGTCCCTCAAACACTCCCCGACCCCCTCCCTCGCAGTCGTCATCCGCGGGCTCGACCCGCGGGCCCACTCGATCTCCCGGTACGCACCGCGCCATCGAGTGGATCCCGGTCAAGCCCGGGATGACGTCGTGGTTGGGAATGGCCCGCGGCCGCTTGGTTGGGAATGGCTGGGCGCTCACCCGGCGCAACACTCTCCCCCACCTCCCTCTCAGTCGTCACCCGCGGGCTCGACCCGCGGGCCCACTCGATGCCGCAGCCGCACCGCGCCACCGAGTGGATCCCGGGTCAAGCCCGGGATGACGTCGTGGATGGGGGCGAGGCGATCACCACGCACACCCCTCACCCCCGCTCCAGCCAAGCCACCTGTTCGCCCGTCAGCCCGATGTCGAAGGCCGCAAGGCTGCTGTCGAGTTCATCGAGCGTCCGCGGCCCGATCAGCGGGATGGACGGGAAGGGCTGCGCCAGCACATAGGCGAGCGCCACCTGGATCGCCGACTTCCCGAGCCGTTCCGCCATTTCCACCGCGCGGTCGCGTCGGCCAAAATTCTGCTCACTGTACCAGCAGCGGACGATCTCCTCGTCGTCGAACCGCTCGCGCCCGGCGCGCTCCGTGAAAAAGCCCCGGGCCTGGCTTGACCACGAAAAGTTCGGCATCTGCCGCTCGATAAGCCACTGCCGGAACGCCGGTGTTCCGGCGGTGACGCATCCGGCCCAGATCGGGTCGAGCATTTCGGCCAGCGCAAAGTTGTTGCTCAGCGCATTGGGCGCCGCCTTGCCCGCGCGCTTCGCGTAGGCGATCGCCTCGTCCATGCGCGCCATGGTCCAGTTCGAGCCGCCATGCAGCCCGCGGATCCGCCCCGCCTTCACCTCGGCATCGATGGCATCGACGAACTCACCCACCGGCACGTCCGGGTTATCGCGGTGCATGAAATACACATCGACATGGTCGGTCTTGAGCCGCTCGAGCGTCTGCGCCAGCTGCCTGCCGATGACATCGGGATAGCAGAGCGGCGTATGCGCGCCCTTGGCGATGATCACCGCTTCGTCGCGCACGCCGCGACTGGTCAGCCACTCGCCCAGCAGCTGCTCGGTATAGCCCGCGAGGTAGACCCAGCCGGTGTCGAACAGGTTGCCGCCCTGTTCCCAGAACGCGTCGAGCATGATGGCGCCCGAGGCGAAACTGCGAAAGCCCTCGAAGCCGAGTGCCACTGCAGAGGCCGGTTTCTGCAGCCCCGGTATGCTGCGCGACGGGATTCTCGCGCTGCGGCGCGCCAGCTGCGTACTCTTTAGCGTCACAGTCCGGCGCGAGGGTTTCTCTATGTCATATTCCAGTCCGGCATCGGCCCGCCATTTGTCGAGCACACGCGCATTGCCGAGGCTGTCGGCCCAGCTCATGCCCGGCGCGGCAAATTCCTGCCGCCCGGCGAAGATCGCCTCGGCCGCAGCGTCGGCTTCGAAACTGTAGAGATGCCCGGTCTCGTTGACGCTGATGGTCTCGCTGCTGCCGTTCGGACGGATGATGTCGATGCGGCCCAGCCCATGGTCGCGGTTGCCGTTGGCGAACCAGAAGTTCGGCACTTCGATGCGGCCGGTCGCGCCGTGGATGCGCAGCACATTGTCGAGCGCCACGTACACCGCGCAGCTCACCTGCGCGATGATGCCGTTCTCGAACTCCAGCACCGCCGCCGACCACTCGTCGGTCCCGGCCTTGCCCAGATGCGCCATGCCCGAGACTTTGATCGGATCGAGGAAGGGCTTGTCCGAAGCCGCGCCCGCCACGAAGCGCGACATCGACACGGGATAGCCGCCGACATCGAGAATGCCGCCGCCCGCCAGATCGTTGGCGAACAGCCGGTGCTCGGGCATGAACCCCGGCATCTGGAAACCAAAGCTCGACTGGATCATCCGCACATCGCCAATCACGCCCGCGCGGATCAGCTCGCCCAGCTTGATGGTGTTGGGATGCAGCCGGTACATGAATGCCTCGCCCGCAAACGTGCCGGCCTTGCGGTGCGCGTGAAAGATCGCGTCGGCCTCAAAGCTGCTGAGCGCCATCGGCTTCTCGATC
The DNA here is from genome assembly GCA_035433065.1 of Devosia sp. GTDB lineage: Bacteria > Pseudomonadota > Alphaproteobacteria > Rhizobiales > Devosiaceae > Devosia_A. Next base: position 6,405 of record DAORUH010000006.1, on the reverse strand, counting down.
AGCACATGCTTGCCGTGCTCGGCCGCCTTGATCGCCCATTCGGCATGGCCGGGATGCGGCGTCGCGATGTAGATCGCCTCGACCTGCGGGTCTTTCAGGATCGCGTCATAGCCATCGAGAATGCGCGCGCCGGGGAAGGTTTCAGCCAGCCCGGGGCGCTTCGGATCGCGCGTCGCGATTGCCTCAAGCACGCCGAGCCGCGAGTTGGCGACGCCGCCCCGGAACGCCTTGGCGATCTCGCCCGGGCCGATGATGCCCCAGCGGAGCCGTCTGGTCGAAGTCATCGAGACATCCCCCCATACCTTCCCCGGAACGGTATTTGAAATCCGCCCGCCTGCAACGCCAAACTTGAAAGCCGCGGCGCCGGCATTGTAACGATGCGGCGCAATCTGCAGGGGTTACGCGCATGTTCGTGGTTGGCGGCGAGTGTCTGATCGATCTGGTGCAGGAGGGCGTCGGCCCCGATGGCAAGATCCGCATGAGCGCGCTCGAAGGCGGCTCGCCCTACAACTGCGCCATCGCGCTCGCCAAGCTCGGCAAGGAGACGGGGTTCCTCTGCCCCATCAGCAAGGACGGCTTTGGCGATTACCTGCTTGCCCCGCTTGATCGGGCAGGGGTGAGGCCGCTGCTCGCCGATCGCGTCGCGGCACCGACGACACTCGCCGTCGTCACCTTCAACGAGCGCATGCAGGCGCAGTATGAGTTCTACCGCGGCGCCGATCGCGCCTACACCGCCACCGGCCTCATCGCCGCGCTGCCGCAAAACCTCGACGTGCTGCAGTTCGGCGGCTTCACCACCATCGAGCCCGAGGATGCGGCAAGCTATCTTGAGGTGGTGAAAACGGCGGTCGGCCGCGGCGTGACCGTCACCATGGACCCCAACATGCGGCCCTCGCTGGTCCACGATTTTGCGGCCTATGCCGCCCAGCTCGACCGCTTCTTCGATCTCGTCCACCTCGTAAAAGTGTCGATCGAGGATCTCGTCTACTTTGACACGCAGCGCGTGGTGAAAGACATCGACGCCGAACTGCCTGCCGCCGAGCAGGAGGTGATCGTGACGCGCCACGTCGGCGATCTGCTCAAGCGCCCCAATTGCGAGCTGGTCGTCGTGACCTATGGCGAACACGGCAGCCGCGCCTTCGCGCGCGGCGGGGCCACCGCCACGGCCCCGATCTATTCACCGCCGGTGTTTGGCGACACCGTCGGCGCGGGCGACAGCCTGATGGCCGGCATCCTTACTTTCCTCGGCGAGTCGGGCGACCTGAAGCCCGGCCGGCTGGGCGCGCTCGATGCCGAAACGCTGCAGCGCATGCTGCGCTTCGGCGCAGTGGTCGCCGGCCTCAACTGCGCCCACAAGGGCTGCAACCCGCCAACCCGCGCCGAAGTCGACGCGGTGCTGGCGGCCTGACCTCAGGCCGAAGCGCGGATTTCGCGGGCTTCTTCCAGCGTGATCTCGGTGCGGTGCGCCCACGCGGTCGAGGTCTCGGGGAAATCGGTGCGGAAATGCCCGCCCCGGCTCTCGGTGCGCTTCAGCGCGGCCGCAGCAACCAGCGTCGCCGAGCTCGTCATGTTGAGGAACGAGCGGGTGACGCCCGGCGCGCTGGTCTCCAGCGTCGCGATCCGCCGCAGCGCCTCGCGCAGGCCCGTGGCGTCACGCTCGACGCCGACGAGATCGGTCATGATGTGGCGCAGGTCCTGCACCGGCTGCAGGCCTCTCAGGTTCTCCTCATAGGCCACGCCCGCCGCCTCGTTCCACTCGATGCCGGGGAAGGGGGCGAGGTGCTGCGCCGGCTCCAGACCGCCGAGGTCGTCGGCGATGCGCGCCGCATAGACCGTGGCCTCCAGCAACGAGTTCGAGGCCAGCCGGTTGGCCCCATGCAGCCCGGTCGATGACGCCTCGCCGCAGACCCACAGGCCCGGCAGCGACGAGCGGCCGCGATTGTCGACGTTGACCCCGCCCATGTGGTAATGCGCGGCAGGCGCCACGGGGATCATCTGTGTGACCGGATCGATGCCCGCATCGGTGCAGTATTTCGCCACCGTCGGATAGAGCGTGAGGATGCGTTCGCCCAGCGCCTGGCGGGTATCGAGAAAGACCTTCCGCCCCGCCTTGATCTGCCGGTAGTTGGCGCGCGCCACCACGTCGCGCGGTGCGAGTTCTGCATCCGGATGGATCGCCGGCATGAAGCGCTCGCCGAGGTCATTGACGAGGATCGCGCCCTCGCCGCGCAGCGCCTCGGTGGCGAGCGGGGCAGGATCGGCGCCCGTGAGAATTGCGGTGGGGTGGAACTGCACGAATTCGGGGTCGGCGATCACCGCCCCGGCGCGCGCCGCCATGCCCATCGCATGGCCGCGCACCCCCGGCGGATTGGTGGTGACGGCATAGAGCCCGCCGAGCCCGCCCGCGGCGAGCACCGTCGCCCGGGCGCGCACGAAAATCACCTCGCCATAGCGGTCGCCGAGCTTGCGCGCCACCACCCCGACGACGCGCCCGTCGGCCCGTGCCAGATCGATCGCGGTGATCCCCTCGACGATGCGAATGGACGGCGTGCGCCGCACCTCGGCGATCAGCGCCTGCATGATCGCCGCGCCCGCCCGATCGCCTTCCACCCGCACCACGCGGTTGGTCGAATGCGCCGCCTCGCGGGAAAGTACGTATCCGCCGTGGTCGTCGCGATCGAACGGCGTGCCCCAGCGGGCAAGGTCCTCGATGCGCGCCGCGGCATCGGCAGTCACCGATTCCGCCACTGCCTCATCGACCGTTCCGGCGCCGGCCTTTTCGGTATCCAGCGCATGGGCATGCGAACTGTCGCCCGGTCCCACCGCCGCCGCCACGCCGCCCTGCGCCCAGGCCGACGACGCGCCGAATCCGAGCGGCATGGGGGAAAGCACGGTCACCGGCCGCGGCGCCAGTTTCAGCGCGCAGAACAGCCCGGCGAGCCCCGCGCCAACAATGAGCGGGCCGTCGGCGGAGAGGACGTTGTCATAGATCGGCATAGAGACTCGATAACCCTGCTTGTGTATTTAGACGTACGTAGTTGTTCGGACTCGGCGGGCGATTTTGCCAAGACTGGCATTGGCAGTGGGCGACAGTATGCTGCTTGGCGGAGACATTGTCCTCCGCCTTGATCGCATCCATTCGGCCAATGTCGCGCGGCACGGCGGCCGCGACGTCCTGCTCTACCGGGTTGAGGCCTTTGGCGCGGCCACGTTTCTGGGCCTCGGCTGCCCCAAGTCCCTGACCTTTGACGGCGAACGCGACAGTGATCACGCCGCCTGCGAACTGCGCGACATCAGGCGCTTCGCCGAAGCGGTCCCCACCGGACCGGACGAACCCTGCGACGCCGCCACGGCCGAAATCAGCGACGCGCGCTTCGCCGAAATCGTTGCGGCCGGAACTGTCCCCGACATCGGCTTCGCCGAGGCCGCGGAGGACTTCATCCTCGAGCCCGGCCCCGATGTGCGCGCCGAAATCTACCGTCAGGTGCTTGAGCGGTGGGACTATCGCTGCGCCGTCACCGGTGAACGCTTCCCCGGCGCGACCGCCGCCCATCATGAACTGGAAGTCGTCGCCATCCAGCCGCGCGATCTCGGCGGGCCGCTCCATGTGCGCAATTACCTGCCGATGGTTGCCGCCGCCGCGCGCCTCTGGAAGCGCGGCCTCATGTCCGTGACCGATGACCTGCAACTGGTCTTCGCCATCGACAGCGTGCCGCCCGAACTGCTGCGGCGCATCCCGTCCGGGTTCCGGCTCATCACGCCCGAACGCGCGGACCTCGGCCCCGATCCGGCGCATCTGCGCTTTTACCGCCAGCACGTTTTCGGACGCGCCGGCGCCTAGTCGCCCTTGCGAGAGTAGTCGATCATCTTCTGCACCGCGGCGCGGGCGGGTTCGATGATGTCGGCGGGCACGGTGACCTCCTCGGTCATCGTGTGCAGCGACCACAGCACGTTCTCGAGGTTGATGCGCTTCATGTGCGGGCAGATATTGCAGCCGCGCAGGAAATCGACGCCCGTCGTTTCCGACGCGACATTGTCCGACATCGAGCACTCCGTGACCATCACCACGCGCGCCGGCTTTTCCGTTTTCACCCAGTTGATCATCGCCGCCGTCGAGCCGGCGAAATCGACGGCATCGATCACCTCCGGCGGGCATTCGGGGTGGGCGATGATCTTTGCCTGCGGGTAGGCGCTGCGCAGTTCGGCAATGTCGGCGGCGGTGAACGTCTCGTGCACCTCGCACGAGCCGGCCCAGGCGATGATCTTCTTCTTGGTCTTCTTCGCGGTGTTCCGCGCCAGGAACTGGTCGGGCAGCATGATGACCGTATCGCCCGGCACCTTCTCGACAATGTCGAGCGCGTTGGACGAGGTGCAGCACACATCGCTGACCGCCTTCACGTCGGCGGAGGTGTTCACATAGGTGACGATCGGCACGCCCGGATGCTGGGCACGGATCGCCATCACATCCTCGGCGGTGATCGAGGCGGCAAGCGAGCACCCGGCGCGGCTGTCGGGAATCAGCACCGTCTTCTTCGGGTTCAGGATCTTGCTGGTCTCGGCCATGAAGTGCACGCCGCACTGCACGATGACCTGCTGGCGCACCCGCGTTGCTTCCTGCGCCAGTTGCAGGCTGTCGCCCACGAAATCGGCGACGCCGTGATAGATCTGCGGCGACTGGTAATTGTGCGCGAGAATAACCGCGTCCTTCTCCTTCTTCAGCCGGTTGATCTGCACGATCAGCGGCGCATAGAAGGGCCATTCGATCTCGGGAATGCGGTCCTTGAGGCGGTCGTAGACGCCCCGCGTCACCGTGGCGACGGCCTTGGTGTATTTGAGGTCGAAGTTCTGCGCGAGGATGGCGCGGGCCTCATCGAGCGGGGTGATGGCATTGATAGACTGAACCATGAGGCCCTCCCCGGACCGGCGACCGAGCGCGGAACGTAAGGATGTGCGCGCCAGAATTCAATGAACCAACTTGCCTCACGGCGATCAAAATCCTAACTCATGGCCAAGGCCCCTCATTTCCGGGTGAAAACATGCCGCAAGACGCCGCCGCCCTCCGCTCGACCCTGTCCCTCGCGCCGGTCATCCCGGTCATCATCCTCGATGATGTGTCGCTGGCCCGGCCGCTGGCCGAAGCGCTCGTCGCCGGCGGCCTGCCGGTGCTCGAAGTGACGCTCCGCACCCGCCACGCGCTGCAGGTGATCGAGGAAATGGCCAAGGTTCCGGGCGCCGTCGTCGGTTCGGGCACCATCCGCAGCCCGCTCCAGATGGGCCATTCGGTCGATGCCGGCTGCCAGTTCATGGTGTCGCCGGGCGCGTCCCCGCGCCTCCTCGAAGCCGCCGACGACCACCCGATTCCGCTGCTGCCGGGCGTCGCGACGCCGACCGAGGCGATGACGGCGGCCGAACACGGCTATTCGTTCCTGAAATTCTTCCCCGCCGAAGCGCTGGGCGGCGCCCCGGTGCTGAAGGCCTATGCCTCGCCGCTCCCCGACATCACCTTCTGCCCCACCGGCGGCATCGACATGGTGAAGGCGAAAACCTATCTCGCGCTCCCCAACGTCATCTGCGTCGGCGGCTCCTGGGTTATGCCGGGTGATTCGATCGCCACGAAGAACTGGAAGCTGATCGAACAGCTCGCCCGCGAGGCCTCGGCGCTCAAGCAGGCGAGCTGATGGTGAGGCGCGCGACCACGGCCATCGGCCTGTCGCACCTCCGGATCACGCTTTCCGAAGATTTCTACATCGGCCCCGGCCGCGCCGACCTCATGGAGCTGATCGCCGAGACCGGCTCCATCTCCGAGGCGGCCAAGCGCATGGGCATGAGCTACAAGCGCGCCTGGGGTCTGGTGCAGGCCCTCAACGACGGCTGGGGCGCGCCGCTCGTTGAAACAGCGCGCGGCGGCTCGACGCAAGGCGGCGCGACACTCTCGGAGGCCGGCCACGACCTCCTCACCCGCTACCGCCACATGCAGCAAGCCACCCGCGAAGCGATTGCCGATGATGTGGCGGCGCTGAGATCAGGCCACCCCTCACCCTCCCCCTCGCGGGAAGGGTAGCGCCGCTCGTCGCGCAGCGACGTAGCTAAGCTATGGGGGGCGAGGCCGTCACCAACCCCACCTCCCCGCCGCCGTCATACCGGCGAACGCCGGTATCCACGGCTCGAACCGATCCACCCGCGCGGACTCATCCGGTCCATCACCCCACCACGCCATCACAGTCGCCCCGAACCCTCCCCCCTCGCCGCGTCACCCCCTCGCCGCGTCCCGGGGGCCAACTCGATACCTCGGATGCGCCGAGCATCGAGTGGATGGCCGGGTCACGCCCGGCCATGACGGCGGCGAGATTGAGACCGGTGCAGGTGCACCCACACCATCGAACCACGCCCTCATGGTTCGACAAG